>JBIKVR010000191.1:0-2611 GCA_044356735.1 Prochlorococcaceae cyanobacterium
GCCCACGGTGTCGGTGCCGGACTTCAAAAACAGCGTGACCCAGCGGACCTGGTGGTGGCAGGGGCCGGTGGCGACCGATCTGGCGGCGGCCCTGGCCAATGAGCTGCAGGCCAGCGGCACTTTGCAGCTGGTGGAGCGCTCCGAACTGAAGCAGGTGCTCTCGGAGCAAGAGCTGGCGGAGCTGGGACTGGTGCCCAAGAATGCCGCTACCGCCAGGCGGGGCGGCCTGCGCGGCGCTCGCTACATCGTGCTCGGCACGGTGAGCTCCTACGACTCCAACGTGGCCAGCAAGGGAGGGGGCAGCAGCTTTGGCCTGCTGGGCTTTGGCACCAGCAATGAGCAACTGGAAACCAGGGACTACGTGGCCATCGATATCCGCGTCGTGGACAGCCGCAGCGGTGAGCTGGTGGGCAGCCGCACGGTGGAGGGCCGGGCCAGCAGTGTGGCTGGTGCAAGCCAAACGGGCATCAGCCTCTGGCCGGCGGCCGGCTTGGCCCTGTTTGCGGCCCCCAACATGGGCCGTACGGGCCAGGCCCTCACCGGTGCCGCCGGCACCCTGCGTTTTGGCACCAGCAGTGCCCAGGCCGAGCGCACCCCGGCGGCCAAGGCCATCCGAGCCGCCCTGGTGGCCGCCTCCGACTATGTGAGCTGCCTGCTGGTGCCCCAGGGCGACTGTCTGGTGCGCCTGGAGGCAGAGGACCAGGAACGTCGCCGCCGCAACCGGGGCGTGCTGCAGTTGGAGTAGGGCAATTGCCCTTGGGAAGGCAGGGCCCCTCGGGAAGCCAGGGCCCCTAAGAAGGCAGGCCCCTAGGAAGGCAGGGGCAGCGGCATCGAGGCATCGGCCGGCGCCGGAGCGCAGCTGGCCACCCGCTGCAGCACCACCTGGCCCACAACCACGATGGAGGGCGAACTGAAATCCTCGGCCTCCACCTGATCCGCCAGCTGGCCCAGGCAACTGATCAGCAGCCTTTGCCCCTTCACGGTGCCCTCTTGGATTACAGCGGCGGGGGTGTCGGCAGCCAGGCCGCCCGCCTGCAATTCCTCGCTGATGCGGCGCAGGTTGTGCAGTCCCATGTAGATCACCAGACCATCGCTGCTGCGGGCCAGGCCGCGCCAATCAACGCCGGGGCGCTGCTTATCGATTTCCTCGTGGCCGGTAACAAAGGTGACGCAGGAGCCGGCCTGGCGATGGGTGATCGGGATTCCCGCGTAGGCGGGAGCGGCGATGCCGGCGGTGATGCCAGGCACCACCTGAACGGCCACGCCATGGGCCGCCAGGTGGGCGGCTTCCTCACCGCCGCGGCCGAACAGAAAGGGATCGCCGCCCTTGAGGCGCACGATGCACTGGTGCTGCTGGGCCAATTGCACCAGCACCGCGTTGGTGCTGGGCTGGGGCACGGAGTGATGGCCCCGCCTTTTGCCCACGAAGCGGCGCTCACAGTGCTCGGGCACCAACTCGAGCAGGGCCTGGGGCACCAGGGCGTCGTACACCAGGGCGTCGCAACGCCGCAGCAATCGATAGGCCTTGAGGGTGAGCAATTCGGGATCGCCTGGCCCTGCCCCCACCAGATAGACGGTGCCCGGACTCATGGCAGCGCCTCCAGCAGCTCCAACAGCGCCCGACGCAACCCGGGTCGCCGCAACAGGGAGCCCTCGTTGGCGGCAGCCAGGGCCAGGGTTAAGGGAGGGCCGGTGCGGGCCAGGGCGCCAAGGGGTAGTTGGGCTGCACTGTATGGAGCCAGCACCACGCCCGTTCCCAGTTGGCGGGCCAAATGCTCCAGGTAGCGCTGCGGCAGCTGCCCCCGCACCGGGTGATAACCCAGGTGCAGGGGCGCTCCATGCACCGCGATCAGCGAGGCCAGCTCAGCGGCCAGGGCCTGTTGCCACCGGGGCCAGGCCCCTAAAAAGGGCAGCCGCAGCAGCGGCCGGCGGCGGCGCCAGGCCGACGCCAATCGGGGCAGGTCATCGCGCACATGGCCGCCGGGCAGGTGCAACAGGGGGGCCAGGGTGATCGGCCCCTGCGGCGGCCAGGGCCGCTCGGCCGGCTGCAGCGCTTCCGGGGCGGTGAGCGGCTGCAGCAGCACCGCCGCACCGCGAAGGCTCTCCAGTTCCCTGGCCAAAACGGGCCATTCCGGAGCCAGTTCCCCCCCGGCGCGGCCATGCACGATCAACACCAGGGGGTTGGCCCCCAGGGCGGCCAGCCGGCGCTGGATGCGGCTGGCAACGGCTGGATCCAGCGGCTGGCGAGCCAGCTGGAGCAGGGCCGGGCGAGCCCTCGGCTGGCGGGCCAGCAGATCCACCGCCTGGCCCGCCAGCCCCGGATCTAGATCGCCCACCAACTGGCTCAAGGCGGCCCGCAGCGGCCGGCGCGGCCAGCAGGAGAGCCCCAGGCTCAGGGCCTCCAGGGCGCCACGGCGCACCGCCAGGGGCTGGGGCGTGAGCAGCTGGCCCAGCAGCAGCGGCAGATCGCTGGGATCCCGCTGGTGGCCCAGCAGCGCCAATGCCTGAGCCCGCGCCGCCTGGGACAGCTCCCCCTCGAGCCCCTGGCGCAGCTGGGCGGCGCAGTGGCGATGGCGGGGCTGGCCGATCAGTGGCAACAGCTCTGGGGGCA
>JBIKVR010000101.1:0-9733 GCA_044356735.1 Prochlorococcaceae cyanobacterium
TTGCCGACGCGCTTGTCGAGGCCGTCAACGCGGCCCTTGAGCACGCTGAGTTCCTTCTGGAAGTCGTTGATCAGGCGCTGCAGCTCGTCGGTCACTTCGGTGACGCGATCGAGACAGGCGTTCAGCAGGGCGGCGGCCTCAAAGCGGGTCATCGCCTGGCCACCTTTGAAGGTGCCATTGGGATAACCGGCTACGCAGCCGTAGCGCTCGATCAGGTTGCTCAGCGCCTGATAAGCCCAATCGGTGGGCTTAACTTCTGAGAATTGATTGATGCTGGTAACTTGATTCTGCGATTCCCAGGCGCGGAATCGATCCAGATCTTGCTGTTGGGTGTAGCTGTTGATCGATGCGGTGCTCGACGCCATGGGCAGATCGGCCGCAGTTGCCGCCAGGGGAGCCACGAGGCCTAGGGCCGCGGGCGCCAGCAGCAGTTGCTGGAACAGTTTCATCGGGGTCCTCACACCGATAGTTAAGGCTTTCCAAAGGAAAGCGCTCGGAATTTACAGGAATAACCAGACAACTACGAGCGCCATCGGCACAGGTCTATGTATTCCAGGATACATTCAATTGGCCATGCGCCCCATGCGGGGCTATGAAGTGAGGTTGGGGTCCTGCCGCCGAACCCCTGAGCCTTTGGCTTGAATGCCTGGCCTGGCCTGGCCCCAGCCAGAGATTCGGCCTGGCCTGACCGCTCAGCGCGGAGCGGTCCAATCGCGAAACCAGCCGCGGCGCCACAGCCAAAAGGCCTGCACCGTGGCCACGATTGTCATGATTACAAGACATGCTGCATAGCCATAGCGCCAGCGCAGCTCTGGCATGTGTTCAAAGTTCATTCCATAAATTCCAGCAATAAAAGTTAGTGGCGCAAAGATGCTTGTGAGTATTGTTAAAGTTTTCATGATCTGATTCATGCGATTGCCGATGCTGGCACCATAGGCTTGGGTGATGGCATCGCATTGGTTGCGCAGCAAATCAGTGCTATCGAAAAGCATGCCTACAATTTCGCCCATTTCCTGAAATCCTCCCAGGGCTTCCGGTCCTAAGAGTTGCTGTTGCTGGCGTAGTAATACGTGAATCTGGTGGCGAAGTGGCCAAATTTGTTTGCGAATTGTGCGCAGATGACTGCGGTAAAGGAAAGTGCGATTTAGGTGCTTTGGCTCGGGATCACGCAGCACCACTTCTTCAAGGTCATCAAGACGGTTGTTGATCTGCTCTAGCATTGGATATAGGGCATCAAGCAGTTCATCCACTAGAAAATGTAGAATATCATCTAGATCTCGATGTTCTACGGAGCCCAATTGTCCCACTAGCCAATGGGTAAGATCTGGGAAGGATTCAGCTGTGGGTGCCTCCTCAACTGTCACCAGGAGGTTTGGTAGTAGTAAGAACCCCACCTGGGCACTAATAAGGTGGCTCGGATCGCGGGCAAAACTGAGCTGGTGTAGCACCACCAGCAGGGCATCTCCTAGGCAGTCCACCCGAGGCCTTTGCGGCACCTCCAGCAGGGGTGGCAACAAAATCTCTGGCACGGCAAGCTCTGCCAGGCAAGCGCGAATTAGATCTTTGTCCCATAGACCAGTTATCCTGAGCCACAAGGGTAGGCCCAGCTGGGCAATTTGCTGAAACTGGCTGAGATTGGTTAGCGACTGATAGCGGGGCCCAGCTGGTTCAAAGATCACCACACTGAAACTGGTGGGACGCCGCCCGCCGTGAACATATAGCTGACTGGGCAAATTTGCTGGCCGTTCCTCCAGCAAATGCGAATTCAGAGCACCAGGGGTTGGGCGAAACACGTCGATTCAGGTTCGATCCAGCGTTGTAAAATCAGTCCGCCGGTGGCAATGCCTGCCTGCAGTAACAGACAGACTGCCACTTGTGGTAACCAGAGCTTCGCAATCCGGAAAATCGACCGGTCCATCCACAGGTCCGGGCCTGTCAGGGCACCGCAGATTCATAATTTCATTTTGACTCGACATGCCCGGCTCGTCGGTGCTCTAGATCACTCGGACCGAAATTAGTCCATTTCTACCCAGATCCGCCCAGAACCCCTGCCCCCCGTCTGGAGTGGCATTGTCCTGGGCCCTAGGCTTGATTGAGGTTAGCTTTTCATCACTCATTTGTTGTTGCTGCTCCATCGCGGTTCACTCCTATGGAGGTTCATTCATACGCGGTTTTACATACATGCAGTTTTACTGGACTGAATGCTGGGCGGCAGCTGAGGAGCAATTGTTGCCAGTCTCCAGGTGGCGCCGCAACTTTGTCATTTGTATTCACCTCCGCCTCGGCAAAACCCTGCATCGGTCGGCACCTGGCACTAGCCCTGGTCAGGCCGGCATACCCGCTTCCAAGCCTCGGCTTATCGCTTGTCAACAGCTCCCTTGACTAAGATAATGCTCGTTGCTCGACTCAGTGGAATTTGGACCAGCCGCTTCGGCCCTTAGGCGGGAGACTGGCCTTTGGCTTTGAGGCCTGCCTTTGGCTTTTAGACCGGCCCTTAGACGGGAGACTGGTCTTTAGCTTTGAGAGTGGCCCTTGAGCGTGAAACCCCACTTTGGTTTTGAGACTGGCCCTGAGCTGTGAATTTCGTTAATCTTTCGTGATGCGCCAGGCCATTGCTCATCGTATTTTCTAAAACTCACCAACCTCTGGTTTAACTTGAACGACACCAATCCCCCATCCAGTTCCCAAGCAAGCGGCGAGGGACATAACCTCCACGACAATCAAGAGGGCATTCGCTCTCCAATGGAGGCTTACTCGGGCTATCGCGGCAATAACTGGTCACCACAGCGATTGGCATTTCACCAAAATCTTGAGACTTTTGCCGATAGGGTAGGTCTAATTGTGGCACTGCAGGGTAATGGCAAAATTAGCCAAGAACAAGCTTATGCAGAGATTCGCAAGATTTGGAAGGAACTCAAAGAGAGTAAAACCGAGCTTCTGTGATAAATATATTTACTGTGCCGTGATTGCCGCGGTGCCATTCTGCTCAGATAATTTTAACCTGAGTTTTATCCATGCTTTGTCTCATTGTTTGCTTCGATAATATATTTTAATTTTCGCCAGGATTTTGATCTCTGAGATTTTTGCTGATAAGCTAGCTAACGACCATTGCGGTATCAATGTTTCATTGGTTTTGGCTCGATTTTTGCAGGGCCTCCACAGTTTTAAGGCTCGCATTGGATTAGGTTGGGCCCGGAGAAATGAGCTTGGGCAGGCACTTGGATAGGACTAGCCTGATGGAACTGAGGTTGTCACAAAACGTGAAAATGCAACTTTCAGCAATTCGTGCAGCGATGCTCGGCTCGAATCGGAAGAGATTCTGGAACTCGGCGGCGCAAATGCGGAGATCCGCTGGCGGGCGACCTAAGTTCAATAAATGAAGTCGGGGCCTCAGGGCCGGAATCGTTGTGAAGTCACTGGTGAGGTCATTGACATGCAGGTATTGCAACTTGCGAGATCGCATGGTGGTGCTGCGCTGCCGCGATAGCCATCACGCCACCCTGGAGCGGGTGCTCTTTCCGCTGCAAAGCCTTCAATTCCAGTTTTCTGACCAGGGGGTGGCCGAGGTTTGGACCCACGGCCGTGGTGGCGCTGAGCTGTTGGAGCGTTGCCCCATGCACGAGCTCAGCTGCTGAAACGCCCAGATCAGCGAGACCAGGGCATGAAGTGTCGCTCATGCTGCGCTCCAGTGAGCATGCGATTCCAGTAGAGTGAGGGCAATAGTTTTACCTTTACCCACCACATGCTCCAGCGCTCCTTTGTGGGATCTAGAGGAAAAGAAGGGGTAGGTTGTTGTTCGTAATTGAATTCTGCCATAATAGTCTTGCCGTAGCCGGTAATTAAGGGGCAGCAGCTGTAGCCGTCGTAGGCTGCTACCGGAGATTTTTGATCGAGTAACGCAAGAATATTTGCGGTAACTACTGGTGCTTGGCCCCGCACAGCCGCCGCGGTTTTTGAGTTGGGCATGCCACTGACATCTCCCAGGGAGAAGACGTTTGCAAAACGTAGATGCTGGAGGGTGTGTTTATCCACTTCCACGAAACCACTCGCCGCAGCCAGCTCGCTTTGGGCCACCACATCTGGTGCCGCCATCGGCGGCACCACGTGCAGCAGCTCATAGGCGATCAGCTCCTCCCTGCTGCTGTCGCCTTCGTTCACCTGAAACACCGCCTCGCGGCTGGCGGGGCGAACCGCTTTGAGCACATGGTTGTAGCGGGCCTCAATCCCTCGCTGGGCTACCACCTCCCGCAGCGGTGCGGCGTAGGTGGGTACCCCGAAGATGCCAGGAGTGGCAGTGGCATAGATCACCTTGGCGGCAATCCGACGCTGTTTGAATAGATCATCTGCCAAATAGGCGATCTTCTGAGGAGCGCCGGGGCACTTGATCGGCATCGGCGGGCAGGTGAACAGGGCCGTGCCACCCTGGAAAGCCTGCAGGCACTCCCAGGTGTAGGCGGCCATCTCCCTGGAGTAGTTGCTGCAGATGCCGCCACTGCCCAGGGCCTCCGGCAGCCCTTCAATCGCATCCCAGCGGAGCTTTAGCCCTGTGGCCACCACCAACACGTCGTAGCTGAGCCGGCTGCCGCCGCTGGTGGTGAGGCTGTTGTTGGCGGGATTGAAGCTGGCCGCCCCCTCGCGGATCCAGGTGACGCCAGCGGGAATCAGATCGACCTCGCGGCGACGGGTCTCCTCCAGGCTGAACACACCACCTCCCACCAGGGTCCAGCCCGGTTGGTAGTCGTGGTGCTGGGAGGGCTCCAGAATTGCCAGTTCCAACTCTGGCCTGGCGCGCTTCAGCTGAGCCGCTGCGGTGATGCCGGCGGCGCCGCCACCGACGATCAAGATCTGGTAATGGGCCATGGGAAGTGAAGTCGGCAGGGGAGCCGACCAAGGACCTGCTGTCTTTGATTTAGTCACATCAGAGGCAGTACTGCGCCACTTTGCAGTGAATCTTTCGCCAATGGCAGCGGGGCTGCCAGTCAAGCATCGCTGCTGCTATCTCCCCCCGGAGCTCAGGGATGGAGCTTCACCTACAGAGCGAGGGCCTGGGCTGCGTTCATGGCAGCACAGGCTTGCGCCTCACACCTGTCAGGCTGGCCGGATCGTGCTTCTAGCCCCACATTGCAGCAGCTCACCCTGCGCCGCCCCGATGACTGGCATGTGCACCTGCGCGACGGCGCCCTGCTCAAGGCGGTGGCTCCGGCCACGGCAAGCCAGTTTGGCCGGGCGATCGTGATGCCAAACCTGAACCCGCCGATCACCACGCCGGCGGCAGCCCAGGCCTATCGGCAGCGCATTTTGGCGGCCCTGCCAGCGGAGAGTCGCTTCCAGCCGCTGATGACCGCCTATCTCACCGATGCCAGCGATGGGGCGGCCATAGAGAGGGGCTTTAGCGAAGGGGTATGGGCCGCCTGCAAGCTCTATCCAGCTCATGCCACCACCAATTCAGCTGCTGGAGTAAGTTCCATTGAGGCGATTACCCCGGTAATCGCCATCATGGAGCGCATCGGCATGCCGCTGCTCATCCATGGTGAGGTAACAGATGCCAACATCGATATCTTCGATCGGGAGGCAGTGTTTATCGAAAACCACCTGGCACCGCTTTTGGCACGCCATCCAGGGCTAAAGGTGGTACTGGAACACATCACCACCATTGATGCGGTGGACTTTGTCAGCGGCAGCCCCGATAACCTGGCAGCCACAATCACCCCCCACCATTTGCACATTAACCGCAACGCCATGTTTGCCGGCGGTCTGCGCCCGGATTTTTATTGTCTGCCGGTGGCCAAGCGCGAATTGCATCGTCTAGCGCTGCGAACGGCGGCAACTTCCGGAAATCCAAAGTTTTTTCTGGGAACAGATTCCGCCCCCCATCAGCGCAGCGCCAAGGAGACGGCCTGCGGCTGTGCGGGCATCTTCAATGCCCCCTATGCCATCGAGAGCTACGCCCTGGTATTTGAGCAGGAAAAGGCCCTGGAACGTTTGGAGGGTTTTGCATCTGAATTTGGTGCCCGCTTCTATGGTTTGCCTTTGAATTCAGATAAAATTACTCTGGTGCGGGATCCCCAACCCGTGCCAAAGCTGCTGGACTTCCCAGGCGCCACTGGCGATGGAGCTGGCCTGGTTCCCTTTCATGCCGGTGAAACCCTGCCCTGGCGGCTATTGCCCTGAAGCCTGCGGTGGTTAATTTTTTATATTATTTGAATCTACTTCATTTGGGAATTAAAATACCTCGGTTGATTAGGCCTCGTTGGGACACCTCGAGAAATGCCGAGTAACCCATGGCCCGCTGAATGAGATCCGCAGCAGCAGCTCACCTTGTTGTTGGATCTGCAACAAGGTCTGAGGTAATTCTTTGAGCTGACCATTAGTAAATTAGGCTTAAGTGGCATCCTCGCCCTCTCCGCCAGTCCCTGGTCTGGATCTATGGGCACTGCGTCTGCCGGTGCGGCTGGAGGGTTGCAGAATGGAGATTAATCCAGCCAAGAATCCCACTTTGCCACACCAAGACCTGGTCGCCCTGGCAGAGGGCTTTGCGATTGAGGGCCCTGTGCAGGCGGTGCAGCCCCTGGGCAATGGCAACGTCAACACCACCTATTTGGTTACTGGCGCTGGTGACAGGCGTTATGTGCTGCAACGGCTCAATAGCCAGGTGTTTCAGCAACCGCAGTTGGTGATGGCCAACCTGCTGGTGCTAGCCCGCCATGGCCAGGCCCGGCTGGCGGCCGGTGGGCTTGAGGCCGGCCGTCGTTGGTTGTTGCCCCAGCCACTGCCAAAGCTTGGGGGGCAAGCGGATCTGGATGTGGCAGAGAGCTACTGCCTGCACCAGGGCAGCGAGCTATGGCGAATGCTCACCTTTGTGGATCGGGCCCGCAGCTTCGATACTGTGCAAAATATTGCCCACGCCACCGAAGTGGGCCGTGCCTTAGGCACTTTTCATTGGCTGATTCACGATTTACCGCTCGATAGGCTTGCTGACACCCTGGTGGGTTTTCACATCACCCCCAGCTATCTAAGCAACTACCTGCAATTGTTGCAAACCAGCCAATCTGATGGCTGTAAGGACAGTAAATTTTGTATTGAATTTGTGGCGGCCCGGCAGCATCGGGTCGGGATACTGGAGCAGGCCAAAAAGGAGGGGCTGCTGATTCAGCGCCCGATCCATGGCGATCCCAAGGTGAACAATGTGATGATAGATGTGGAGAGTGGGCAAGCAGTTGCCCTGGTGGATTTGGATACAGTTAAACCCGGCCTGGTTCACTACGACATCGGCGACTGCCTGCGCTCAGGCTGTAATCCCGCTGGAGAAGAATACACCTCTTTCTATGATGTGTATTTTGATCTCGACCTTTGTCTTGCCATGCTCTCGGGATATCTGCCCCTGGCCAGGCCGTTCCTGACGCCTGTTGATATCGAGTACCTCTATGATGCCATTTGGTTGATCACTTTTGAACTTGGGCTGCGCTTCTTTAGTGATTATCTGGCTGGCAATATATATTTTAAATGTCAGCATGACCGTCATAACCTTGATCGCGCTTTGGGGCAGTTTCGTTTGCTTGAGAGCATTGAGACCCAGGAAAATGATATTTCTGCTATGGTCAAGGATCTCTGTCGATGACAACCCAGTGGTGACGATTAATCATGCTGTCAAGCATTCACTATTAAGGCACTTTAAAAAGCCAGTTTTGCCAACTAAAGCAAAATACTTGATGCAATTGCCGGGGACTGGTGTTTTTCTCCCTTATCCCCGCCCCTGCTCTGCTCTGCTCTGTTCTGGTCTGATCTGCCAGCTTCATGGCAAAAGTATGTTGAGATAGCTTAAATTTAGTTGATAACAACTGTGCGCCATGAACTTTGAAATGCCGATGACCTCTAGAGAATTTAAGTTGGTGCCTTTCGTTGATAGTTTGCGGTTGCCAGAGCAGGATCTGGCCGGCATTAGCATTTGCGGCAATGTAGCAGTGCTCCGAGATAAGGGTTTTGGGTTTCCCCGCTCAGCCCAGTTGCAACTTGAATATCAGCTGGCATGGCCAACTGGCGACTCGGCCACTGCCGTACTACTGCCTAACTCTCAGGCTGCACCCCAGCGGCGAGACCAGTTATGGGCCCAAACCTGCCTAGAGTTTTTTATCGCAATCCCAGGAGAAAAGCGCTACTGGGAAGTAAACATGGCACCCAATGGTGACTGGGCTGTTTATCGTTTAGATGATTACCGCCAGGGTCTGCGCCCAGAGCCCCAGCTCGCTGCTCTACCTTTCCAATTGCATCGCCGGCTTGGCTTATTGGAACTGCGGCTGCACTGGAACCTGCCGGCAGAGCTGGCCGGCGCCGCTGAACTGGAGCTGGGCGCCAGCGCCGTGATTGAACATCTCGATGGCCAGATCAGCTATTGGGCCTTGAATCACCCAGCTCCCCAGGCAGACTTTCACCATCGCCAGAGTTTCACCCTAAGGGTTTAGCATTATCGAACCACTAGGGTTAATCTATATCTAGCCATTAGATTAATCTAGGCCTAAAATTCTGTGAGGCTTTGGCTGGGCCAGTGGCGACTGCGCTGCACGGCCACCTGGCCGCAGAAGCCAGGCACCGGCGCTGCACACTTGACCAGTTGCAGCCAGATAGGCACCGGGCCGTAGGTTTGCTCAGCTAAATCTAGCATCTCTTCGCTGTAGTGCTCGATGGTTAAACAGCGAATAGTGCTGGCTTGCCGTTGCAATGCCTTGATTAGCAGGCTGTAGTCGAGTGTGTCGGCTAGCCCATCGCTGTTGCCCGCCGGTTTCAGCGCAATAGCCATGCTGAAATCCAATTCAAACCACTGACCATGGCTCCGCTCAATTTCCAGCACCCCCACATGGGCCCACAGCCGTAAACCACGCACCAGAATGCGATCGGAGCCAGCTATGGCCAAGGGCGGCAGGCTTGAAATGGAATTCATAGCGGTAGGTTCCGATGGCTGAACTGACGGGCGCCGCTGGCATAGTCGGCGGCGATATGGCCCTCACCCCGCAGTCGGTATCGATAGGTCACCAGACCCTCAAGGCCCACCGGCCCCCGCGGTGGCAGGGTTTGGGTGCTGATGCCCACTTCGGCGCCAAAGCCATAGCGGAAGCCATCGGCAAAGCGGGTGGAGCAATTTAGATAAACCCCAGCACTATCCACCGCTGCCAGGAAGCGATTGGCGGCTCGCTCATCGGTGGTACAGATGGCATCGGTGTGGCGGGAGCCATAGCGGCCGATGTGTTCGATCGCCGCATCGAGATCGGCTACCAGCTTCACCGCCAGCACCAGATCGGAGTATTCACTGCTCCAGTCCTCCTCGCTGGCGGCATGGCTTATCCCCAACGCCATCGCCGCCGCATCGCCGCGCAGCTCCACCCCAGCGGCGCCGAAGGCCTCAATTGCCATCGCTAAAAAGTTCGGCGCGATCTGTTCGTGCACCAACAGGGTTTCGATGGCGTTGCAGGCAGCCGGGTATTGGGTTTTTGCATCGATGGCCACCCGCAGGGCCTGGTCCAGATCGGCGGCGACATCCACATAGAGATGACAGATGCCGTCGGCATGGCCGAGCACCGGAATGCGGGTGTTGTCTTGGATGAAACGCACCAGGGCGTTGGAGCCCCGGGGAATGATCAGATCCACCAGGCCATCCAGCTTGAGCAGAGCCAAACTCTCCTCCCTGCTGGTGAGTAGCTCCAGGGCACTGGCTGCCATTAAATCCCCCGCCACTGAATCG
>JBIKVR010000033.1:0-23033 GCA_044356735.1 Prochlorococcaceae cyanobacterium
TGGGGGATGCCGCTGGCCAGACATTTGCCCAGACCTTGGCGCAGGGCAGCCATGATCGCCCCACAGCTGCGGCTGGCCTCACGGCCGCCCTTCAAAATGGCGCCATTGCCAGAGCGGATTGCCAGGGAGGCAATCTGGATTGCCGCATCCGGCCGCGCCTCAAAGATCACCCCCACTACCCCCAGGGGTACGGTCAGCCGCTCCAGCACCAGGCCCTGGTCTAGTTCTGTGTGCAGTTGTCGCCTACCCAGCGGATCGGCCAGGGCTGCCACCTGGCGCACGCCGGCAATCGCCGCGTCGAGCTTGGCGCCATCCAATTTCAGCCGGGCCATCAGGGCCGGGGCCAGTCCATTGGAGGCCGCCGCCTCCATATCCGCCTGGTTGGCCGCCAGGATTAAGTGGCGCTCGCTTTCCAAAGCCGACGCCATCGCCAGCACGGCCGCCCGGCGTTCGGCATCGCTCCATTGGCCCAGGGCCATGGCACTGCGGCGCACGCCGGCGGCTCGCTGCAACAACTCGGGGCTGGGCTCGGGAACAGGGGCCATGCCAGCGGCGGCAGAACTCATCCAGATCGGGCGGGGCAGAAGGCCATCATCCCAACCGACAGATACATCTGGCTCAGTCGCAAGGCCAAAACTGGTTTCAGGCCAGCCGGTCGCGCGCCAGCAGCGCCGCCCCCAAGCGGCCGGCACCGTTGCCCAGCTGGCAGCGCCTGATTTCCAGTTGCTGGCGGCTTACCGCCAGCACCCGCTGCTCCACCTCTCGCCACAGGGCAGGCAGGAAATGGTGGCTGGCGCCGCTGATGCCACCGCCCAGCAATACCAGTTCGGGGGTGAGCACATAGAGCAGCGAACTCACGCCAATGCCCAGCAGTTGGCCGTAGCGCTCCCATACCGCCAGGGCCGTGGCCTCGCCGGCATCGGCCTGGCGGCAGAGCTCCAGCGGCGTCAGGGGGCTGAGCCGGGCCAGGCCGCGCAGACTGCAAAAGCTCTCCAAGGAGCCGCGATTGCCGCTGTTGCAGGCAGGCCCATCTGGATCGATGCCGATCAGGCCCGGCTCTGATGCGGCGCCATGGCTGCCGGTGAACAACTGACCGCCGAGCACCAAGGCGCCACCCACCCCCGTTCCCAGGGTCAGTAGCAGCACATCGGATGCGCCCCGGGCTGCACCCCGCTCCAGTTCGGCGATGGCCGCACAGTTGGCGTCGTTGGCGCAGGTCACCTGTCGGCTCAGCAAGGGCTCCAGCCAGTCGGCCAGGGGCACATCCCGCCAGCCCGGCAGGTTGATCGCCAGCCTGGCCAGGCGAGCGCCGCGATCGGCCGGACCGGGATGGCCGATGCCGACTCGATCGGCCAGTCGATCGGGATCCAGCTGCGCGATGGCGTCGGCGATGGCCATGGTCACCGCCCCTGGCACCGCTGGCTGGGGGGTGGCCAGCTCCAATTCCGCCAGCAGCTCCCCGGCCAGGTCAAAGCGGGCCAACTTGATTGCCGTGCCGCCCAAATCCACACCGATCAGCTGGCGCTTGTCTTTCATTTAGATGCGGGAAAACATTTTTGATGCAGGAAATTATTTTGGATGCAGGTAGACATTGTAGATGCGGCAAAACATTTTGGATGCAGGTAAAGATTCTAGAACATGCAGAACCTTTTAGATGCGTGAGAGGTTTCTAGAAGCGGAAGAAGAGTTGTAGTTGTCCCTGCCAAGCCCCTTGGGTATTGAAGCTGCCCTGCAAATTGAGGATCTCGGAGGCCTTGTAGGTGAGCGTCATCTGGTTGGGGATGTCTGAGCGGTTCGGTGCTGTCAGCACCGATGCATTGAAGCGGTCGCTCACATCCAGGCCGATTTCCGTGCCCAATACCAGTTGGGGCGGCACCTGCTGGGAGCGCAGCGATTCGCCATCGGCCAATTTTGGACTCACGTAGGTGGGATAGAGGGCAACACTGACGCGCTCCCCGAACACTTCACTGAGCCCGCCGAGCACCGGCGACAGCAACGACTGGCCCACCACGGTGGCCAGGGCCGCACCGGCGCGGCCGCCACTGAGGCCGGCCAGGGAGTTGCCGCCAATCAGGGCGAGCAGTCGCTCCTTGGCCATGGGGGGGCTACTGCGCAGCTGCAAATTTTCGGCAATTCGATCGGCGGGGCCGCTGGCGCTCACCGTGATCCGCACCAGGTTGAGCGGGTTGAGGGAGCTGGCGCCCTCGAACTGATTCAGGGATTGGCCGCTGGCGTTCTCCAGTCCGCCCAAACCGATGCCGCCGCTGGAAAGGCTGTCGGAAACGCGGGTGCGCAGGGCGATATCCACATAGGGCATCAATCCCAGCGAAGGGGTGAACACCGCCACGTTGGGCACCTCGGGATCGAGGCTGAAACTGGTGGTGAATAGATTTACCCGGCCTTTGAGCAGCCGCACCAGGCCACTGGCCCTCAGCGACGAGTCGAGCCTTCCACTGAGGCGCAATTGACCGCCGACGCTGAAATTGGCCAGGTTTGGCACCCCTACCCGTAGATCTGGTCCAAAGCGCAGCCGCAGGTTGTCGAAGGCAAGGGGGCTCGCCTTGGGCAGGGAGGAGCGCAGACCGGCGGTGGCATCGGTGTTCAGCTGGGGGCCCAACAACAGCAGCAAGGGCTGCTGGAAGTTCCAACCGGATTCCACCAGCTCTGGCACGGAGACGTCTTTAGCTGCCGCACCATTGGCAAACTGGCCACCCTGCGCATTCAGGTTGCCGCGGGCGATGCGCAGATCGCCGCCCATCACCAGCTGGCTCAGGTTGCCCCGCACCAGGAGATCGCCATCGGCTTGGGCGGCGAATTTAGGCAGCTTGAACGGCACCTGCTTCAATTCCAGCGCCAGCCCCTGGCCAGCCCTCTCTTGCAGGTCTCGCCACAAGCCAAGGCTGCCCTTGACGCCGATGCTCCCCTTGGCTCCCACCGAGGCCGAGAGCTGCTGGACGTCCAGTTGCTCGAAGTCGAACAGCACCGTGCCCTGAATGTTGGTCAGGGTTTGCTCGAACAGGCGCAGCTGGCCCTGGCGGATACCAAGGAAGCCATTGACGATCGGTTCCTGCAGGCTGCCCCTAACCAGTAGCTGCATATCGGCACCGCCCTGTTGCCACACCAGGTTGGGTTCAGCAAAACTGGCCAGGAAGCGCAGGCCATCACCGCGGCTGGCAAGCCGCAATTGCAACTCTGCCGAGGTTGGATCGATCGGTATCAGCCCGGATAGATCCACGCTGCTGCTGGCGCCCGCCGCCCGCAGGGCCAGATTCAGTTTCAGCCGTCCGTTGTCCAGGGCCACCCGCCCCTGTTCGAGGGCCAGGGCGGTGCTGCGCAGCCTGCCATCCCGCAACCCCAGATCCATGGCCAGGGCTGGACTACTGCCGCCTAGGCGGTAACGGCCACGGGCGGTGAGGGTACCCCGCAGCTCTGGTGGCAACTGGGTGAGCAGGGCCACCAGCGACAGCGGCAGCTGCTCGAGGCTGAAGCTGCCGTCACCGCTGCCCAGGGGTCCTTGCATCCGGGCCACCAGCGGTGCTCCGGTGAGGGCGATGTCCTGGTCTGTGCCGTCTAGCCACAGGTGGCCGCGCAGGGCCAGATCGGCGCGGGCGGCGGCCAAGCTGGGGCCCTCCAGTGCCAGATCCAGATCCACCCGGGCTTGCAGGTGTTCCAGCCGCTGGGCTGCGGTGGCCTTTGAACCGCTGGTCTGCCTTGCCAGCAGCCGGGCGCGGGCCTGGTCCAGGGCGGTCAGCTGGTCTTCCACCGAAGCGCCCAGGGTGTCGAACACCAGGTTGCCCAGATCGGCGGCACGGCCGGTATTTGCCTCTGGCTCGCCCCGCCAATGGGGCCAGGCCGCCGCCAGCTCGCGGAACAGGTTTGCCCCCAGACCCCGGCCTGCGATGCGGCTGCGGAACGCCCCATGCCAGCGACCGCTCCAGTCCAGGTCCAGATGGCCACCGCCCGCAAAATTGGCTGAGCCCTTGGCGCTGTAGTTGCGATCGCCATAGCTTCCCTGCAATTGCAGCTGCTGGGCGCTGACGCCAAGAAAAGCCGGTTGATCCAAGCCCACCTGCCCGGCAAAGGCCAGCGGTTGAAGATTCAGTAGGCCCTTGCCGCTCAACCTGCCCTGCAATGGCTGAAACCGGCCCTTGGGCCCCAGCTGCAGCTGAAGCCCATCGAGGGATAGTCGCTGGGCTTGCCATTTGTAGGCCTTGGGTTCTCCCGCCAGTGCCAGGCTGCCGCCATCGCGCTGCAGCTGCACCGCCACCGGCAGCCAGCGGCGATCGAGCCTCACGCTCAGTTGGCCCACCGGCGCCGGTGCCAAGGACACCATCTGCAAGTTGCCACCGCCGGCCCCCTGGCCCCGCCACTGGCCTTGCCAGCTCTCCGGCAGGGCCAGGGGGCCGGCGCCAGGGCGCTCCAAGGCCAATTCCAAGTTGGGCACCAGGGCCCGCAGCGGGCCCCGCACCTCTCCTTTGATATCGAGCACCCCCGCCAGGCGGCTGCCGATCACGGGCTGGAGCCTGGCGAGCGGATAACGGCGCAGTTGCAATTGCAGGGCCAGATCGCCGCTGCTGAGGCCCCGATTCGCCCGTATTTCCAGGGGCAGGCTGCCACTGGCCAGCAGCTGCTCACTGCGGAATTGCCGCAGTAGCAGTTGTTGGCCGTTCCAGTACAGGGAAGCCTGCCAGGGCCCGAGCAGTGGATTGGCCTGCTGTTGCAGTTCGGCCTGCAGCGAGGGGGCCCGCAGCGCCCCTGTGGCCCGCAGACTGCCGTTGAGCGCCGGCCGCAGCAACCAGTCTGGCGGGGCGGGTTTGAGGTCCAGGGCCGCCGGTTGGATTTGAAAGCGGCTGCTGAGATCGAGCCGATCCCCCAGGCTGCCGCTGGCCTCAAGCCGCAATCCGGGTTTGCGGGCTTGCAGCCGTAGATCGCGCAGCTGGCGGCCGCTCCACAGGCCGCTGGCGGTTAAACGCAGGGGCTGGGAGCGGTCGGTGGCCTGGCGGGCTTCCAGGCGCCCCGTCCAGCGCATGGCCAGGCCTTGGAGGCCATCTGCCCTGGCCTGGGGACGCGTTGCGGCTGGCTGGTTGGCTGGTTGGGTGGCAGTGGACCCCAGGCTTGGCTTGGCCGGCTGGGGATGGGCTGTCAAAGCGAGGCTGCCGCGCCAGCTGCCGTATTGCCAACTCGGTGCCTGGAGCTGCAACTGCTGGTCTCTGCAGCTGAGGTTGATGGCGGACGCCCGCAAGGGCTCCGTGGTGCCCGCCTGCCAGTGCAGGTCGCTCAGCCTCAGCCCCCCCTGGCAACCAACCCTGTTCTTGGCCAAGCTCAATTCAAATACCCCCTGGGCCTGGCCGCCGAGGCTGCCGGGCAGCTTCAATACGGGCCGCAGTGGTGCCAGTGGCAAGCGTTCGCCCCGCAGCTTGGCGGTCCAGCGCTGCTTATTCCATTCGCCGGCGAGCTGCAGCCAGACGCTGCCGCCTTGGCTGGGCTGCAGCCGCCCCTGCAATTGCAGGCTGTGGCGCCGCGGCTGCAGGGCCAGCTCAGCGCTCACCCGGGCGCGGAGGCCGGCGGGTTCAAGCCGCAGCCGAGCCGGTTGCAGCAGCCGCAGCCGCAGGGCCAGCCGCGGCTGCTTAGCTGCCGGCTTGAACGGCCCCAACACCCAGTACTGGCCATTGCGATTGCGCTGGAGGTTTGCCTCCACCCCGCTCAAATCCAGCTGCAGCACGGCTTCTCGCTGGCGCAGGCTGGCCCAGGGGTCAAGGCTGACGCTGAGCCCCCGGGCTGTGACACTGGAGCGATCGGCGGCAACGGGCAGCAGTCGCGATGGCCCCAGCTCCACACCGAGCCAACCGATGCCATGCCAGCCGATGCCGTACCAGCCGATGCCGCGCATTGCACCCAGCTGCAGCGGATGGCCGAGCAGCTCGCCCAGCTGCCGTTCCAGACGTGGTTTCAGCGAGTCGTAGACCCGGCGCAGGATCAGCTCGGCGCTGCCAAGGCCCATGGCCACCAGGCCGATACCCAGGGCCGATAACCCCAGGGTGCGGCGCCAAGGGGTTGGCCCCGCACCAGACTGGTCTCGATCGGGTTTCGACCCATCCCCTGGCCCTTGCTGGGGCGAGAACGCCATTGCCGAGGGCCTACCGCCGCAGTCGTGGGGCCGAATATAGATGCGTTGACTTGGCTCCCCTCGCCCGATGGCCCTGGCCGCTGATCCGATCCTGCTTCTGGCCGCCCGCTGGCTGGGCGTCGCCAGCGGTCTGCTGGCCCTGTTGGTGGTGGTGGGTTTTTGGGCCCGTTGGGGCTTTCGCTTCCGGCTGGTGGGGATCACCAGCTTCACCACTTTGCTGGCGCTCTCCTGCGCGGCCTTTGCGATCAGCTACACCCCGCGGGTGGTCGTGCCCGGCGCCATCGGCGTGCCGGTGGTGTTCGACAACGGCGCCGACTTGGTGATTGCGGCCGCACCTGACTCCCTTCCCCCTGACGCCGCCGGCCCCAGCGTGGAGCAGGTGGCCCGCAACCTGCGCGGCAGTGGCCGCTCCTCAACCGATGGCGAGGTGACCGTACGCCTGCGGCGGGTGGAGTCCGCTGGAGCTGGCATCAGCCGTCCGGTGGTGCTGGCCGAGGCAAAGCGCAATCTGTTCACCGGCGAGGTGAGGCTGATCCCTTGAGCCTTGGGCGCCTGCCCCGTCACCTGCAGCGGGAACAAAGCCAGCTGGAAGCTGCCGGAATCTTGCACTGGCCGCAGCTGGCCCGCCTCAGCGATGCCCAGCTGCGCCAGCTGAGCCGCGCGGGCGGAGCCAGTGAGGCGGGCTTGATCAAGCTGCGCGGTCAGGCCCGTCTGGTGGTGGCCGTGGCCCTGGAGCCCGCCGAGGCGGCCCTGCTGCTCTATGCGGGTATTGCCGACCCAAGGGGTTTGGCCGCCGCCGATCCCCATCAACTGCATCGCTCCATCGGCCGACTACAGCGCAGCCTTACCGGCGAGGCCGTGCCGATGGTGGAGCTGGCCACCCTGCGGCGCTGGATTCAGCGGGCGCGGCAGGGTTCCGGTCGCTCCTTGAACTGACCCCAACGCCCCGCGGTGCTGGCCTGCAGCTGACTGAAATGAATAGATCTTCCGGGTTAACCAGATGGTGCCCGTCCTGCGCATTTTCGCCCTCGTGGCCGCCAGCCTCGCCCTCTGGGCCGGTCCCGGGGCAGCCCAGTCGGCTTTATTGGATTCGGTTAAGGCCAATCCGGCCCGGGCCAAGGCCCTCTGCGCTCAGCTGCGCCAGCTCAACGCCCAGGGGGTGGCGTCCAATTCCCCCCAAGCGGTGTCGATGGTGGCCCGGGAGCAAAATCTTTCGCCCATGGATGCGGAGGTGCTCACCACCTATGTGGTGGGTCTGCACTGCTCTGATGTGCGCTGAAACTGCCCTGATTTGCGCTAAACCCGCCTAGAACCGATCGCCTGTGATCGAGTGACACCCGCTGACATGCCCGGCTGCCAGCAGGACATCTGCAAGCAAGACCTCTGGATGACCTGCGGTGACGGCACCCGCCTGGCCAGCCGGCTGTGGCGACCCGGGGGGCCAGGCCGCTGGCCAGTGCTGCTGATGCGTCAGCCCTACGGCCGGGCGATCGCCTCGACGATCACCTATGCCCACCCCAGCTGGTACGCGGCCCAAGGTTTTGTGGTGGTGGTGCAGGACGTGCGCGGCCAGGGGGATTCGGAAGGCCATTTCGGTGGCTTTGACCAGGAGGCGGCCGATGGCGCCGAGGCGGTGCGCTGGGCCCGGGGTCTGGCCTGCTCCAATGGCCGGCTGGGCAGTTATGGCTTCTCCTATCAGGGCCTCAGCCAGCTGCTCAATGCCGCCGCCGAGAGCGATCCCACCGCCCTGCCGGATTGTCTGGCCCCGGCCATGGCCGGGGCCAGCGAGCGCGATCACTGGGCGAGCGAGGGGGGCGCCCACTGGTGGGCCCTGGGCCTGGCTTGGGGTTTGCAACTGGCGGCGCTGCAGTGCCGCAGACGCGGGGATGAGCAGGGCTGGAGTCAGATTCGCCGCAGCCTCGAAAGCCAGGCCTTCCTGAGGGAGGGGATGGCTCTGCTGGCCCAACACGATCCCCGGGGCATGGCCCTGGGTTGGTTGCAAACAGATCCGGCTCAGGAGTTGGGCTGGCGGCGGCATCCGATCTCCACGGCGCTGCTGCGCCAGCCGATGTTGTTGATCGGCGGCTGGTACGACCCCCATCTGAGGGGCGTGCTGGAACTCTGGCGCCGCAGCTTGGCCGCCGGTGGACAGCCCCTGCTGCGCATCGGTGCCTGGACCCATCTCGACTGGCGCGGTGGCATCGATGAATTGCAATTGGCTTTCTTTCGCCGCCATCTGCAAGCTGAGCGCTATCCACAAGCTCACGAGCCAGGACAAGCTCTCGGCCCGGGGCAAGCTCTTGCTGCAGGGCAAGGCGTGCAGCTGGCCGCCGATTCGCCCCAGGAGCTCACCATCGACTCGCCCCTGGCGGTGGCGGTGGCTGTGCAGTGCCAGAGCAGCGGCATCTGGCTGCGGGAGCCCTTCGCCGAGCAGCCCTCTGCCGGGGGGGGCGGCCATCAGGGACAGTACTGGGCACTGGCCAGCGGCGGCCTGGCCGCCGTCCGCGCCGACGAGGGCCAGCTGTTGCCCGGCGGCCAGGGCCATGGGCGGGTAGAATTTGTGCATGACCCCTGGCGGCCGGTGCCCGGTCGGGGCGGCCACCTGGGGCTCGATGCGGGGCCCTGTGATCGGGCCGACCTCGATGGCCGCTGTGATGTGGTCTGCTTCACCAGCCCGCCCCTGGCGGAGAGCCTGGCCCTGGTGGGTCAGCCGGAACTGTTGCTGACGGTGGGCGCCGATCAAGCCAGCTTCGATCTCGCGGCCGCCCTGGCGGTGGTCAGCGGCGATGGCCAGCGGGTAAGCCAGTTGGCTACGGGGTTTTTGCGCGTCAACGGCCAGGCCGGCTCCGATCAGTCCGCCCCCCGCCTGCGGTTGAGCCTGCAGCCCCTTGCCGCTCGGCTGGAGCCGGGGGAGGCCCTGCGCCTGTCGCTGGCGGGGGCGGCCTGGCCTCAAATTTCGGTCAATCCCGGCGATGGAAGCTTGCCCTTAGGCGCCTCCGGTAGCGAGCACCGAGTAATCACTATTTGCCTGGAGTTGGCCCAGGCCCGGCTGCGGTTGGTGCCGATCAGCCCAGGGGCAACTGGGGCAAACTGAGCCAACAGTTACCGCTCAGCCAATGCCGCGCCCCGCCGATAAGGCCTTTGCCCTGGCCACCCTTTTGGCTCTGGCGGGCGCCAGCCTGGCGGGCCCCTGCTGGCTGCCGGTGCGTGCTCAGCCAAATCAGCTCGCTCAGGCCAGTGGAGCTGCGCCGCTCACCAGCCAGCCGGCCCTGAGCATCGACCAGGCCCGTGCCGCCGCCAACGAGATCCTCAAGGCCGAGCAGAATCGAGATGCCAATGCCCGCTTTGGCCAGTTCGCGCCTGAGTTGCAGCAGGTAAGCAGCCCAGCGATGGTGGCCTCCACCATGGCCAAACGCGCCCGCTTGCTGAGCTGGAAGCTGCTCAGTGTTCAGAGCGGCATCCAAACCACCACGGTGGAGGCCGAGGTGGTTACCGCTGCTGGCCGGCAAGATCTGTTCATCATGCTCAACCCCAAAGGGCAGTTGAGCGGCTATTACGTCGACAAAACCGACCAGGCTCCAAGCAAGGTGGTGGCTCAATTTATGAACGCCATCAGCCAGGGCCAATACGTGAGCGCCCGCAGCTTTTTCAGCCCTGCCATGCAGAGGGATGTGAGCGCCGCCTCGCTGCAGGCCAAGTGGCAGCGCTTGCAGCGAACAACTGGCAATTTCATCCAGGTGAAGCGGCTGGTGGAGGCGGCTGAGAACCCGGATCAGCGCCTGGTGCTGGTGCAGACCGAATTCAACAGGCTCACCGACAACCTGTTTGTAATCCTCGATGCCAACAATTTGATCACCGGCGTCGACTTCCCCATCGACCCAAATCCTCTGCGTGGCGGCAGCTAATTTGAATTAAATGTGCTGAAGTTGGGCCTAGACCCCCTACCAGAGCATTGATTGGAGGATCTGGGCTCCCCAGCCGGGTGGCCCAGATTCCTGGGAGGCGCCTAAGCTCACGGCGCCGCAGACAGTGCTCCATGGCTCCGATCAGCCTCGACTGGATGGTGGACGACAGCCGGCGTCTGGAGGAATGTCGTCACGATCACCCCTTCGCGCTGCTCGGCCCCCAAGCCCTCGACAACGGCAATTGGGTGGTGCGCGTCTGGATGCCAGAAGCCGATCGGGTGGATCTGTTGCTGGTGGGCGACCTGGGCGGCGCCCATGGCTTGGTGGCGGGGGAGCCGATCCCCCTGGGCAACCCCCATCACCGCTGGATTTTTGAAACCGAACTGCCGATCAACCCTGGCACCAGCTATCGGGTCAGGGTGTCGCGGGGGGGCATCGAACACGAGGCCCACGACCCCTGGGCCTTCCGGGATGAGTGGATGGGCGAGATGGATCGCCACCTGTTCGCCGAGGGCAATCATCACCACATCTGGCAGCGGATGGGTGCCCACCTCAGCACTCGGGGGGGCATCGAGGGGGTGTGCTTCTGCCTCTGGGCCCCCAATGCCCGCAGCGTGGCCGTGCTTGGCAACTTCAACGGCTGGGATGGCCGTCATCACCCGATGCAGAGTCGGCTGGGGGGCTGCTGGGAGCTGTTCATCCCCGGCCTGAAGGCGGGTGAGATTTACAAGTACGAGATCCGCACCCAGGCCGGCCACTGCTATCAGAAGGCAGATCCCTACGGCTTCCGCCACGAGGTGCGGCCAGCCAATGGTTCGATCGTGGAGCCCCTGGGCGGCTATGCCTGGACCGATGGCGCCTGGATGCAGCTACGCGATAGCGCCAATCCGCTCGATCAGCCGATCTCGGTGTACGAGATGCATCTGGGCAGCTGGATGCATGGCAGTGCCGACCAGCCCTATCTGGAAGCCGATGGCAGGGCCCGAGCGCCGGTGCCCGCCGCCGATCTCAAGCCCGGTGCCCGACTGCTCACCTACCCGGAACTGGCCGATCGGGTGATCCCCTATGTAAAGGCCCGCGGTTTCACCCACATCGAGCTGATGCCCATCTCGGAGCATCCCTTCGATGGTTCCTGGGGCTATCAGGTGACGGGTTGGTATGCCCCCACCAGTCGCTTTGGCAGTCCTGATGAATTCCGCAACTTCGTGGATCGCTGCCACGCCGCAGGCATTGGTGTGATTCTCGACTGGGTGCCGGGCCACTTTCCCAAGGACGCCCATGGTCTGGCCTTCTTCGATGGCGCTCACCTCTACGAACATGCCGATCCCCGCATTGGCGAACACAAGGAGTGGGGCACGCTGATCTTTAACTACAGTCGCAATGAGGTGCGTAATTTCCTGGTTGCTAATCTGGTGTATTGGTTCGAGCAATTTCATATTGATGGGATTCGGGTGGATGCGGTGGCCTCCATGCTCTATCGCGATTACCTGCGCCCGGATGGGGAATGGCTCGCCAACGAACATGGCGGGCGAGAGAATTTAGAGGCCGTAAAGTTTTTGCAGCAGGCCAACCACGTACTGTTTCAGCATTTCCCTGGCGCCCTGTCAATCGCCGAGGAATCCACCACCTGGCCCATGGTTACCCAGCCCACCAACATAGGTGGCCTCGGATTCAACCTGAAGTGGAATATGGGCTGGATGCATGATATGCTGGATTATTTTGAACTTGACCCCTGGTTCCGCCAATTCCATCAAAATAACGTAACCTTCTCTATCTGGTACGCCTATACTGAGAGCTTCATGCTTGCTCTCAGTCACGACGAAGTAGTGCATGGCAAGAGCAGCTTGCTGCATAAGATGCCAGGAGATGATTGGCAAAAGTTTGCCAATGTTCGTGCACTGTTGGCGTATATGTGGACCCATCCCGGTAAAAAGACTATTTTTATGGGCATGGAGTTTGGCCAGCGCTCCGAGTGGAATGTCTGGGGTGATCTGCAGTGGGAGCTGCTTCAGCACGAGCCCCATAGGCAGCTACAGTGCCTCGTAGATGACTTAAATGCGTTCTATAAAGCGGAGCCGGCCCTTTGGCGTGATGACTTTGATCAGTATGGTTTTCAGTGGATTGATTGTGGTGACAACCGTCACTCGGTGATCAGTTTTATGCGCAGGGAGAGCTCAACCGGCAATTGGCTGGTTATTGTGGCAAACTTCACCCCTCAAAGTCATTCCCATTACCGAGTTGGCGTACCCATGGATGGCTTCTACGGCGAGGTGTTCAACACCGACGCCGAGCGCTATGGCGGTAGCAATTTGGGCAATCTTGGTGGCAAGTTCACCGATGCTTGGCGCATTCATGGCTACGAGCAGTCCCTGGATCTCTGCCTACCACCCCTCTCCCTGCTCGTGTTGAAAAGGGATCAGTCCCGCAGCCAGCTGTTGCCGGCTGCGGATAGCGACGAGCTGGCTTAGGGGCCAGAGCTGTTAGGCCGGCTTGCGGGCAGACCAAACCCGGGCCATGAAGTGGGTTTCGGCGGTGATCGCCTCGAAACCCGCTTCACTTAGCCGCCCTTCAATGGAATCGGAGATGTAATCGCGGTAATAGGGCTCGTGGAATACCCGCCGAAAATTCTCCATGATCGGCGAGAACTCGGGTGAATCGGCCAATTGGATCGAGTCGATCAACACGATCACGCCACCCGGTTCCAGCACTCGCCAGCAGTCGTTGATCACGTTCTGCCGGGCGGCTGCGGGTAGCTCATGCAGCAGAAACACACAGCTGACCGCCTGGAAGGAGCCGTCGGCCAGGGGCATGTTTTCGGCGTTGGCCTGCACTAGTTGGCAGAGCCCTGGCGAGAGATCGTTCAGCCAGCGGTTGGCCTGGCGCAGATAGGCGGTGGAAAGATCGACGCCCACCAGCTGGGCCTTGGGCAGAGCACTGCGGATTTGATGCATTGTACGGCCGGTACCAGTGGCCACATCCAACACTCGAATGCCGGTGGCGGGGCGATCGGCAAACTGGCGCAGGCCGCGCAGCAGCGGCGCCAGCAGACGGCGGCGCATCGGATCGGCGTTGCCGTTGAACAGCAATTCCACCTGCAGGTCGTAGAGGGAGGCCGAGTGATCACTCAGGTAGCCATCGGTCTGGTGATGGAAGTTCTGCAGGTAGTAGTCCGGGTAGGCAGCCGGCTCCACATCCTGAGGTAAATCGCGCACATTGCGCTGCTGGCGGCGGTTCCAGGTGCTGGGCATGTCCAGCCAGACCAGGGGATAGCGGCTGGCCCAGTCCAGCCAGGGGGCATCGAACAGCAGCGCAGCTGGATAGAGCCCCTGTTCGGCCTCCTGCCAATCCAGCTCACCCAAAGCATCCATGCTGGTTTTCAAGCGGCCCATCAGCTGGGGGTCCACCGGCACGGTCTTGGGGGTGCCGTCGGGAGCCAGCAGGCCCATCAGGCGGCTGCTCATCTCTTTATGGGCCAAACCGAACAGCCCTTTTCCCTGCTGGAGTGTCTGGTAAGCCAGCTTGGTGAGCTGATCGGGCATGGCGACTGGCCGAGGTGGCTTCATAACTCATACCCATTCCAGCGGATCGGGCCAGCAGCTGCGACCCGCCAGCCCCAGATAAAGAAATGTCACGAGCGCCTGTTTTTGGTAGCAACGGCTACCGAAAGGTGTCAGGCTAAATGCATCGAGCCTGAATGCGTTGAGGCTCACTGCATCGATTTGCATCTACTTGCATCTTGCATCGACCGATTCCAGTTGCCGCGAGGAAAGCCGTCATGACCATGATCCCCCTGCCCGCCAACGCCGCCCGCCAGGCCGGACCCGAGCGCGTGTTCACCAGTTGGGCCAGCCAGCACCAGCGCCAAAATCGCCTCTGGGCAGCTTCTCTGGCCCAGATCAGCCGCCATCACGATCTAAACCCGGCAGGCGATGCCAGCCATCAAATGCGGGCCTGGGCCCTGCGCCAGGCCAGGGCCAAACATCTGCACGACAGCGCCATCGCCCAGCTTCGCGCCTCGGAGTTTGGCGCCTGAATTACGCCGCAAGAATTATTTGTTTTTTGCTAATAAACAGCATATTGGTAATTTTTAGAGGAATTAAGGCCACACCCAAAAAAATGGCCATTCCGATCGCCAGGGCGAAGGAATGGCCAATTGCTGCAGATCAGGTGTCGTAAGATCAGGTGTAGTATTGCTGCAGATCAGGCGTCGTAGTACATCACGAATTCATGGGGATGGGGGCGCTGGCGCAGTTGCTGCACTTCCTCGTACTTCATCGAGATCCAGTTATCAATAAAATCTTCGCTGAACACTCCTCCAGCCAACAGATAGTCCTTGTCGGCGTCGAGAGCCTCCAGGGAGCCATTGAGCGAGGCGGGCACAGTGGAGATCTGGGCCAGCTCCTCTGCCGAGAGCTCAAACAGATCCACATCGGTGCCGTCGCCCGGATCGATCTGGTTTTTGATGCCGTCCAAGCCGGCCATCAACATCGCCGCAAAGCCCAGGTAGGGATTGGAGAGGGCATCGCCGGAGCGGAATTCGAGCCGCTTGGCCTTCGGACTGGGGCCAGTGAGCGGAATGCGCACGGCGGCGGAGCGGTTGCCCTGGGAGTACACCAGGTTCACGGGCGCTTCAAAGCCAGGCACCAGCCGCTTGTAGCTGTTGGTGGTGGGGTTGGTGAAGGCCAGGAAGCTGGGGGCGTGCTTGAGCAGGCCGCCGATGTACCAGCGGGCGGTTTGGGAGAGGTTGGCGTAGGTGCCTTCGCCAAAGAACAGCGGCTGGCCACCCTTCCAGAGACTCTGGTGCACGTGCATGCCACTGCCGTTATCGCCAAAAATCGGCTTGGGCATGAAGGTGGCCGACTTACCATATTTTTTGGCGATATTGCGCACTACATATTTGTATATCATCACGTTGTCTGCCGCGCTGATTAGCTCGGCAAACCTCATGCCCAGCTCGTGTTGGGCGGTGGCAACTTCGTGGTGTTGCTTCTCGATTGGCACCCCGAGGCTAGCCATGACCAGCAGCATCTCGCTGCGCATGTCCTGAAGGGTGTCATTAGGAGCTACGGGAAAATAGCCTTCCTTGAGCTGGATTTTGTAGGCTAAGTTGCCGCCTTCCTCCAGGCGAGCATTGTTCCAGGGAGCTTCGATGGAATCGACACTGTAAAAACTAGTGCCGTTGCTGGAGGTATAGCGTACGTCGTCGAAGATAAAGAATTCGGGCTCGGGGCCGAAGTAGGCGGTGTCGGCGATGCCGGTGGAGGCCAGGTAATCGAGGGCCTTCTGGGCTAGGGCCCGGGGGCAGCGGCCATAGGGCTGGCCGCTGCGGGGCTCCTGAATAGAGCAGATCAGGCTGAGGGTTTTGTGACTGTAAAAAGGATCAATCCAGGCTGTGTTCGGATCGGGCACCATGCACATATCCGATTCATTGATCGCCTTCCAGCCGCGGATAGAAGAGCCATCGAAGGCTACGCCGCTAGAGAAGGCGTCCTCGTCGATCAGATCGTTGCAGACAGTCAGGTGCTGCCACTTGCCGTGGAGATCGATGAACTTGAGGTCGATCAGCTCAATTCCTTCGTCTTTGATTTGACGGAGGACATCCTGGGCTGTTTTCGCCATGAATTGAATTGGGTGGCCCGCCAGCGTGGCAGTTGACTTGGAAAGTAAACAGCCACCACCGGCCCTTTATGTATCAACAGTAACCAAAAACTGATTGCGCCAGCCCCCAGCGTTCACCTGTCTGAGCGGAGCGCTTGCGTAACCGTTTCTGTCAAATTCGCCAGATCGCCGCCCCAGCCTGGGTTCTGCCGTTGCACAAGTGCTAGCTTCAAAATCAGGTGCGCCACTCCCACCAGCCATGCGCGATGCCATCACCGGTCTGATCGGCCGCTACGACCAGTTGGGCCGCCATCTGGATCGGGATGCGATCGATAACATCGCAGCCTATCTCTCGGAGGCCGAAATTCGTTTGGCCGCCGTGGAGCTGATCAATGCCCAGGCCGCCGACATCGTGCGCGAAGCCGCCCAGCGCCTGTGGTTGGAGGATCCCGAGCTGATCCTTCCCGGTGGCAACGCCTACACCACCCGGCGGCTGTCGGCCTGCCTGCGGGACATGGATTACTTCCTGCGCTACGCCAGCTACGCCCTGATCGCCGGCGACTTCACCATCCTCAACGAGCGGGTGCTCAACGGCCTCGACGACACCTACAAGAGTTTGGGGGTGCCCACCGGTCCGACAGTGCGCAGCATCGCCCTGCTGGCCGAGGTTGTTTGCGAGCAGCTGGCCAAGCTGAACATCACCGATACCACTGCCGTGCGCCTGCCCTTCGAGCATCTCTGCCGCGGACTGGCCGCCTCGAACGTAAGGGCCCGCTGAGGCCGCGGCGCTAAACGCGCGTCCTTAGGCTCCCACTCAACCCCCAGCTCCCTCCTTGACCCAGCTCCAGCCGCTGCCCCCCGTTTCCACCTCGCATCTCCGCCGGCTGGATCCGATCGCCACGCCTGTACGCCTGCTGCTTGGCCCGGGCCCTTCCAACGCCCATCCCACCGTGCTGGAAGCGCTGGCGCGGATGCCGATCGGGCACCTCGATCCGCTCTATGTGGAGTTGATGGGGGAGGTGCAGGAGCTGTTGCGCTACGTGTGGCAAACCGATAACCGGCTCACGATTCCGATGAGCGGCACCGGGAGTGCCGCTATGGAGGCCACCCTGGCCAACACCATCGAGCCGGGCGACAAGGTGTTGGTGGCGGTGAAGGGCTATTTCGGTCTGCGCCTGGCCGACATGGCCGGCCGCTACCGGGCCGAGGTGGTAACCATTGAGCGCCCATGGGGAGAGGCTTTCTCCCTCGAGGAGCTGGAGGCGGCCCTGGCCACCCACCGGCCAACGATTTTGGCGATGGTGCATGCCGAAACCTCCACCGGTGTCTGCCAGCCGATGCAGGGGATTGGCGAACTATGCCGTCGCTACGACTGCCTGTTGCTGCTGGATACCGTTACCTCCCTGGGGGCTGTACCGCTGTACTTGGATGAATGGAAGGTTGATTTAGCCTATAGCTGTAGCCAAAAAGCACTCAGCTGCCCGCCGGGCCTTGGCCCATTTTCGATGGGTCCGCGGGCCGAGGCCAAAATGATGGCCCGCCAGGGCAAAGTGCCCAACTGGTATCTAGATGTCACCCTGCTGAATCAGTACTGGGGCACCGATCGGGTGTATCACCACACCGCTCCGGTGAACATGAATTTCGGCATCCGCGAAGCCCTGCGCCTGCTGGCGGATGAGGGGCTGGAGGCCTCCTGGGCGCGCCATCGCGCCAATGCCGAGCGGCTATGGGCGGGCCTGGAGTCTCTCGGTTTGGAGTTGCATGTGCCCGAACAGCTGCGCCTGCCCACCTTGACCACCGTGCGCATCCCCGATGGGGTGGACGGCAAGGCCTTCAGCCTGCACCTGCTCAATAAGCACGGCATTGAAGTGGGTGGTGGCCTGGGCAGCTTGGCGGGCAAAGTATGGCGTATCGGCTTGATGGGTTACAACAGCCAATCGGAGAATGTGGATTTGTTGCTAAATCTATTCGAGGTAGAATTGCCTGCTTTCAAGTCCGCTTCTAGCAAGTCTGTCCCCGTCGCCGCCTGAACCAAAGCCGCAACTGCTGGCTGGCAGCTTCCGCCTCGATGCCGCCGATCACGCCCATGGCGTGATGGGCGCTGGGGTGATCAGCCAGATCCAGGCAGCCCCCCAGGGCCCCGCGTTTGGGATCCGGGGCGCCAAACACCACCTGCCCGATCCGAGCCTGCACCAGGGCGCCAGCACACATCGGGCAGGGTTCCAGGGTGACCACCAGGGTGCATTGGTTCAGCCGCCAATCCCCTAGCAACCGCGCCGCCTGGCCGATCGCGATCAGCTCGGCATGGCCCAGGGGGTCCTGGGCTTGGTGACGGCGGTTGCTGCCCCAGCCAATGCAACGGTTTTTTGCATCGAGCACCACGGCCGCCACGGGAATATCGCCGTCGTGGCCCATGCGGCCGCAGTGCCGCAGCAACCGCCGCATCCAATGCCGATACAGCTGATTGAGCGGTTGGTTGACCAGCTGGCTAGTCGACTGGCGATCGGGCTGGCTGGCTAGACGACTCGCCGCTTTGCTGGCCAGCTGGCTATTTGGCTGGCGATACGGCTGTAGATATGGCCGCTCAGCATTCGAGCTCTCCTGTGGGGCCATCGCTGCCTTTGTCGTCCAGCCTCGCTTCTAAACCAGCCTCGCTTCTAGCCCAGCCCCGCCTCTAGTCCAGCCCTGAGGCGAGAATGCCAATTGCCGAGCCTTCGCCGTTGGTACCTGCGCCATCTGTCCCGCGGGCCAATTTGCTGGCCGCCTTTCCGGCGCCGGACCATTTTGATCCGGTATTGGCAGATTTTTTGGAACAGGCCAGCCAGCAATTGGTGCGCTGGCTGGGCAGTGCCGCCCTGCGTTCACCCCTGCCCGCCTTTGCCGCCCTGGCGGCAGGGGGGGAACTGCCCCAGCTGGAGCTGGCCCAGGCAGGTCTGGGGCCGACGGCGCTGCTTGCAGATTTACAGCGGGTGATGGACGGGGCCTACAACCCCAACCATCCCGGCGCCCTGGCCCATCTGGATCCACCGCCGCTGACCGCTTCGATCGCGGCGGAATTGGTTTGTGCCGGCCTCAACAACAACCTGCTCTCAGAGGAGCTCTCCCCCAGCCTCAGCCAGCTGGAGCGGCAGGTATGCATCTGGCTGGCTCAGCGGCTGGGCATGCCCGCTGGCAGTGGCGGGGTGGCCGCCAGCGGCGGCAGCCTGGCCAACCTGATGGCCCTGGTGACCGCCCGGCGCGCCGCGGGTTTGGCCTGCTGCCCAGAGGCGGTGGTGCTGGCCAGCGCCGACGCCCATGTGTCGCTGAACAAGGCGATGGCGGTGATGGGTTTGCCGGCCACGGCCCTGCTGCCCATCCCGGTGGACGCTGACGGCTGCCTGGATGTGGAGGCCCTGGCCGAGCTGCTGGCCCAGCAGCGGCGCCTGGGCATCCCGGTGATCGCCGTGGTGGCCACGGCCGGCACCACCGTGCGCGGGGCCGTGGATCCGCTGGCGGCCATGGCTGCCCTCTGCAAGCGGCAGGGGGTGTGGCTGCACGTGGATGGGGCAATTGGAGCGGTGTTTGGTTTGATCGCCGGCCATCGCCAGCGGGTGGCGGGCATCGAACTGGCGGATTCGGTGACGATCAACCCCCAGAAGCTGCTGGGCATCACCAAGACCTCTTCGCTGTTGCTGCTGGCCGAACCGCGGCGGCTGGGGGCAGCATTTGCTACCGGTTTGCCCTACATGGAACCGAGCTGGGGCGGCGGCCACGGCGGCGAGTGCGGCCTGCAGGGCAGCAGGCCAGGGGAGGTGCTCAAGCTGTGGCTGGGCCTGCGCCAACTGGGGCTGGAGGGCATTGAGCAGTTGTTGGACGGCGCCATCGCCCGCCGCCGTTGTTTGCGGCAGCTGTTGGCGGGCAATGGGAAGCTGCTCTTGCGCGGCGGCAGTTTGCACCTGTTGGCCTTCACTCCCGCCAAGGCCAACGCCGAGCAGGCCGAGCTGTGGAGTCAAACCACCCGGCAGCGGTTGCTGGCGGAGGGCTTGATGCTCTCACGGCCGCTGTACGCCGGCCGCCATCATCTAAAAGCGGTGCTGGGCAACCCCCACACCGGTGATCAGCAATTGGCGCAATTGGCGCAATTGGTGCAAACATCCCTCCATGACTGAACCAGCAAAGTCCAACACCCGTGGCCGTTGGGTGGCGATTGCCACCGGCGCCATTTCGATATTGATTGGCGTGGTTTATCTGGTGTTGATCACGGTGCTGGATAGTCGCGGTCCGCTGCTGCCCCCGCCGCCGGAGGCTTTCGGGGTGGCAGTTGTCTCGCCTTCGGCCCCTGGCGCTGCATCGGTTCGACAATCCGATTGAAGGCCGCCTCCAGGAAGCGCCGCAGGGCATCGTCGCGGCGGCTGAGGTCGTATTGCTCCTGCACCACCTCCTGCACGCCACCGTCGCCCCAATTTTGGTTTTGCTCGAAGTAGCGCACCATGCTTAGCCCGGCGATGCGGGTGAGCCAGGCGGCACCGATGGCCTGGATGGCTCGGCCCACCAGGGCCGCCGGCAGGCTCAGAGCCAGGGCGCTGCTCAGCAGGCCGACGCCGCCCTTCACCAGCCCCAGACCGGCCAGGCTGCGCCCCACCGAGAGGGCCAGTTCCTGGGCGTCCTCCCGGCTGAGCTGGACGCCATGCACCCTGCCGATCTCCAGCACCATCTGGGCATTCACCGCCGCCGCGCCGAGCAGATCCACACCGGGTAGGGGTGTGAGGGCCACCACGCCAGCGCTGAGCCACATGGTGCGCTCCACCAGGGCCAGGGCGTCGCCGCAGCGCTGCTGGGCGAGCAGATCGCGGCTGGCCTGGCTCAAGCGGCGACATTGGAGCAAGAGGTTATCGGCGATCAACTCCTCGCCATCGGCATGCAGCACGCTGGCGATGCGGCGCAGCAGGGCCTGCACCTCCGGTTCCGGCTGCAGGGGCTTGCCGCCGGGCATCGGGATGCTTTGGGGGGCCGAGGTGGCCGGAATCAGATCGGCGGGCGCCAAACGACCGGCCGTGCGGCGAGCCAGCTGGGCCAGCAGCCGCTGCTCCTCCAGTTCGCCGCGCAGGTCGCACTTGTTGAGCACCAGCATCAGCCGCTTGCCCAGCCCGGCCAGGGCTTCGAAGAGCTGCTGCTCGGAGGCCCGCAGGTCGCCGTCCACCACCAGCAGCAGCAGGTCGGCGCGGCTGGCCTGCTGCCGGGCCAAGCGTTCGCGGCGCTCGCCGGCATCGCCGGCCTCCAGGATGCCCGGGGTATCCACCAGCCAAACGGCGCGATCCAGCCCCCGCAGTCTGAGCCGATAGCGCTGGCTGCCTTGGGTGCTGCCCATGGCGGCGCCCACCTCGCCCACCAACTGGCGCAGCAGGGCCCGGATCAGGGAGGTTTTGCCCACCGAGCCGCTGCCAAACACAACGATCTGCAGATCGCCCCGCTCCAGTTCGGCGGCCATCCGCTGCCTTTCTTGGCAGAGCAGCCGCCGTTCCAGCTGATCGCGCACCCGCTCCAGGGTTTGATCGATCGCCGCCAGATTTTGGGCGGCGGCCTGGCGGCGGCTGGAGGACTGGGGCGGCCGCCCTGGCGACTCGCCGGCGGGTCGGCGGCTGCCGGGAGCCTGGCGGCGCAGGCTGGCGGGCAACCAGGGTTGCAGCCAGGCGGGCAACAGCTGGGGCAGCCAGGGCCGCAGCAGCGGCCAGCCCAATTGCACAGCACCGATCACCACCGCCAGCAGCAGCAGGGTCAACACCGGGCCCACCAGTTGGTAGGGCAGCAGGGCGCTGAGCTGCCAGCTGAGCTGGTTGAGCAGCTGCAGCAGCATCGCCAAGCCGATCAAGGCGAACAGGGCCAGGCCCGCCAGCAACCAGAGCCGGGTGGGCAGTTTCATCGGCTGGCGCCGGCAGAGTTCATGGGCTGGTGCCGGCTGTTGGGCTTGAGCCAGCAGATGGGCCGGCGGGGGCAGAGCGGATGATGTCGCTCCACAGGGCGGCGGCCATGGCGCTGCTGGCCTGGCTGGGACTGTTGTCGTCGTTGCCCAGCCAAATGCCCAGCACCCAGTGGCGGCGGGGTTCGTAGCCGATGAACAGCAGGTCGCGGCCGTTGTTGGTGGTGCCGGTTTTGCCGCCCTCCTCGCCGCCCAGATAGGCGGCCTGGCCGGTGCCATTGCGCACTACGGCCCGCAGCAACTGCTGCATCGATTTGGCGGTGGCCTCGCTGATTACCCGCCGGCCTGGGTTGGCGTTCACTTGGCTGGCGGCGCCCCGCTGGCGGCAGCTGGCGGGATCGAGGCCCTTGCAGGATTCAGCATCGGTGAGTTGGCGGATGCTGCTGGGGGCGTGCCAGATGCCGTCATTGGCCACTGCTGCATAGGCGCCGGTGAGCTCCAGCAGGGTCACCTCGCTCTGGCCCAGCGCCAATCCTGGCACCGCCGCCAGGGGGGAGCTGATGCCTAGATCCCTGGCCTTGCGCACCACGCTCTCCAGGCCCACCCGCCGGGCCAGGCGCAGGGCGGCGGTGTTGCTGCTCTGGGCAAAGGCGCTGCTGAGGCTGAGGCTGCCACCGCAATTGCTGCTGTACTGCTGGCCGCCCCAGCCCAGGGGGGCGCAGCTCACGGTGTCTGATGGCCGCAGCCCCCGCTCCAGGGCCGTCAAATAGGTGAACAGTTTGAAGGTGCTGCCGGGTTGGCGCAGGGCCATCGAGGCGCGGTTGAACTGGCTTTGGCGGTAGTCGCGACCACCGGCGATCGCCAGGATGCCGCCGGTGCGTGAATCGAGCACCACCGCCGCCCCCTCGCTCAGCTTCAGGCCGGCACTGCTGGCGAGCCGCTGGCGCAACTGGCGCTCCACTGTTTCCTGGAGGCCGCGGTTGAGCTGGGTGTCGATCAAGAAGTTGCCCTCCATGGCCACCTCACGGCCCACCAGCCTTTCCAGATCGCGCCGCACCTGATCGCTATAGAAGGGGGCGCTGCTGCGCTGTTGGCTGGCCTTGCAGGCCTGGGGGGAGAGTTGGATCGGGCTGCGGCGGGCGGCGCGGCCGCGATCGGCGCTGATCTTGCCGTTGTCCACCATCTTGGCGAGCACGCGGTTGCGGGCCTCCAGGGCGGCCGATGAATCGAAGCAGGGGTCGTAGCCGTTGGGGGAGGGCAGCAGCCCCACCAGCAGGGCCGCCTCGGGCAGATCCAGCCGGCTGGCGGACTTGCCGTAGTAGTGGCGGGAGGCGTCTTCAAAACCCCAGCCCGAACCGAGATAGACGCGATTTAGGTAGCTGAGCAGCAGGTCGCGCTTGCTGAAACGAGCTTCCAATTGCAGCGCCACCAGCAATTCGCGCCACTTGCGCTCCAGGGTTTCCCCCTGGCCCACCTCCTCTGGGTAGAGGCTGCGGGCCAGCTGTTG
>JBIKVR010000098.1:0-10160 GCA_044356735.1 Prochlorococcaceae cyanobacterium
TTGCAAGCCGTCGTATAGACGGAGCTGGGGGAGGCGTCATCGTGCATCCACGACCGCCAGGTCCCTGATTCGCTCGCTGGTGTTTTTCAGGAAGCCCTACATAACCAGTATTGGCTGATTGCGGCTCCTTGCCAATACTTCGCCCCATGGCGCTGCCAAACCTCTGGGGCCTCTACAAACTGCGCTCCTCTTCGGAAGCCACGCCAGCAATTGGTGAGCAGCATCCGGCTGCGGAGGGGCGGTTTCACTCAGAAGCTGCCTATTTCAACAGCGAAGCCCAAGCGTGAGATCGTCCAGCGACTGCGGCAGGTAGCCAGCTGCTGCGATCGCCTGCTGAGCTTCTGGTGTGAGCGATGGGGCGATGGCCACCTTCTCCACCTGCCAGTCCGAGAGGTGGGGGAAGGCTTTCAGGAAGCGGGACACATGGCCATCGAAGCGCTCCAGATCCTTGATCAGCGCCAGTTCGGAGCGCTTGCAACTGCCAAGCCGCAGGCGCTTGGAGCTTTCATCGAGGGCCACCAGGTCAATTTCGGTGTCGCCCCTGCGGTCCCACCAGCCCTTGATGGGAGAGGTGAGCGGGAAATCGCCAATCCCGAGGCGGCTGCGCTCCTCGTATAGCTGCCCCACCAGCCGCTCCAGACCGTGGCCCTCGACTGTCATCAGCCTCTGGTCGGCCTGTTCCACCAGCACCGGCAGCGGCCGGAAGTTGATGGCCGCGGTGGGCATCGCCAGGGCATCCAGCCAACTGCGCAGGAAGTTGTCGCGGATCGTGTAATGCCCTTGGCGGGCCCTGGGCTTGGCGAACGCCGGCAGTCGTTTCTCCACCAATTCGTAGCGTTCTTCCAATATCTTTAGGTAGCCGCCCACCTGGCTGCTGTTTGCGGGTTCCACGGAATCCGCATGGGATTGCAGCTCAGCATGGGTGCAGCCCGGGTTGCGTGCCACATACTTCAGCACCAGGTCGTAGCGGCCCTTGAGTTCCTTGAGAAACCAGTTTTCTGCTTCCGTTCGCAGGGGTGAGCTGCTGCTAAAGAACATCTTTTCCAGCAGTGTTCTCCGATCGGCGTTGATCACCCCCTGCTCGAAGCAGTCGCGATAGAACTTGGGCACCCCCTCAAACAGATTCCAGAGAAATAGCAATCGCTCCGGCGAGGTGTCCGCATGGACTTCCAGCAGTTCAAGCAGCGAGGCGATGTCGAGATGCCCCAGGTTGATGGTTGCGGTGCTGCGCTGATAAAGAGGGGCGCTGCGGTCCTCCAGAAGCGCCTGCATCTCAGTGTGCAGGGAGCCCAGCACGATCAGGCCGCCTCGGGCCTCGGGCGTGGCGGCCAGCCGGTCCACCACGGTTTGAAGTTCGGAGGTGAAGGGATAGAGGGCCTGGCGATTGAAGTATTGGAACTCATCCAGGGCCACGATCCAGCCCTCGGCGCACAGTTCACCGATGCGCACCGCCAGCGAACGCAGGTCATGGGGTAGGGGCGCACTCACCCCGAAGTTCTGCATGAAATCGCGGGCGGTGCTCACCACGCCGGCCGGATCGGAGTCGGGGATCTGGATGTAGAGCACCCGCTCCCGGCGCTGCGGCTGCAGCAGCTCCAGCACCAGCCGGGTCTTGCCGATGCGCCGCCGCCCGGAGATCTGCAGAAAGAACCAGCGCCCGTGCTCGAGCATTTGCGCCAACTCCGCCCGCTCGCGACGCCTGCCGTAGAAGCCCCACTGCGTCACGTTGAGCTTTACTTAAGAGTTTTTATATTAACTGCCCATTCCAGTGCTGGCCTTGGTTCTGGGCGGGTCAGAAGCGGTTCCGATGCCTGTCCATGGCCCGTGGGGTAATCACAAATCGATCAACCACAGGGCGTCGCGGCCGCCAGCCACCGCCCCACAGCTCAAGCGGCGATCGAAGCTCACCAGGCGGCCGCCGTGGTGCACCGCCAGGGCCAGCAGGTAGGTGTCGAGCTGCTGGGTGGTGGGCATCTTGAAGGCATCGTCTTCGCTGCCGCCGCATTGCTCGGCGTAGGCCTCGGTAAAGCTCAGTTTGGTCACCGGGGCCAGCGCATCGCGAACTCCATTAGATCTATTTCATTCCTCTCCATTCGTCCATGGCGCCTGGCTATCGCGGCCTACGGGGGCAAGCGTATGGGCGGAGGTCAAATCAACTGCTCAATTCCATGCCAACCTGTGAGCGGGGGCGGCCCAGGTGCGCTGGTGCTCCAGCCCCTTCAATATCCGGGCCTCTCCATATCCAAGCCCAACCAGATATCAACCGAAATGGCCAGCAAGACCAGCCTAAACGCCAAAAACCTGGAATCCCTCGGGGCGGCGCGGCTGGCGGAGCTGCTGATGGACCTTTGCCAGGGCAATGCCGCCGCCAAAAGGGCCTTGCGGCTGGCGCTGGCGGAACAGGGGGGCGCCGCCGATATGGCCCAGCAGGTACGCAAGCGGCTAGCCACGATCGCCCGCTCTGGCAGTTGGCTGGATAAGCGCCGCCGCGATGAGCTGTTGGCCGATCTCGAGCGGCAACGCCAGGCGATTGTTGGCCCGATTGCCGGCCACGATGGCGAGCTGGCGATGGAGCTGCTGTGGCGGTTCCTGGATCTGGCGGAGTCGCTGCTGGATCGCTGCGACGACAGCGACGAAGCCGCGCTGGGGCTGTTTCACCTGGTTACGGCCGATCTGGGTCGGGTCGCCTGCCTTGCCCAGCCGGCGCCGGCAGCGCTAGCGGATCAAGTAGCGGTGGCGCTGCTCGACAACGACTACGGCCAGTACGACCAGCTAGTTCCCCACCTCAAGGAGGCGCTCACGCCGGAGGGCTTGCTGCATCTGCGCCAGCTGCTGGAGGCCAAACGTCCGCCTAGCCCTGCGCAGGCTGATCAGGAGGATGAGCTGGAAGAGCTTATCGATAGTGGATTGTCAGATGATGAACTGCTAGAACAACTCGATTTACTAGGGGCAGATACTGGATTTATCTATATATCTGACTTTGATGGTAAGTATGAACCAGGGGCTGGCGAAGCTTTGGATGCTGGATTTAATGGTAGCAGTGATCCAAATTCTGAATTAGATAGTAGCAGCGAGGCGGATGCTGTCTTTGTTGGTACCAACGAGGCGGGTGCCGATTTTGATGGTATCAGCCATCCGGATGCTTATGAAAACCTAGATGTTGACTTTAAGTCGGATTTTGATGAAAATAGCGATTCAGATGTTAGCGAGCATCGCCAGGCGGTGCGCCTCGCCATGCTGGCTATCGCCGATGCCTTGGACGATGCGGAAAGCTATCTGGCGGAGTATCGCGATCATCATCCCGTCGCCCTGAGGTTGCCGGGGATTGCGGCACAGGTGGCGGGGCGGCTCACCGCCGCCGGCCGCGCCGCCGATGCCCTGTTGCTGTTGGAGGCAGCCGAGCCCTATCTACAGAATCGTCCAGTTAGTTTTATAGATTGGCTTGATGGCCGCATCGCCGCCCTGGAGGCCCTGGCGCGCCACAGCGAAGCCCAGGCCCTGCGCTGGAGTTGGGTGGAGCGTTCGCTTTCGATTCGGCACCTGCGTGACTACCTCAAGGCGCTGCCCGCTTTCGAGGATGTGGAAGCGGAAGAGCGAGCTTTCGATCTGGTTTTTGCATACCCCAGCTTCGATGATGCGCTGCAGTTTCTACACCAGTGGCCCGACCAGCGCCGGGCCGCCCGGCTGATCCTGGCCCGCTCCAATGAACTGGATGGCTACAATTATGAACTGCTCAGTGCCGTGGCAGAAGCGCTAGCGGCCCAGCAGCCGCTTGCGGCCACGCTCTGCCTGCGGGCGATGGTGGATTTCAGCCTGGATATGTCCCGCTCCAGTCGTTACAAGCACGCTGTGCGCCACCTGGCCACCTGTGATGTCTTGGCCGCCAAGATCAGCGATTGGGCCGGTCACGATAATCACGCCACCTACCGGGATCGTCTGGGGCTAACTCACCACCAAAAATACGGCTTCTGGGAAGCACTGGGTGAACCCCCATGGAGGCCCTAACAACTGCCAACGCGAATGGGGTAGCCCCGGTCCATGGCTATCGCCCTATTGGTGATCCACCGGCGGCAAGGCCTGGCGCTCGGATCGCTCTTCCGCATCGCCTGCCTTCACCTCCAGGGCCTGTTCAATCACCCGATCGGTAAGGGCGTCGAAGTAGGCGGAAAGCGTTTGTTGTAGTTCCTGGTATTCGGGCCAGAGGGTGTCATTCAAGAAGCTGCGGCTGAGGCGGGCCATCACGGTGGTGCGCCGCTGGCCGCGGTAGCGGTAGGGGGAAATGTCGTAGCGCCGCAGTAGGGCCACAAACAGATGCCGCGACCACTGGTCCGCCAGGCTGAAGCGATATTCCACCGGCGGCTCCTCAGCGGCGAGCTGCTGGAGCCTGGCTTGGATGCGTTCGCGGGCCCGCTCGGCCGCCTGCCGTTCGCCGTCGCTGCCGGCCCGCGAGTGCAGGGCTTCAATGCGGAGCAGTTTTTGGATCAGTTCCTCTTCTGGACCGGTGGACCTGGCGCGGCCGGCCATGGCGCTTTCACCTCAAGGTGCGAGGGTGCAGCATAGGCCGGCAGGTGTTGATATGGCTATTCAAATGCAGCTGAATTTTAGGTCATGCCTATCATTTAAGTATTTGAGTGCAAACAGATATTAGAGCACCTCTAAAAAATCCAAAATTTCACTGATTTTATTGTGCTAAACCATGTCAATGCCTGGCTTGCTCCTGACCCGTAGGAACGAAAACTACCGCCGGGCATAGCTCTTGGCCCGTCTAGGGTCCTCCCATGGCTAATGCGCCGGCAGCCATTGGACTTGGCGAATTGGTTTATCCAGCACCCGCAGCGTCAAGCTGTTGGCATCGATCAGGGCGGGCCTGGCCTCCTGGCGCCCCTCAGCAGTTATCGGCTCAACAGAGATTGACTTTATCTCCCTGCGCACATTGGCAATCGGCTTTAGATCGCTTCGTCTAACAGTGATTGGCTTAAGTGCCAGCAGTAGTTGATTGCGACTGGCGTCATAGTGCATTTTTGTGCCTGGTTCCAGTAGCCAACCGTTTAATTGCTTTCGCTGCAGGATTTGACCCGAGCGGTTGAGGGCCAGGAGTTGCAGCCGTGGTTGGCCTATGCCGTCCATCAGCAGTAGCCAAATCCGCTCGCCGCCGCTGGCGCAGGCGCTGCCCATCACCGCCTGCCGGCCCTGCCAGAGGATGCGCGGTGCCTCACCCGGCTCCACCAGCTCCAGGGAGCGGCTGTAGTCGGGGCGGTGACGCACCAGCAGGGCCCGGCCACCACTGGCGCAAAAGGAGCTCAGATCGCGGCTGCCCGGCAACATCTGACGCCGCTGGGGCTGGCCTGGCAAGCGCATCAGGATCAGACCCTCCGGATGGGGCACCACCATGGCGCCACCCTGGGGCACCAACTGAATGGCGCCACTGCTCTCCAGCTGCAGCTCAGTGCGCCTGCCGCTGGCATCCCAGATCTGCGTTTGAGACTTGCCGCTCAATTCAGTGGCGCTCTGCAGCAATAATTCCCCCTGCCGGTTACTACTGATGTGGGCAAATAAAAGAGGGTTCTGGGATAGACGTTGGGCCGCCCCCACCAGCGGTGGCTTGAGGCCCGGGTTCGCTGGCGCCAGATTGCTTTGCTGGATAGCCAGTCGCCATACCTGCAGCCTTCCCTTGTCATCGGCTGTGGCCATCACCAGTCCAGAACCATCCCCCAACACCTGCAAGTGGGGTATGGACGGCCACACCTCACTTATTGCCTGCCAGCTGCCGTCTTGATGGCGCAGCTGCAACTGTTCTCCCCCCTGCACCACCACCACGGCCACCATCCTTGGGCGGGGATCCCATCGCCAGCGCTGTGGCGCCACGGCCAGCTGGCGCCGATCCCTGCCGCCCAGCTCCAATTCGATCGGCTGCTCCAGCCTGGCGCCGGGGCTGAGCAGCAGTCTCCACCGGCTGCCCTCCCCCAGCCAGCCATGGGCCAGCGCTGGGCTGAGGCTGCTGCCGGCGCCTACGCTGCCCAGCTGCATCGGCCGACTGAAGCGCAGATCCAGCGCCCCGGCACCGGAACTGGCCAGGGCCGGCTCGATCGCCATCAGGCGAGGCGGTCGCCGGATCAGCAGTTGCTGTTGCGCCAGGCCCAGCACCAGGCCGGCCACCATCAGCAGGGGCAGAGCTTTCATGGTTGGCGGCGCGGGGCTTCAGCCTTCGAAGGGTCGTTTGGGCCGGGGTATGGGGGATATGCGGCGGGGTAGCACCAGGCTGTGGGCCTGGCCGTCGCTGCTGTCTATACCCATCACCCCCTCGATCGCCAGCCATTGATTGGTCTTTGGCAGCTGCCTGCCCGGCGGCCAGCGCACCGGCAGCCCGATCGGGGTGGCATCCGCCAGGCAGCAGCGCACCAGCAGCCTGGCCAACTGGGGCTGCTCCCCCGGCACCGCCAGCACGAAGCCACTGATGCGTACGGGCTCTCCGGCGTAGAGGTGGGGATCCGGTGCTGCCCGCAGCAGCCTTACCCAGTCGGTGAGGCTGCGCTGGGCGGCCGGCAGTACAAAACTGATTTCGTCCTGGAGCATTTGGCCGCTGCCTCTGGTGGCCGCCAGATCCGAAAACGAGGGCTCAGGTGGTAACAGAAGCATCACTATGGCCACCGTTCCCCCCAGCAGCCAGCTGACCAGTTCTCGCCTGGGCAGGCGCTGGCGGCCCTGGGCCAGGCCGATATCCAGCCCCGCCAACAGCAGCAAGACCACTCCCGCCAGGCCAATCAAGGGTTGTAGAGGTGCCCTCACCAGCAAATTCAGACGCTCGCTGCTGTAGCTGAACAGCAGCAGGCCACCCCAGAGGCCCAGGCAGATACCGCGCAGGCCTTTCACAGTTGCCACAGATTTACCCACTGACAGATCAGCAACACCAGCACCGCCGTGCCAGCAACCGTTAAGGCAATGGCCCCTGGCTTGAGCACCACTCCAAAGAGGCTGAGGGATTTGAGATCAATCACCGGGCCCAGGATCAAAAAGGCCAGCAGCGCCCCGGGGGTGACATGGGCCGCAAACCCCAGCGCCAGGAAGGCATCCACGCTGGAGCACACAGATACCAGCACCGCCAGCAGCATCAGGCTCAGAATTGAGAGGGTGGGCGCATCCCCCACCGCCAGCAACCAGCTGCGGGGCACCAGGGTCTGCACCAGGGAGGCGATGGCGCAGCCGAGCACCAGCAGGGTGGCCAGATTCAGGAATTCCCGCACCCCATGGCCTAGCGCTTCTGCCGCCGCTGTTCTCTTGGGCCCTAAGGGCTGTTGGGGCAGCTCCCCCAGCAGCCCTCCCCGCCGCTCCAACAAACTCAACTGGCCCAGGGGTTGATTCAGCCGCCGCTCCTCCAGCAGTTCATCGCTGAGCAGTTCCCCCTCCGGCAGCAGGCGCAACAGCGATGCCAGCGCCAGGGCGATGGCCAGGGCCGCCACGGGCCTGGCCAGCAGCAACCAGGGGCGATCGGGGAAGGCGGCCCAGGTGCTGGCCAGCACGATCGGATTGAGCACCGGCGCGGCGAACAGAAAGCCAAATGCTGTGGCCATCGGCGCCCCAGAGGCGATCAGCCGCCGGGCGACGGGCACATTGCCGCATTCACAGGCCGGCAGGGCAAAGCCCAGGGCCGCCCCCGTTAGCGGTCCCAGCAGGGGATCTGCGGGCAAGCGCCGCAACCAACCGCCAGCGGGACTGAACCAGCGCACCAGAGAGGCGATGCCAACGCCGATCAATAGAAACGGCAGCGCCCCGATCAACAGCCCCTGGAACACGGCCCAGGTGGTGGCGAGCTTGTCCCAGCCCATCGCTTGCCTGCGTCTTTCTGCCAGAAGCTCCCATATAAACCAGCCCCTGGCCCTCCATAGGATCGGCGAATAGTTTTTGCAACTCCATGGCCCCACCGCTCGCTGCTCCAGCGCTTACGGAGAAGCAGGAGCGGCTGCTGGAGCAGTTGCGCCAGGCCAAGACGGAACTCACCGGCCAGCAAATTCATGCCCAGTTGCGCCAGAGCTCGCTGCCAATGGGTCTGGCCACCGTCTATCGCCACCTGCGCCAACTGCAGCAGCGGGGTCTGCTGCGCTGTCGCCACCTGCCCAGCGGCGAAGCCCTCTATGCCCCCACCGAACGGGATGAACACCACCTCACCTGCGTCGACTGCGGCCGCACCATCAGCCTCGATAGCTGCCCGATGCACGACGTGCACCTGCATGGCGACCAGCTCCAGGGTTTTGCATTGCTATTCCACACTCTCGAATTTTTTGGCATCTGCGCCGCCTGCCAAGCCGCCCAGGCCAGCTCTCACGCCGCCAATCCAGCTGCCGCAGCTCAGCAAGATATCAACAACCATTAGGGAATAACCACTCCAGTTGGCGCTAATCAGCTGGCGGCGCCAGGGCCCCTGGAGCGGGGTGCCAGCACCAAGGCCAGCAGAAAACCGGCCAATTGAACGATCACCACGCTGGGCCCCGAGGGCAGGCTGAGGGCACCGGAGAGCAGTAGGCCCAGCACCGCACAGCCGCCCCCCAGGCCCGCCGCCACTGGCACATACAAGTTGAAGCTGTTGCTCACCAGCCGGGAGGCGCAGGCGGGGATTACCACGAAGGCACTGATCAGCAGCACCCCCACCGCCTTGATCGAGAGGGCTACCACCAGGGCCAGCACCACGATGAATAGCAATCTGTGTAAACCCACGGCCACGCCCCGCGAGCGGGCCAGGGATTCATCGAGGGTGAGCAGGATTTGATCACGGCGGCTGAGCAGCAGATAGCCGCTCGCCCCGATTAACAGCAGCAGGATCAGGCCTAGATCCAGCCAGGAAACGCCGAGGATGTCGCCAAATAACAGATTTGCGATGCCGCCCTTGTAGCTATTCACAAAACTGAGCGCCACCACCGCCAGGGCCAGGGAGGAGGAATAGATGATATTCAGCAGGGCGTCGGTGGGCAGGCGGTTGTTATCCACCAGCCGGCTCACCATCAGCGCAAAGAGCACCGCAAAGGGGATAAGTACCAGGGTGGGATTCAGCCCCAGCAGGATGCCCAGGGTGATCCCCAACAGGGCGGAATGGCCCAGGGCATCACTGAAAAAAGACAATTGGCGCAATACCGCAAAACTGCCCAACAGGCCGCCGAGGCTGCCGGTGAGCAGCCCGCCAATCAAAGCCCGTTGCATGAACGGTTGCTGCAGCAAATCAAGCCAGCCTTCCCATGGGCTCATGGCAGCGGCGGACTGGGGGCGTGGTGATGTTGGTAGGGCACATAACCGCGGCCGTATACCTGCTCCAACTGCTGCGGCTGCAGGGCATGGTTGGGGGGGCCGGAGCAGCGCAGGCGGCGATTCAGGCAGAGCACCCCGGTACAGGTGCGGCGCACCATCTCTAGATCATGAGATACCTGCAAAATTGTCCAGCCTTCGGTGCGGCGCAGCTGGAATAGCAGGTTGTAAAAACTCTCTACCGCCTGGGCATCCAGCCCCGCCTGGGCCTCATCGAGTACCAGCAGGCGCCGGGGCCGCACCAGGCAAAAGGCCAACAACACCCGCTTTATTTGGCCCGGGGAGAGCTCGCTGATCAGCCGATCGGCCAGGTCTTGGCTGGCGGTCTTGCCCAGGGCCTGGATCACGGCCCGGCGGCGCTGCTCGCCCCCCCGCCAGGGCCAGCGCAGGCCGGCTGGATCCCAGCCCAAACCCACGAATTCGGCCACGGTGAGCGGAATGCGGCCCACCAGCGGAAAGGTTTGGGGCAGGTAGGCCACCTGGGCGCGCACCGCTTCCGGTAGGCGGCCCTGGCGACTGAGGCGGTGGCCCAGCAATCGCACCTCCCCCTCCTGGTGGGGAATGATGCCGAGCAGTGCCTGCACCAGGCTGCTCTTGCCGGCGCCGTTGGGACCCACCAGGGCGGTATCGGTTTCCGCCGCCAGGCCAAAGCTCACCGCTTGCACCGCCGTGAGCGATCCGCGGCGCACGGTGAGCCCGCTGACTTCGAGAACCATTTCCGCCATGGTTAAAGGCTAGCGAACCCGCGCCACAGCTCCCCCGCTGGGGGTCGATCAGCCCCCGAAGGCCGTTACCAGGGCATCGCCGTTGCGGCCCATGGTTTGGATGTAGTAATCGCCTTGGCTGGCCGCAGCTGGGGGGCCACTCTC
>JBIKVR010000192.1:0-2576 GCA_044356735.1 Prochlorococcaceae cyanobacterium
TTTGCATTTGCCACAGCGGCTGAGATTTTTTCGGCTGCTTCGTTGTTAAATTGATCCAAGGCCTGCCGCCTCAGCTTGGTGTGATCTTTGTGAAGGTGAGCCAGTTCATGGGCAATCACACAGGACTTACCTTCTATGTTATTCGCGAGGGCGTCATACAAGGCCCTGTTGATAACTATTCTATTATTGGCGCTTGTCGCATAGGCGTTTAAATCTGGAGTTTGAGCTGCAGCCACCTGAAGCGCCCAGATCATTAGATTATCTTCTTTGCTTACATTTGGAAGATTTGCAGCGATACTGCAAAGGGCATTTTCGCCGATAAGTTGCTTACACGTTTGCTCGTCCAAGCTTCTCACCGCAATTGAAGCATTCTGCTTTATCGCTGGGTTAGCACTCATCAAGCGATCCAGTATTCGATAAGCCGGATAGAGATCTCGAGGGAGCTTTGCCTTCGCCCCCTCGTACGCCTTCGTCGATGCAGTGGCTGACTGCGGAGCATTTTGTCGAGTATTTGCAAAGGCTTCAATCGGCACGCAAGCCAGTGAAAGCATGGAAAAAGCCACAAATATCCTCCTCAGATTCAAGTTAAGTGTGTTCAGCTTGAACATTTTGGCTTCACCTATGGGCCGATTTCGGGGGCAGCATATTTAAGTCACCGCCTGGCTGTCTACTACCAAGTCGTAACTCCGTAGCACTTACCGGTGGAGGCCCGGAGAATTCGCCTGCTCCCGGCTGAACGGCAGGATCGGACTTGCGCCTGTAATCCCCCAGCGGCGCCAACCGCCGGGCGAAACAGTCCCTGCCCCCACCGCGCCTGGCTGAGCGCATCAGTTGTCCCTGTCGCTTGAGATCAGATTTCAGCAGCCTGCGACTACGGTGCCGTTAGCCGTATCTGGATCCGTTCACCGCCTAGGCCCCGGCCCCGCTGGGAGCAGCATCGCCCGCGCAGCGGGCCTGGGCGTTCAAGTTGAAGTCAACCATCCATGAGCCCATTGATGAGCCACCAATCCCTGCCACCGATCGCTGGCTCAGAAGCCGAAATTCTGGCCCTGATGCAGCAGGTCGGCCCGGTGTTTCTGCCGCGCACCAATCTCCATCTGGAGCAGATCCGCTCGGGCTTTGCCTGTGCGCTCCACATGCATCAGCCCACGATTCCAGCCGGCGCCAATGGAGAACTGATCTCCCACCTGCAGTACATGCTGGAGCACCCCGGCGAGGGCGACAACCACAACGCCGAACCGTTTGCCCAGTGTTACAGGCGCCTGGCCGAGATCATTCCCCAGCTGATCCAGGAAGGCTGCAATCCCCGGATCATGCTGGATTATTCGGGTAATCTGCTCTGGGGTGTTGAACAGATGGGTCGCCACGACATTCTCGATGCCCTGAAATTCCTCGCCTGTGATTCCTCCATGCAGCCGCATGTGGAATGGCTGGGCAGCTTCTGGAGCCACGCCGTGGCCCCCTCAACGCCGATTCCCGATCTGAAGCTGCAAATCCTGGCCTGGCAGCACCAGTTCGCGGCCCTGTTCGGCCGAGAAGCCCTGCAACGGGTGAAGGGGTTCTCGCCACCGGAAATGCACCTGCCAAACCACCCCGACACCCTCTATGCCTTAGTGAAGGCGCTGCAAGAGTGCGGCTATCGCTGGCTGCTGGTGCAGGAGCACAGCGTCGAAAATTTTGATGGCTCCAGCCTGCGCCAGGAGCAGAAATTCATCCCCCAGCAGCTCGTGGCCCGCAGCTCCAGCGGCGAGGTGGCCACCATCCTGGCCTTGATCAAAACCCAGGGTTCAGATACCAAGCTGGTGGGTCAGATGCAGCCCTATTACGAGGCCCTGGGGCTGGGTCGCCAAGCCCTGGGCGACCGCATGATTCCTTCTTTGGTGGCCCAGATTGCCGACGGCGAGAATGGCGGCGTGATGATGAATGAGTTTCCGCCTGCCTATATCCAGGCCCATCGCCGCATTGCGAACCAGGCAAGCGACAGCAGCGACACGGTAGCGATCAACAACACTGTGGCAAGCAATGACATTGCGCCAAGCAATGACATTGTGACATGCAACAACACTGTGGCGATTAACGGTACGGAATACCTGGAGCTGCTGGAGGCTGCCGGAGTTAAAGCCAGTGACTACCCACAGATTCAGGCGGTGCAACAACACAAACTCTGGCAACAGATGGGCAGCCAGCCCAGCGCTGAATCCGTGCAGGCAGCGATCGCCCAGCTCAAGGCCAGCGATTCCAGCTTCTCGATGGCCGGCGCCTCCTGGACCAACAATCTCAGCTGGGTGGAGGGCTACGCCAACGTGCTGGAGCCAATGAACCAGCTCAGTGCCCGGTTTCACCAGGTATTTGACCCCCTGGTGGCCCAGGATCCCGATGTGACCAGCAGCCGCCACTATCAAGAAGCACTGCTTTACCTGCTGCTGCTGGAAACCAGTTGCTTCCGCTACTGGGGGCAAGGCACCTGGACCGATTACGCCAGCGAGATCCACAGGCGCGGCATGGCAGCGATCGGCTAACTAGCCCCCGGTTTCAGTGATCGCCCGGTGGCGGTTATCGGCTCCACTGGCTTCAGG
>JBIKVR010000193.1:0-2567 GCA_044356735.1 Prochlorococcaceae cyanobacterium
CCAGCGCCCCAGCCTTGCCTCCAGGTTCAGGCCAGTGCCCAGGCTCGATCCCAGCACTAGGGCCACCAATGCCGGCAGCACGGCCGGCAGCGCCCCCAGGCGCAGCTCCAACAGGGGCTTAGCCATGGCCAGCCCCAGCAGCAGGGTGATCACCCCCAGCCAGCGACGCCACTGGTCGGCGAGGGCGGGGTTGAGGCGGCGGCCCAGGGCCCAGCCCACCAGGGTGCCGAGCAGCACGGCGGCCAGGTTGATCCAGGTGCCACTGGTGGCCCACCAAAAACCCATCTCAGCGGGCTGGGCGGCTGATGGCGTTGCGCAGTCCAGTCACCAGATGTGGGGCGCCAGCGCCTGCCGCTTCCGGTTCCTTGGCGGCACCGCCGCCACTGGTTATCTGAGCGGCACTGCCGCCACTGGTTACTTGAACGCGCCGGATACTCCTGTCAAGTTGAGGGCGCTCAATGCCTTTGCCAACGCCATTGCCGCTGCCAGGGTTGTCGCCCCCAGCCGAGCCGCGGCCATCTCCATCGCGACTGGAACCGCCCCTGTAACCGCGATCAGAACCGCGATTAGAGCTGCGCTCACCGCCGCCAGCACCGCCTGGGCGTCCACTCTTTTTGCCACCGCGGTTGCCCCGCTGGGCCACCGGGGCGATCACCTCAAAGCCTTCCAGCTGCAATTCCTGACCCTGTCTACGCAGATTCAGAGCCACAAAATGGCGCAGGTGTTCCAGGGGGATCTGCCCCTTGATCTGCAGCTTGAAGGGCACGGGCTTGCTGCCATCAGGGCGGGGCAGCTGGCGTACCTTCACCACCAAATCGCCTGTTTCTGGACGGGTATAGATGAGTTCACCCCGCACGGAAAAGTATTCGTCGCCCTCGGGCAGGCTGTCACTGGGGGCCTCGGCCTCTTCCGGGCTGGTGAGGGTACTGGGCTCCCACACGCCCACCAATTGCAGGTGCAATACCTGTTCGTCGCGGGAGCGGGGATAGACCACCCAGAGGTGGGGAATGGACAGATCCAGATGACGGCGCATCAAGGTGAGCAGCCGACCGAGCACCACGGCCTCAATGGCAGTGCCGTCGGCGCAGCGAATCAGACCACGGGTGAGCTGATCGCCATCGGTGGGTTCGTAGACGCCGCGCACCACGCCGATGGCCCGGTATTGCAACGCTTCGGTGACCGGGGGAATGGGGTGCTGACGCATCGCTTCTGGAAAGGGAGGGCCCGTCAGGGCCGATGGTCAATCTAGTCGCGTCTTGCCGTCAGACTGGATTGCAAGCCAATCCGCATCCATGCCCGCCGCTCGCCACCGTTCTGGCCTCATCCTCGGCCTGGCGGCAGTGGCGCTTGCGGCGCTTGCCCTCGCTGCCGGTTGGGGTCTGGGGCACTGGCAGCGGCAGGCGGGCCCCAGTGGCGCCCAGGTGCAGCTGGAGCATGAGATCGAGGTGTTGCAGCGTCGCTTCCAGACCGGTAAGGCCACAGATGCCGAGCGCCAACGGCTACTGGAGCTGCTGGTGGGCTTGGAGCGCCGGGCGGAGGCCACCGCCCTGGTGGCACAGCTGGCCCAGCAGCAACCCCAGCGCTGGCGCCTGCGGTTGCTGCTGGCGGAACTGCGCCGCGAACAAAATGACCTCAGCGGCGCCGAGCGCGAGCTACAGCAATTGCTTAGCCGCCAGCCAGACCAGGTGGAAGCGCTACAGCTATTGGCGCTGTTGCAACTTGAAACCGGGCGAGGCAGCCAGGCCCAGCTGCGGCTTGAAGCGGCCCTGAATCGGGCCAGCAAGCCGATACTGCAGCCCCAAGCCCTGCAAATTGGGCTGTTATTGGCAAACCTGCAGCTAAAACGGGGCCAGGCCGCCCAAGCTCAGGCCCTATTGATCCGCTTGGCTAGCAATTTCCCCCAAGATCCCAGGCCTTTATTGGCTCGCGCCCTGGTGGAACAAGAGCGGGGTCAATTGGTTGCGGCCCAGGCGAGCCTGGCGGCGGCCCGCGCCTTGACTCCTGGCAAGGGGGATCAGCGACTGGATCGGCTGGCGGCAGCTTGGGGGATTCAGGCGTTGCGAAACCCAAAAGATACCAATGCCAAAAAGCCCAGCGCCGATAAATCTAACTCAGTTGAAGCTAACTCAGCTGAAGCTAACGCAGTTGAAGCTAACGCAGTTGGAACTAGCGCAGTTGGAACTAGCGCAGTTGGAACTAGCGCAGTTGGAGCTAACGCAGTTGGAGCTAGAGCTGATGAGGCTAAAGGTGATGAACCTAAAGCCGATTAGTCCACGGCTATTCGCGGGTAACTTATCAAAAGTTAATTATTTTAAGGTTGAATATACTAAAGTTGATTTAGATAATCCATGAGTAAAGGCTAATTTAGCCAATGAGTTAAGACTAGTTTAGCCAACGCAGAGTGATCTGATATCGATGATTTTAAGCGGATAACAGTGAAACGTTATGTGGCTAAGGAGTTGGCCGCTGCGCAGGGATTTGGGAGCCTGATTTATTTGGCTGCTGCTGCCCTGCGGACTTTTGATCGGTAGCCGATTGCACTGTAGAAACCTGACTTGGAGATACCT
>JBIKVR010000100.1:0-9843 GCA_044356735.1 Prochlorococcaceae cyanobacterium
TGACGCCCTTCGATATCGGGCAATGGCGCAGGGGGTGGCATCCCTGCGTAAGGCATTGTTGAACCTGCCGAGTCTGGCCGAATTCGGTAGAACCGCTCCAGCATGCAAGCCGTGATACAAGACATCAAGGCGTTGTTTGCGCTGGGTGGGGGGAGGTGTTCGCATCAACGGCACAGACAAATCATTGGCGGAGTCCTTGGTGGTTTCAGCCAGGGATTTTGGGATAAATTAGTGATTGATTGTGGAATAATCAGGGATTGATCGGTGGGAAATAGCTGCTGTCTTTGTGCTTGAGCCTGTGAATTAGGGCTCGAATTCTGCAAGGGGATTGAGCGGGCTGTTTTGGATTGGCTAAGGCCTGCCTGGCGAAGCCGGATATGCCGCTCCAGCCAGTTTGGTTTCCGGGCCAAGCGCTGGCTGGCCCAGGGCGCGTTGGGTTTTGGGCGGCCAAGACCTGGGGCTCCTTAGATTCCTTTGGTATCCCAGGGGCCCTGCCCTGCTGCGATGGCCCCCACCTCCCCAGCCGCTAACTCCTCTCCAGCCGCTATTCCCGATCCAGAGGCCTCTGCTTGCTTAACCGATTCCCTAGCCGCTGCAGATGCCGGTTCGCCATCCCCCGGCTGGAGCTTGGCGGACAGCCTGCGGCTCTACGGCCTGGAGCGTTGGGGAGATCCTTACTTCAGCGTTAATGAGCGCGGCCACGTGATCGTGCAGCCCAGGGGGGATCGCGGTGGCGCTCTCGACCTGGTGGAATTGGTGGAGGGTCTGCAGGGCAGGGATCTCAGCTTGCCGCTGTTGATCCGCTTTGATGACATCTTGGAGGATCGTCTGGAGCGCCTCCACGCTGCATTCGAGCGGGCAATTGCCCAATACGGCTATAGCGGTCGCTACCAGGGTGTGTTTCCAGTGAAATGCAACCAGCAACGCCACGTGGTGGAGCAACTGGTGGAAACCGGCCGGCGCTGGCATTTTGGTTTGGAGGCTGGCAGTAAGGCCGAACTATTGATCGCCCTCTCTTTACTGGAGGACCCCGATGCCCTGTTGATCTGCAATGGCTATAAGGACAGGCGCTATGTGGAGACGGCAATCCTGGCTCGACAGCTGGGTCGCCAACCGGTGGTGGTGATCGAGCAGCTCGATGAGGTGGAGCGAATTATTGTTGCTAGCCGTCAACTGGGGGCCGCTCCGCTGATCGGTGTGCGCGCCAAGTTGGCCACCCGCAGCACCGGTCATTGGGGCAGCTCCGTGGGGGAACGGGCCAAGTTCGGCCTGTCGGTGCCCGATCTGCTCACCGCCGTGGAGGCGCTGCGCCAGGCGGGCTTGTTGGCAGATCTACGCCTGCTGCATTTCCACGTGGGCAGTCAGATCAATGACATCGCCGTGCTCAAAGATGCTCTGCAGGAGGCCGCCCAGCTCTACGTGCAACTGTGCGGCCTTGGCGCCTCAATGGGCTATCTGGATGTGGGGGGCGGCCTGGGGGTTGACTACGACGGCAGCCGCACGGCAACGGCGGCCTCCACTAATTATTCTCTGCAGAACTATGCCAACGACGTGGTGGCCACGGTGAGGGAATGCTGCGAGCCCCACGGCCTGCAGCCCCCCACCCTGGTGAGCGAGAGCGGCCGGGCGATCGCCAGTCATTTTTCCGTGTTGGTGTTCGACGTGCTCGGCAGCAGTGGCGTCGGCGATCAAGCTCCCCCGCCCCAGCCTGGCGAACCATTGATTGTGCGCAATTTGCGCGAAACCCTCGCCGGTATCAACTCCGAAAATTTGCAGGAGGCCTGGAACGACGCCCGCAAATTCAAGGAAGATGCCCTGGCCGCCTTCCGCCTCGGCTATCTCACCATCCAGGATCGGGCCTGCGCCGAGCAGCTCTACTGGGCCTGTTGCTGGGCGATCAGTAGACAGCTACCGGCGGCCGGGGTGCCCGATGACCTGCGGGCTTTGCAGGCGGGTTTAGCCAGTACTTACTACGCCAATCTCTCGGTATTTCGTTCGGCGCCAGACACCTGGGCTATCGATCAGTTGTTTCCGGTGATGCCGATTCATCGCCTCAATGAGGCCCCCGCTGGTCTCGGTAGTTTTGCTGATCTCACCTGTGATTCTGATGGCAAATTGGCGCGCTTCATTGATGGCGGTCAGGTTAAGCCCCTGTTGGAGCTGCACGATTTGAGGCCGGGTGAGCCTTATTTGATTGGCCTGTTCCTCGCCGGCGCCTACCAAGAGGTCATGGGTAATCTTCATAACCTATTTGGTAGCACCAATGCTGTGAATATCCGCCTGGCGCCCGGTGGCGGCTACCAGGTGGATCACGTGGTGCGCGGTGACACCAATGCCGAGGTGTTGCAGGCGATGGAGCACGATCCCAGCCTGCTATTGGAGCGGTTGCGGCTGGCCAGTGAAGTGGCGATCCAAAGTGGTGGCCTCGGCATCGCCGCCGCGCGCAGGTTGATGGATCACCTGGAGACCAGCCTGCGTCAAACCACTTATTTACAGGCCTGAGCAGTAGCTTTAACCCGCTAATTGCTATGCCGAAACAGGGCTCATTGCAGGCAGAAGCTGGCCTGCAGGCTGAGGCGATCGATCGGTGGGCTCAGTTCGTCGGCATTGAACGGCTGCGCGGCGGCAGCCGCATCGGCGGCGGCTGATTTGAGCAGATAGGGCTGGGGCATGGCCTCCAGCTGCACCTGCAGGGGCCTCACCTGGCGCAGACCCATCACCGCCGCCAGTTGTTTGGCCTGGCGCAGCGCATCTTGGTAGGCGGCCTGCATCAGCGCCTGGGAACTGGACCGATCCTCGGCCGGGTCGGCCTGGCCGGTTACAGGGGCCAGGCGCACGCCGGCCAGCCCCCCCACCTCGCGCACCAGGCTTTGGTAATAGCGGGGCGCCAGCTTGCCGCTCACCTGCAGGCTGGCGGTGATCCGGGAGTTGCGACCAGTCCAGGTGCCCGGGCCGCTCACCTGCAGATCTGCCACCGCCAGGGATTGCAGCTGCCGGCGCACCGCATCCAACCGCAGTTGCAGTGTGGCCAGGGCCTCCGCGGAGCGGGCCGCCTCCGCCTCCAGAGCCAGGGAAAAGGCCAGCTGGGCCATCGGCCGCTGCCGCTGGGCCGAGCCGCGGGCCTCCACCAGGGTGCCGCCGCAGCGCAATTGCGTTTGCACCTGGGCCCGGGCCTGCAATGGCAGCAGCCCTGCCGCCACCGCCATCGTCATTGCAACTTGGGTGGCGGTGGCGGCGAGCGGCCGCAGTAGGCCGAAGCAGGCCCCGGAGCGCAGCGATGGCTGGGGTGATGGGGGTTCGGGCTGCGGCGGTTGTGGGCTGGTTGGGGGGGTGGGCATTTGCAGTTGGCGGCTGGCGCGGGCGTGCATGGGGAGGCGCTTAGCTGAGGGTTTGCTGCAACTCGGTCTTCGCCTGGGCCAGGGCCCCGTCCAGGGCGGAGCCATCCTTGCCGCCTGCCTGGGCCAGGTTGGGCCGGCCACCGCCGCCACCACCGCAGAGTTTGGCGATGGCGCCGATGAACTTGCCGGCCTGCTGGCCCCGGGCGATCACGTCCTTGCCGAAGGCCGCCACCAGGATCACCTTGCCCGGCTCGGCGGGATCCGGCAGACCGCCCAGCACCACCGCCGCGCCCTGGCCCAGCCGCTCCTGCAGCTGCTGGGCCGCTGCTTGCAGGCCTGCTCCCTCCACGCCATCGAGCTTGTGCACCAACAGCTGGAATGGCTGGCCAGCCGCCTGCTCCACCGCCACGGCCTTCTCCACCAGGGCCGCCGCCTTGGCCTGGGCCAGCTCGGCGCGGGTCGCCGCCAGGGATTTTTGACTGGCCTTGAGCTCCTCCTGCAGGCCGCTCACCCGCTCCACGATTTCTTCCGGCTGGACCTTGAAGCGATCCGCCAGGGCCTTCACCACCGCGTCGCGTTGATTGAGATAGGCCAGCACCGCCGCGCCGGCCACCGCCTCGATGCGGCGGATGCCGGCGGCCACACCGCTCTCGCCCACAATTTTGAACAGGCCGATCTCGGCGGTGTTGGCCACGTGGGTGCCGCCGCAGAGCTCCATCGACACCCCGGGCACATCCACCACCCGCACCACCTCGCCGTATTTCTCGCCGAACATCGCCACCGCCCCGGCGGAGCGGGCCTGCTCGATCGCCATCTCCTGAACCTCCAGGCTGTGGGCCTCGGCGATCCAGCCGTTGATCAGGGCCTCGATCCGCTCCAGTTCGGCGGGCGTGACGGCGCGGGGGCAGTGGAAGTCGAAGCGCAGCCGATCGAAATCCACCAGCGAGCCGGCCTGGGAGATGGAGGGATCCACCAGCTGTTTCAAGGCGGCCTGGAGCAGGTGGGTGGCGGTGTGGTTGGCCTGGGCGCGGCGGCGGCAGCCCCGGTCCACCTGGGCCCGCACCAGATCGCCCACCGCCAGGGCGCCCCGCTCCAACTGACCGCGATGCACGAACACGCTGCGGTTGCGGCCCACCGCCTCGATCTGAACGAGCAGTTCGCCCTTGGCTGAATCGGCATTGCCCAGGCCATCGCCCGTGGCCCCGCCATCGGCGATCAGCAGGCCCCGGTCGCCCACCTGGCCGCCGCCCTCGCCGTAGAAGGGGGTGCTGTCCAGCACGATTTGCACCGCATCGCCGGCGCTGGCCCGCTCGGCCGGCTCGCCGTTGACCACCAGGGCCAGCACGCAGCCGGGCTGCTCCAGCCTCTCGTAGCCCCCGAAGGCGGTGGCCTCCAGGCCGGCGGCCAGCTGTTCGATCGCGCCCTGCAGGGTGAGATCGAGGCTCACCGCCGCCGCCTTGGCCCGCTGGCGCTGGGCCTGCATCGCCGCTTCAAAGCCGGCCACATCCACCGCCAGGCCCTGCTCCTCGGCGATCTCTTCGGTGAGCTCCAGCGGAAAGCCGTAGGTGTCGTATAGCTCAAAGGCCTGGTCGCCGGAAATCTGCCGGGGCTTGGCGGCCAGCAGATCGGCCAGCAGCTTTTCGCCCCGCTCCAAGGTGTCCAGGAAGCGGGCCTCCTCCCGTTCCAGCTCCGCCAGGATCTGGCCGCGACGCTCCACCAACCGGGGATGCACCGCTCCCATCAGGGCGATGCTGGCCTCCCCCATGGCGGCGAGAAAGGGCCGGTCGATGCCCAGCAGCCGGCCGTGGCGCACCACCCGCCGCAGCAGGCGGCGCAGGATGTAGCCGCGGCCGAGGTTGCTGGCGGTGACGCCATCGCCAATCAGCTGGGTAACGGCGCGGCTGTGGTCGCCGATCACCTTCAAGGAGGTTTGGCCCTTGGCATCCAGCTGGCGATAGTCGACGCCGGCCAGGCCTGCGGCGGTTTCGATCAGCGGATAGATCAGATCTGTTTCGTAGTTGTTGGCAACGCCCTGCAGGATCTGGGCCATGCGTTCGAGACCCATGCCGGTGTCGATGTTGCGACTGGCCAGGGGCGTGAGCTGGCCCTCGGCGTCGCGGTTGTACTGCATGAACACCAGGTTGTAGAACTCGATGAAGCGGCTGTCGTCCTCCAGATCGATGCCCGCATTGCCCAGTTCTGGCTTGAAGTCGTAGTAGATCTCCGAGCAGGGTCCGCAGGGACCGGTGGGCCCAGATGCCCAGAAGTTATCGGCTTCATCCATGCGGATAATCCGCCCTGGATCTACGCCCACCAGATCGCGCCAGATGGCAGCGGCTTCGTCGTCTTCTCGGAATACGCTCACCACCAGCTGCCGGGGCGAGAGGCCAAACACCTGGGTGCTCAGCTCCCAGGCCCACTGGATCGCCTGTTCTTTGAAGTAATCGCCAAAGGAAAAGTTGCCGAGCATCTCGAAGAACGTGTGATGCCTGGCCGTGCGGCCCACGTTCTCGATGTCGTTGGTGCGGATGCACTTCTGGCTGCTGGTGGCCCGGGCCGCCGGCCGTTCGGCCTGGCCCAGGAACACCGGCTTGAACGGCAGCATGCCGGCGATGGTGAGCAGCACCGTGGGGTCGTCGGGAATCAACGAGGCGCTGGCCATGGGCCGGTGGCCGCGCCGCTCGTAGAAATCGAGGAAGGCGCGACGAATCTCATCGCCGCTGCGGGGCGGCCCGGCAGGGGTGACGGGCACGGTGCTGGCGGCGGCCATGACTCTGCGCAATAAGCCTTGAAAGGGCATGATCGCCCAGCGCAGGCAGCAGCCGGAGCGGCTTCCCCTTGGCCATCAGCAACCGCGATCCCCACCAGCCTGGCCAGCTCACGGGCCAGCAGCGCGCCCAGTTGCGGCTGCGCTCGATCGGCTGGGCCCTGCTCGCCGCCCTGGTGGCAGGCGCCATCGGCTTGGCTCTGGCTGCTGTGGCTGGGGAGGCGGCCGGGGCAGTGGAGCTGGCCAGGGCCAGTAGCCTGCTGGATGCGGCGCTAAGGGCCGGCGGCTGCGGCTTTTTTTATGGCTTGCTGGCCTTTCACCTGCAGCGGGTCGATCCCGATGACGGCCACCTGCAGGCGGGTCTGGTGGGGGCGGTCTGCGGCCTGCTGAGTTTGGCGGCCCCCCTGGCCGGCGGCTGCACGTTTCCCGGGGCGCCCCTGTCAGCTGTGATGATGGCTGCCGTAAGTAGGTGGCTGCCGCTCTGGCTGCCCCTGATCGGCAGTGCGCTGCTGCTGCACACAGCGCAGCGTCAACTGCCAGTACTCCGGCCCTGATGAGCCTGCTGCACGCCACCTGGCTGTTTCCCCCCGAAGGTGCGGGCGGTCGCCTGTTGCTCTGGGCGGATATCTGGCGCGTGGCTGAGCCGATCGCCCCCAGCGGCGAGGCGGCCGCCCATCCCTTTTGCTTAAACGTTGACGATCTGGCCACCTGGTTGGACGAGAGCGACCTGTGGTCGGAAGACCTGCGCCCTGCCACCGCCAGCCTCACCCTGCCCAGTCGGGCCCTGGTGGGCAAGGGGGGCCGCAAGCCCAGTGGGGCCGCCTGGAGTGGCCTGCCGCTGCTGGCGGGCGAACCGATCCCCAAGGGGGTGGAGTGGTGGCCCTGGCAGGTGGAGGGCCTGGCCCTGAAGCCCGCCGCCGCCAGCGAGTGGCTCAGCCGTCTGCCCCTCTCCGGCGACCATCCCGACCTGGCCGATGACCTGCGCTGGTGGACCCACTTGCAGCGCTGGTGCCTGAGCCTGATCGCTCGGGGCCGCTGGCTGCCCCTGGTGGAGGAGGGGCGGGCCCACTGGCTGCCGCTGCTCAACCGGGAGGACGATCGCCATCGGCTGGAGACCCTGGCCATCAGCCTGCCCCAGGTGGCCACCTGCGCCATCGGCGATGGCCGCAAACCGGAACTCGCCCTCAGCTGCCGGCGGCCGGGTAGTGGTCGGTTGCGGGTGGCCAGCTTCCTGGAAACCCTGCTCGATGGCCAGCTGCGCCAGGGTTTCGCGGCCCGGGCCAGCGAGGAGCTCGACCCGCTGCTGGGCGCTTGGCAACAGGCCCTGGGGCCCGGGGAGGGGCAGCTCAAGCTCGACGAGGAGGAGACCGAACGGCTGGAGGTGGCCACCCACCACTGGCGCGAGGCGGTGGCCGGCAAGGTGGCGCCAGCCCGCACCTGCCTGGAACTGGCGGCCCCGCAGGAGGGGGAGGAGCTCTGGGAGCTGAGCCTGGCGCTGCAGGCGGAGGCCGACCCCAGCCTCAAGGTGCCGGCGGCCACGGTGTGGGCCAGTGGCGATCGCCAGCTGCAGCTGGGGGAGATAGCAGTGCCCCTGCCGGGTGAACTGCTGCTGGAGGGCTTGGGTCGGGCCCTCACCCTGTTCGAACCGATCGAGCGGGGCTTGGATTCGGCCACGCCGGAGAAGCTGCAGCTCACCCCGGCGGAGGCCTTCGTGCTGGTGCGCACGGCCGCCACGCGGCTGCGGGACGTGGGGGTGGGGGTGGTGCTGCCCGCCAGCCTCTCCGGCGGCCTGGCCAGCCGGCTCGGTTTGGCCATGGAGGCGGAGCTGCCGGAGCGCTCGCGGGGCTTCACCCTGGGGGAGAGCCTCAACTGGAGTTGGCAGTTCATGATCGGCGGGGTGACGCTCACCCTGCGGGACCTGGAGCGGCTATCGGCCAAGCGCAGCCCGCTGGTGCAGCACAAGGGCGTCTGGATTGAGCTGCGCCCCAGCGATCTCAAAAATGCCGAGCGCTTCTGCGCCGCCGATCCCCAGCTCAGCCTCGACGATGCCCTGCGGCTCACCGGCAGCGACGGCGACACCTTCCATCGGCTGCCGGTGCATCGCTTTGTGGCGGCCCCGCGGCTGCAGGCGGTGCTGGAGCAGTACCACCAGCAGAAGGCACCGGATCCGCTGCCGGCCCCGCCGGGTTTCTGCGGTCAGCTGCGGCCCTACCAGGAGCGGGGCTTGGGCTGGCTGGCTTTCCTGCATCGCTTTGATCAGGGGGCCTGCCTGGCCGATGACATGGGTCTGGGCAAGACGATTCAGCTGCTGGCCTTCCTGCAGCACCTCAAGGCCGAGGAGGAACTGAAACGCCCGGTGCTGCTGGTGGCGCCCACCTCGGTGCTCACCAACTGGAAGCGGGAAACCAATGGCTTCACGCCGCAGCTGGTGGTGCGCGAGCACTACGGTCCGCGGCGGCCCTCCAGCCCAGGGGCCCTGAAGCAGGCGTTGGAGGGGGTGGATCTGGTGCTCACCAGCTATGGACTGTTGCAGCGCGATAGCGAGTTGCTGGAGTCGATCGACTGGCAGGGGATGGTGATCGACGAGGCCCAGGCGATCAAAAATCCTGGCGCCAAGCAGAGCCAGGCCGCCCGCGATCTGGCCCGTTCGGGCAAGGGCAGCCGTTTCCGCATCGCCCTCACCGGCACGCCGGTGGAGAACCGGGTGAGTGAGCTGTGGGCGCTGATGGACTTTCTCAATCCCCTGGTGCTGGGCGATGAGCCCTTCTTCCGGCAGCGCTACCGGCTGCCGATCGAGCGCTATGGCGACATGTCTTCTTTGCGGGATCTGAAGGCCAGGGTGGGGCCGTTCATCCTGCGGCGTTTGAAGACCGATCGCTCGATCATTTCCGATCTGCCGGAGAAGGTGGAATTGAGCGAATGGGTGGGACTGAGTGCGGAGCAGAAGAAGCTCTACAACCAAACCGTGGAGGCCAGCTTGGATGCCATCGCCCGGGCGCCGCTGGGTCAAAAGCATGGCCAGGTGCTCGCCCTGCTCACCAAGCTCAAACAGGTTTGTAATCACCCGGCCCTGGCCCTGGGGGAAGCGGCGGTGGACGGCCAGTTCGGAGCCCGCAGCGCCAAGTTGCAGCGGCTGGAGGAAATACTTGAGGAGGTGATCGCCGCCGGCGATCGGGCGCTGCTGTTCACCCAATTCGCCGAGTGGGGTCTGCTGCTGAAGGCCCACCTGGAGCGCCGCTGGCGTCAAGAGGTGCCTTTCCTGTACGGCAGCACCAGCAAGCTGGAGCGCCAGGCGATGGTGGATCGCTTCCAGGAGGATCCGCGTGGTCCGCAGCTGTTTTTGCTGTCATTGAAGGCCGGTGGCGTCGGTTTGAATCTCACCAGGGCCAGCCATGTGTTCCACATCGATCGCTGGTGGAATCCGGCGGTGGAGAACCAGGCCACCGACCGCGCCTACCGCATTGGCCAGCAGAATCGGGTGATGGTGCACAAGTTCATCACCAGCGGTTCGGTGGAGGAAAAGATCGACAGGATGATTCGCGAGAAGGCCAGATTGGCCGCCGAGATCGTTGGCTCCGGCGAGGAGTGGCTGGGGGGCCTGGACATGGGCCAGCTGCGGGATTTAGTTGCCCTGGAAGAAGACTGAACCGCCCCCAGCCGGCTAATCACAAGCTAAGTATTGCCATAGACCAAGTCTTATCACTGGCCAAGTCTTATCACTGGCCAAGTCTTATCACT
>JBIKVR010000158.1:0-4500 GCA_044356735.1 Prochlorococcaceae cyanobacterium
GCCGGCCCTATGAACCCGGTTTCACGGTCACATCCGGAAACAACTGCAGCAGCTTGCGATCGAAGCTCAGCAGCGGGCAGGCCAGCTGTTGGGCCAGAACTACGAATTCGGCGTCGTAGCTGGAGCAGCCATGGCTGTATGCCAGCTGTAGAGCCTCGGCACTGGCGATCGGCACAGTCAACGGTAAAAACATTTCTTCTGCATCCGCCAGGTTCTGCAGCGCCACCGGCGGATCAAGGCGACCAGCCCGAATGTATTTCAAGTGAATGTGGCGGAATTCACAGACCCACAAGGGCGGTAATCGCCAATCGCGATCGAAGGCCCAAAGGCGCTGCACTGCTTCCTCGTTCTGCGTGGGCAGAAACAGCTCAATCAGCACATTGGTGTCAACAACAACGGTCAAGGCTTGAGGGGCTCCATTGGATCGAACAGTTGAAGCTCCCCTGGGTGACTGTCCCTCTTGATCGCTTCAATGATCTCCTCGCTAGTGAGGGGTGGTCCCTTGAAGCGACTGCGCCGCTCAGCGAAATGATCGAGTTGCGCCTGGATCTGTTCGGGTGTGAGCGGTGGCGGCGGGGGCAATTGCACGATCTCCCTGCCTTCGGCGGCAGCTTTGGCCCGGAGCCCAGCACGAATCTCATCCATGCGCCGCAGGGTGGCGTCCAGATCAACGGGCACCGCAGCCGGCGCGGGCGTAACCCCGGTAGCCGTCGCATCCGCCAGCTCCAGGGCGGCGATGGTCTCGTTGTTGAGGCTGCGCCGATGCCGCTTGGCGCGGGCCTTGAGACGCGCCACCAGGTCGTCGGGCACGTTGCGCAGGGTGATCGTGGCCATCAGACCAGGCCTCCAGGTGAAGCGACATCAATTTGAAAGCAGTCTGACAGCACTTCGCCATTTTGAGTCCGCCCCCGTTTCTGTCCATTTCCCGCAGCACGGTTGCGGTCGGCGTCGAGGTGATCGAGCTCAAAGGCAGCCGGCTGTTTCTGCCAGCAGCAGCAACAAAGTCCAGTCGCTGATCGGCGAGGCGCGAAATCCCAGCGAGCGGTAGAACGCAGCTGCTTTCTCGTCGATCGCATGCACCAGCAATGCCCTGGCCCCGATCAGGCGCCTGGCGGCAAGACTGCGCCTGAGAGCATCGGCAACCATGGCTTGGCCCAGCCCCTGGCCCTGATGGCGACGATCCACGGCCAGCCGGCCCAGCACTACAACGGGCAAGGGATCAGGCATGTTGCGCCGCAGCGCTCCGGGCACCTCCGCCAGCACGATCGCTCCGGCCGACAAACAGGCGTAGGCGATCACGGTGTTCCCCTCCTCTGAACAGACCACAACGGTGCGTGATACACCCTGGCGCTCATTGGTCAGGGCCCGCTGCTGTAGCCACCGGTTCAGCACGGCGTTGCCGCAGTCAAAGCCCTCAAGCTGATGTTGCTCGCCCAGGGGCTCAGGTGGAAGCATGCCAGGGTTCAGGCATTAAGAGCAGTCGATCGATGCTGGCCTGATCCTGAGCGGCAAGGCGAGGATCCTCCAGATGTGCCAGCAGGGCCCTGGTCTGCTCCGGCGTTAGCGAGAACAGCGTGCGATCCAGGAGCACATCCCGCGCCCGTTCCTGGCAGCTGCGCAGGATGAACTCGGTGCGGCTGATGCCTTCCGCCGCAGCGGCCTGGTCGATCAGCTGGCGCTGTTCGGCCGTGGCCCTGAGCTGTAGCACCTGATCACGCGCCATGACCCGCTCCTGCCGTCATGACATTGTAATGCGCTCGCCTCAGCCTGATCCCGTACAACGGCAGCCGGATCCCGCACAACGGCAGTCGGATCACCACACCGTCACCGAATCGCGAGCGGCAAAGGTGTCGTTCTGCACAGCTATCACATGTCTCGGCTTGCTGGCATAACCAGCGTCGCTGGCAATGGTCCAGAGATCATCCCGCTTCATTGGCTCTATTCGTTATCGGGCTACTCGTATACCGCATCAACTAAGGCCTGGATCTCCACTCCCTCCTCTGCCAGGAAAGTTGTCCACCCGGTAACCGCCTGGAAGCGCTGCGCGGTGATCGAGCCGGACAACACAGCATCCGCATCAACGACCAATGCCGGCTCTGTTTTCGATGGTCAGACGGCGGCGCGGAAGACGTTGAACTTGTTGACTACCACTGACACCTCCCCATGAATCGTCTCCCACCCATCAGCCCTGGGGAACTTCTTCAGGAAGAGTTCCTCGAACCACTGGGCATCAGCCAGTACCGACTGGCCAAGTCCCTCGGGGTACCCGCATCACGCATCAGCGAAATCATTGCGGGCCAGCGGGCGATCACGGCCGACACTGATCTGCGCCTTTGTCGTGTGCTCCGGCTCAGTCCCGGCTATTGGTTGCGGGCACAGGCGGCCTACGACACGGAAGTGGCCACTGTCGAACTGGCTGACGTTCTCGATACCCTCCAGCCGCTCGTGAGCGTCTGAGTCCATGATCAGAAGAACGGCAGTCGCATCAGAACGCGCCCTGCGCCACTGTGCTCCCTACTCAGCGGGCCAGGCCCAGGACCACCAGCAGCGAACGGTTGAGCCGCAGTAGGTCGTCATCGGCCAGGCGACCGATGCATTGGCCCAGGCGGCTTTTGGGCACGGTGGTGACCTTGTCGACCATCAGGCGGCTGGTTGCTTTCAGGCCGTTCTCGGCGGTGGGGTCCACAGCGATACGAAACACGTTGAGGTCAGCGGGATCGGTTGTGATCAGGCATACCGTCACCGAATCTCGGGCGGTAAAAGCATCGTCCTGAACGATCACCACGGGCCTGGGCTTGCTGGCGTAGGCGGGGCCGCCGGCCATGGTCCAGAGCTCACCCCGCTTCATTGGGTGTATTCGTCATCGGGCCATTCGTACACAGAGTCGATGAAGGCCTGGATCTCGGCTTCCTCCTCGCTGGTATTGGCCAACAGACACTGCCGCCGCGCCTCGGCCGCGAACTCGGGAGCATGCACATCCGGCACCCAGATCTGGATCGGCCGCATCCCCTGGGCCCGCAACCGCTGGCGGTGCTCCCGCACCTTGCGCCGGTTGGCGGCCCGGCGAGCCTCCTGGGCGGAGGCCTCTGAGCGACTCAGCTCCGGAACGGCTTCCGGTGCCATGGCAGCTCCTGCAACGGTTACATGTCACCATAACCGGTGCTTGTGGTGCTGGCCTGGACTGATCCATAAAAAAGTGGAGCACCGCCCACCGCTGGAGCTCCTGGCCGAACCGCGGGGAATTGAGCAGGAGATCATGCAGGGGATCGAGGAGCTGGAGGGGATGCTGCTGTGACAATTCCAAAACCAAGGATTGGAGAGGTTGCTGAGATAAATCCAAGGCCAAGTCGTATTCCGCACCTTGATGAGATGGTCAGCTTTGCAGGTATGACTGATCTCAGTGCCGAAAGAGGGTGCATTACCCAAAGCGCACCTCGACCTTTTGCGGAAGTCTGCAAGGGCTATACGCCTTTTCATGCACAGGATATCTTGGTGGCGAAAATCACCCCTTGCTTTGAAAGCTGTAAGATTGGCGAGGCTTCAATCCCTACGGATATTGGGTAAGGATCCACATAATTCCATGTCACACGCCCGCTTCCTGCGCGGCTTGATAGGAGGTATCTCCTCCATTCCCTTCGGCAACCAAGGATCGTAAAGACCCGACAGAGGCGCATGACAGGAAGCGCCGGTCAGAGGAGGGTCCCTGCTTCGTTTCTTGAGGCCTTGGAAATCCCCCTCCCTCCACTGGAGGAGCAGCGGCGCATCGCGGCGATTCTGGATGCTAGCCAAAGACTCCAGTGGCTTCACAAGCGGCGGATCGATAGCCTTTTCGGCCTTCGGCAATCGATGTATCAACAGCTTTCTGGACTGCCAAGCTCAGAGCTACTGCCCCTTTCATCTCTTGCAAAGATCACCAGTGGATATGCTTTTTAGGCCGCCGACTTCTGCCAGCAAGGGGTTCACATTATACGTATGAGTGATCTTAGCGGCGAGGATGTTGATCTCGCCTCTTCGGAGCTTGTGCCTGCAGAGATCATTGCTGGATTCACCGATGAAATAGGAGTGCATTTCATCGGCTCGGTGGTGAACTCCGATCAGGGCCTCGGCAACCTCGCGGTGCAGGCGCCCAAGCTGGTGATCGACGGGAGACGCGCCAACCCTTGCGATCGCTGCCAGAATGGACAAGTGTGGCCAGCGCCATGAACGAGATTCTGTTCGTTGTGGAGGAAGCGGAGGATGGCTCCTATCGCGCCAACGCCGTGGGTCAGGCGATTCATACTGAGGCTGATAGTCTCAACGAGCTCCACCAGGAGATTCGCGACGCGGTGCACTGCCACTTCGATGAGGGGCAGGCTCCGCCGCTGATTTGCCTGCATCATGTACGGCAGGAGTTGTTGACCCTGTGAGAATCCCAAGGGATCTCAACGGAACTGATCTGGCCAAGCAGCTTGGACAGTTTGGCTGCAGCATCACCAGACAGAGCGGCAGCCACATGCGGCT
>JBIKVR010000146.1:0-5208 GCA_044356735.1 Prochlorococcaceae cyanobacterium
AAGCCACTGCGGGTTGGTACGCTCAGGCAAATCCTCAAAGATGTGTCCGATCACACGCACCAAACATTGGAGCTGGTTGTCGAGGCGCTTGGTTGAACGTATTCACTTCGCTTGGCTACAATGGATTATCTGCTGAGTTGTTGAGATTCCAACAACCTTCTGGCAACATCACGGGCGATTTCCAGGGTTTCCGCAACGGTACGGTCCTGGGCCACCAGGCCCTGAATGTCATCCGAAGTTGCCTGATAGCTACCCTCCAGCAACGGTTCTACATGCAGCATCACGCGCAAATGAGCCGAAGACGGCGCAGCGTGCCAGACCCATCGCCCTCAAGGTGCTGGCATCGGTGCTGAGTCGATCCAGCACATCCGAACGATGGGCGACAGGGGCGACCCCGCAGCAGCGATTAGTGATAAGCCAGACATCGGTTCAATTCAACGAGCCCGGCCGGTTCATTCGTCATGATCTACCAGTCGCTGGAGCGGCAGCTGGATGACGCTCCCGAGCTCCCTTGACCGGAATGCCCCGATGGTGGCGCTAGCTTGGACAGACTTCCTGTACAGCTCCATGACCATCGAAACCACCTAAACCGCCGCTCGCGACCAGCTCAAGGCTTTGATGGACCGGGTGGTGGAGGATCGTGAGGTGGTGATGGTGCGGCGCCGCCAGGGGGGTGATGTGGCCTTGGTGGCAGCCGACGAGCTGGAAGGTCTGCTGGAAACGGCTCACCTGATGCGCTCGCCCCGTAACGCAGCCCGGCTCCTCTCAGCCCTGGAGCGCGCCCGGGGCGACAGCCTTCCCGCCCTGCGCCTGGAAGATCTTGAGGCCCAGCTGGAAGCATGAGCACTCAGCGAGAAGCGGTGTGCCATCCGGAGTTTCTGGAGGACCTGCAGCACTGGAGCCAAGTGGATCGCCTCATGGCATCCAGCACCAATCGGCGCCCAGCCCGCCGGCTTCTTGACCTGATCAAGGCCGTGCTGCGCGATCCCTTCAGCGGCATCGGCAAACCGGAACCGCTTAAATACCTCGGCTCAGGGATCTGGTCGCGCCGGATTACCCAGGAGCATCGCTGCGTCTACCTCGTGAAGGCTGACCGCGTTGAGTTTCTGCAGGGCCGCTACCACTATTGATGTGACAGATGAATGGGCTCAACGCAGCGTCCTGATTGCGCGTTGCTGCATCTAGCCTGGGCGCAATACCGTATTGGCTCGACCTCCACGAGGAGGCGCATAAGGTCGAGTCCTCCTGCGCCAGGTGATCACTGCCCTGTCCAAGGCCAACCAAGCCGTCGCCTGGCCGGGAGCCGACCTCAGCGAGTTCTACACCCGCCGCGGCTACATCGTTCACTACCCCGAGGAAGCCGTCTGGGTGCATGGCCCTACGTCAGCGTGCCGTTGCTTGAGGAGTTGTGGCGGCGAGCTGCGCGAGCTCAATGCCGCAGCCCTGCACAGCCGCGAGATGAAGGCTCTGCCTTTGCTGGCGATTCTGTTGGTTGTATCAGCGGCTGGGCGTCCGCCCCTGGTTTGTCGGTTCTGGCGGCAGCGGTAGGTGTTGGCTGGGAAGGCGCGATAGGCTCAAGTTCCGCTGCTTCGATCAGATCCAGCAGACGATCAGCCTCGCGCCCGAGGGTTTCGAGCTTGCGAGTCTCGATATTTGCCTGCGCGGCATCCTTGATCGACTGATCCGCCTCATGATCGGATACTGGATGCTTGTCATGATCAGAAGGATCGCCCATGACTGCTTGTGTATCCTTGCCTTCCCAGCAAGGCATTTGTGAGTTGCCGCATCCTAGCCAGATTGCAAACCTGCGTCTGTTCTGGCCTGGTTAGCGCCACAGGGATTCAACCAAATGGCCTGACTAATCCGTCGGCAAGACAGGTGTCTCGGTGGGAGAAGCGAGTGCGTCGGATTCAATGGCCAGGATTCTATTCAGAATGAATCTCTTCGGGAGGCTCCAGCTGGAGCCAAATGCACTTATGATGACCAACAATGTGAACTGCACAACGATGGCGCCTGACGACAAAAACCTTGAAACGATCAGATTTCTGTTAACCAGCGTAAAAAACTCAGTGATACGTATGTTGATTTTGAAGGCAAGATCAAGAGAGATTTTGATGGCGTTCGCTCTGATGTTGATGAGCTGAGGCGGCGACTGGAGTGGCTGGAGCGGCAGTGGGAAGAGCACGCAGCGGCATCTGAGGGTGAGAGCGAGGGTTTAAGAGTCCCTGCGCTGGAGCCCCAACTGCCCGTGGTTCCGGGATCCGACAAGTTTCGTGTACCTATACTCAACCTCTCTGTGGAAATGATTTTGGAGGTCTATGCAAATACCCCCATCCTGCTTGAGCCCTTCAGCAGGCCATGCAGCCTGACAGGCCGCACATTGAGCGGCGAGATCGAAGCTGTGGAACTGGAGGTTTTTGCCCAAGGGTCTACCTGGGTGGTGGAAAGCGAGCCCGGCGGTTGGTTGTTGTTGCCCCGCCCAGGCTCCCTGGAGCGCAAAATCTCACTGCAATCCTTAGAGAGGCTTTATGCGATTGAAGGTGTGAGGCAGCTGCCTGCACTATTGCGCCTTTTCCCAAACTCTTAGTACAGACACCTCCCCTTGCCGGGTGTCATCTTAAGTCCAGCCCCAGGTTCCCCTCAACCTGCACAGGCGGCGATGCAGAATCCACATATGGCATGGCGCTGGCTACTTCTGATCCTGCTGCTGGGGCCGGTGGCTGCCTTGCCGGCGGCAAGGGCTCAAGGTCAACGGGTGCAGGTGGTATCGATCGGCGACGGCGACACCATTGGCGTGCTCCAGGGCGGCCGGAGAATCACCGTGCGGCTGGCCTGCATCGATGCCCCAGAGACGGCCCAGAGTCCCTACGGCGAGCAGGCCCGGCGCTATCTGCAGCAGCGGTTGCCGCTGGGTCGCGAGGTCACCCTCGATGCCAAGACCACCGATCGCTATGGCCGCACCGTGGCTGAGGTGATCAGCGACATCAATATCGGCCTGGCGATGGCGGCAGACGGCCAGGCTTTTGCCTACCGCCAGTATTTGAGTAGCTGTGACCAGAAGGAGTACCTGGATGCCGAGTACCGCGCCAGCCGTCGTCGCTATGGGGTGTGGCAGGTGGAGGGCGGCATCAACCGCCCCTGGGATTTCCGCCGGGGCCGCCGCACAGCGCTGATTCCAGATGGCACCACTCCCGATGGCCGCCGTTACCGCTGCCGGGAGATCGGCTCCTACGCCCGCGCCCAGGCGCTGCTGCGCCAGGGTCACAGCTATCTCGATGGCGACGGCGACGGCGAAGCCTGCGAATCATTGCGCTGACTGGGGTTTCAAGCGATATGGGAAGCGGTGCGACTAGCTGTGAGAGAAGCGGTGCGAAAAGCGCTAGGGCAAGCGCTAGGGCAAGCGCTAGGGCAAGCCCTAGGGTAAGAAGTACGGGAATAGGCACTCCAGCAGGCAACCACCGCCTGCAAACAGGCGTAACTTGTAGTTGAGGGGGGAGGCCCGGGAGCCAACCCGTCCCCCACCCTCCAAGAGAGTCCGGCCAGGGATCACCCGAGCCGGTGCGCCCAGCGGAGGTGCGCTCAAGATGCGTGAATCGAAGCTGAACTCGATAAGTGAACTCGATGGCCTGGCGCGAAGACCATCCCGTAGCCGCAGTGAGCGATACGCCAGTTTTAATTGCCGCCACTTCACCCCTCGGGCTGCATAACCCGAGCTGGGATCACAACCGAGCAGGTCAAGCCCCGAGCATCTCTTCTCGCCAACGTGATCCCCTTTCCTTGCCTGCCAGGCCCCAGACAGCCCACGCCTAAACCCCCAGACACCCGAACGGATCCTGCCCCAACTGCCAAGGTCGTGATCCGCAACCGGTGCTAAGGCGCCCCCCACGGGGCGCCTTCCTATCGGGGATTTACGCAACCAGGGCAGTGCGCTGACAGCTCGGCGAGCGTGTAACGGTGCAGCCTCGCAGGGGAGACAATCAAGGCTCCGATTCCCCTCGCCGCTGGCCCAGCCCATCCCGCCACTGGCGCCGCCCACACCGCCGCCCACCCCGCCACTGCAGATCCGGCCCTATGGGGCGGCCGACTGGCCGGCGCTGTGGGCGCTGCTGGAGCCGGTGTTCCGCGCCGGCGAAACCTTCCCCCACGACCCGGCGATCAGCGAGGTAGAGGCTCAGCTTTCCTGGGTGGAGCAGAGCCAGGCGGTGCTGGTGGCCCTCGATGCGGCAGGGGATCTGGTGGGCAGCTACTACCTGCGGCCCAACTCCCTAGCGCTTGGCGCCCATGTGGCCAATGCCGGGTTTGTGGTGGCCGAGCGCTGCCGCCGCCAGCGGATCGGTAGCCGGCTGTGTCAGCACTCGCTGCAGGCCGCCCGGCGACTGGGTTTTCGGGCGATGCAGTTCAACTTGGTGGTGAGCACCAACACCGCCGGCATTCGCTGTTGGCAGCGCAACGGCTTTCAGGTGGTGGGCCGCCTGCCGGGGGCATTTCGCCATCAGCGGCTCGGGTTCGTGGATGCCTTGGTGATGATCAAGAACCTGGTGGAGGGGCCGGGTCCATGAAGGTGGTGCCGCTGCGGCTCAAGCCCGGAGACGATCTGCGCCGTGCCTTGGAGGTCTGGATGGGCCAGCAGCAGGAGCAGGCTGGCTGTCTAATCAGTGGCGTCGGCAGCCTGTCTTTGGCCAAACTGCGCTTCGCGGGGGCGGCCGAGGCCACCACTATCAGTGGCGATCTGGAGATCCTCAGCCTGGCCGGCACTCTCTCTGCCGATGGCGCCCACCTGCACATCACCATTGCCGACAGCAGCGGAGCGGTGATCGGCGGTCACCTCTGCCATGGCTCGCTGGTGCGCACCACAGCCGAGCTGGTGCTGGGGTTGCTGCCGCAGTGGCCGTTTCGCCGTGGGCTCGATCCAGCCACCGGCTGCGCCGAGCTGTGGATCAGCCCTTGCACTGCGGAGCTACCGGCGGCAGAAAGATCAGCCAGGCCTGGCCAGCACTGAGGCCGCCGCTTCAGTCGTTGCGCAGGGTCGGCGCCGATGGTCAGGCCGCGCAACAAGAAACGGCCCATCTTCTCGAGCGTTTCCCTTTCACCGGTGCCGTTGGTGTTGGCTAGGGAACCTCTGAAAAACCTGATAGAATAAGCCAAGATCCAAGTTTGAGACTGGGAACGGATGGCCATCCCCCTCCAGTTAGGTTTCACGGATTACGA
>JBIKVR010000161.1:0-4266 GCA_044356735.1 Prochlorococcaceae cyanobacterium
TCGATCACGTGTTCCACTCCCCGAGCGAGGTCGCCGACGACCTGCAACAGCCGCTGCTGGGCCACATCCCCCACGTCCCTTTCTTCGAGGGCGTGCGGGATGACAAGCGCTTCCTGCTGGAGGAGCTCGACCGCTCAGTTGGCGACAGTGGCGAAACCGGCATCAGCGGCTACCACAGATTTTTCTACCAGGAAGCCTTCCGCAACCTGTTCACCTCGCTGCGCTTCCTCAATTCCGGACAGCCGCTGCGTTCGGTGGCCCTCACCAGCTCCATGCCCGCCGAGGGCAAGAGCCTGGTGAACGTGTTGCTCGCCAAGACCCTCTGCGAGATGGGTCAGCGGGTGCTGCTGGTGGATGCCGACCTGCGCAAGCCGCAGATCCACTATCGCCTCGGCGTGAACAATCTCACCGGCCTCAGCAATCTGCTCACGGAAAACGATCTTCACTGGCAGGACGCCATCCAAGCCGTTGCCGGCTACGAGGGCTGGAGCGTGCTCACGGCCGGTCGCCAACCTCCCGATCCTGCCCGCTTGCTCAGCTCCTTGAGCATGCACAGTCTCGTCAGCGAACTGGCCAACAGCGGCGCCTTTGATCTGATCCTCTACGACACGCCACCGGTGCTCGGGCTCGCCGACGCGGCCCTCGTGGCCGAACATCTCGACGGCCTGATGCTGCTCGTAAGTCTCGACCGGGTCGACCGCAGTATGCCCATGGAGTCGATCAACCGCATTCGCAGCTCCGGAGCTGCCCTGCTCGGCCTGGTGACCAACGCCGTCAAAAAGGAAAAGGTAAGCAACTCCAGCTATGGGTATGGCTATGGGCGCAATGGATATGGTTATGCTGGCTACGGCTATGGTGCCTACGATTCGCCTACCGTTTCTTCTTATTATCAGGGTGGTGACACGCCCGCCAAGTCCGCCAAGATCGGACGGATCAGGCAGTGGCGGCAGAGGCTGATGAGCTGGCTAGACGCATGATCCAACCCATCAGATTTCAGCTCATTGTAAACGAGCTGACCAAGCACTGAACCGCTGTGCCTATCCACCCTCAGCTGCTTCGTTGCGCAGGGATCTCCGCCCTGCTTGTGCTGCAGCCATCCCTGGCACAGGCGGATCCACTGCAGTGGCAGGAAACTGACAACATCAGCATCCCGGCAGCAGGGCTGCCCTCATGGCAACCGGCTCCTCAGCCTGAGGCCGCCCCCCGGCAGCTTTGGGGTCCGACGCCAGAAAACGCCGAGCCGCAGCATCCCCGCCAACTGATCTGGGAGGCCGTGCCCCCCGCCGAGGTGCTGATGGTGGATCAGACATCCAAGCAAACCCAGGCCGCCCAACAGCCCCCCCGCAACGCCGCAGAAGTCGCCGACCTGATACTTAGCCTCGAACCGCTGCCCGTCGACTACCCGCCGCTGCTGCGCCTCGGCCCCGCCGTTCCCACCGCCAATCAGCTCGGCGAGCAGCAGAGCCAGATCAGTGGCTTCACCCTCTCACCGTTCAGCGGCGGCTCCGCCAGCGGCACCGGCAACCAGAATTACAGCCTGCGCATCGATGCAGGCCTTACCGATCAGCTGCAGCTTTCCGGCTTCTACGCCAACGCCGACGACCCCCTCTACGCACCGATCAGCCCACGCTCCAGCCAGCCCGCCAACTTCTGGGAGAGTTACGGCGCCGCCTTTCAGTGGCAGCTGCTCAACACCAAAGCCTGGAAGCTCGGCCTCGCCGGCTCCCTAGAGGCCTGGAACGTGGGCAGCGGTGGCTGCGACAGCTTCGGCTGCAAAGGCAACGAAAGCGCCAGCCCCAACATCTTTAACAATTCCGGCCGCCGCGTCTACACACGCAACCTCGTGGGCTCCCTCGCCCTGCCCCTCACCTGGCAGGTGGCCCCCCAGTGGCAGCTCAGCTTCAGCCCGGGGGTCAGCTTCCTGCCCGCCAGCCAGGGCGCCGGCCAGGGCGGAGCCGGCAGTTTCTACGGCAACAACGCCTTCGTTAGCGGCGGCATCAGCTGGCAACCCAGCCGCCACCTGAGCCTGTTCAGCTCCGCCCTGCTGCCGCTCGGGCCCGGCAGCAACAGCTTCAACGGTGATTTGGTGTATGGCCGCGTGCCGATCGTTACGGCCGGCCTCAACTGGGCCCTCAACCCCCGCATCGCCCTGGAGGGCACCCTCACCAACGGCTGGGGTGCCACGCCGGCCACCGCCCTGCTCGCCCTGCCCTCCAGCAATCGCCTCGGCTACTTCGCCCGCTTCACCTACACACCAACCGCCCCAGACACCCCCCAACCGCCACTCAGCCCAAGACAGCGTTCCCTGGCCAGCGGCGGTCTCACGGTTAACACCGCCCTGGTGCCGCCCGACGGCACCACCCAACTCTGGGCCAACGCCGACAGCAGCGGCAACGTCTTCGGTTACCTCGGCTATTCGATCTCCAACATTCTCCAGCTCGATCTGTTCAAGGGCGGCGCCTTCAACAACGTTCCCCAGACCACAGCCTTCGCCGACACCTACGCCAACGACCGCGCCCCCCAGTGGCGCTTCGGCGGCAAGGCCGTCATCCTCAGCCCCCTGCGCGGCTTCCCGATCTGGGTTGGCGGCCGCATCAGCCTCGGGCGCGAGTACCCACCAGGCAGTGGCCAGGGTTATGTGTTCGCTGAATCCATCTCCACCTGGGAGGTCAGCCCCAGCCTCGCCCTGCAGCTCAACCCAAAGCTGGCCTGGAGTGGTGTGGGCACACCCTGGGCCATCGGCCTCGGCGCCAACATCCAACTGGGTCGCAGCTTCCAGTTGATCCCGGAGGCCAACCTCGTCGGCAGCGACTTCAGCCAGAGCAACGCCAGCCTCGCCCTGCGCTGGCTGGCCAGCAAGACAGTTCAGTTCGATGTCTATGTGAGCAACGCCGCCGGCCTGCTCGACATGGGCCAGCTGCTCGACGCCGGCCAGGCACGCCTCGGCGGAAGGCTGGTGTTCAACTTTTAGACAACCGCTCCAACCGCAACTGGATGCCGTTGCGCGAGCGCAGCGTCAGTCGGCCCACCAGATCGGGCCTGTGCCCCGGATCCGGCAGCAACCGATGGCGCCGCACCAGTTCCGCCAGCACCAGCAGGGCCTCCTGCAGGGCAAAGGCCGCTCCGGGGCATTTGCGCGGCCCCAGGCCGAAGGGCAACCAGGCATCCCTGGCCCAGGCCCGCTCCTGGGCCGTGGCGCACTCCACCAGGAACCGCTCCGGCCGAAACGCCTGCGGATCACTCCAGTGCTGCTCATGGCGTTGGATCACCCAGGGTGAAATCGCCAGCAGGGCACCCATCGGACAACTGCTCTGGCCAAGGGCACCATCGGCTGCAGCCTCGCGGATGAAGAAACTAAGCGGTGGGTAGAGCCGTAGCGTTTCGTTGAACAACGCCGTGCCGTAAGGCAAGCGGCGCAGATCCTCGAACTCCAGCGGCCGCTCCTGCCCAGCCAGAGCGGTCTGGACCTCCAAGCGCAACCGCTGCTGGGCCTCGGGGAACTGAGCCAGCAAATAACAGGCCATGCCCAGCGCGCTGGCGGAGGTTTCGTGACCCGCCAGAAACAGGGTGCACACCTGATCAACCAGCTCCTGTGCACTGAAGCTGCTGCCGGTTTCGGGATCCTGCGCCTCCAGCAGCGCCTGCAGCAGATCCCTCGGTGGCTCCGACCCGGCTGGTGCCGCCAGCCGTTCTTCGATCACCGCCGCTATCCAGCCGCGGATCGTGTCCGCATGGCGAGCCAGATAGCGCTTCAAGAGCGCTCCCGGCAACTGCAGCAGGCGCAGCACCAGCGCCCGGCCGGCACGGTGCTGATAACGCTGAAAAGAGCGCAAAAGATCCGCCGCCTCGGCCGCCTCCAGGGGCCGGCTCAGGATCGTGCGCACGATCACGTCGGCGGTGACGAGCGTCATCTCCGCCTCGATGTCCACCGCGCCACCACCGGCAAGCTCCAGGCGCTGCACCAGCGCCTGAATGGCTCCCTGCATCTGGGGGAGCACCTGGCGCAACTGGGCAGCCTGGAAGGCTTGATCGATCAGCCGCCGCTGACGCGCCCATTCCGCGCCGTTCACCGAGAAGATGCCGCGGCCGATCAGCGGCTCCAGCAGCCACAAGGTGAATGGATGTTTGGGAAAGCGATCCACCTGATCCACCAGCAGCTGACGCACCAGCGGCGGATCACTCACCAGGAACAGCGGCCGGCCCAGCACATCGATCCGGCCGAGCGGCACGCGGAAATCCCATTCGTTCAACAGCCCGAACCAGGAG
>JBIKVR010000024.1:0-25657 GCA_044356735.1 Prochlorococcaceae cyanobacterium
GGCAGTTGGAACGTCACGGCACTTGTCTCCAAGAAAGCTGATGGTAGCTTTTACTCCGTTGATGAACTAAAGGGAAATGGTGTTCAGACTGTTGAGCAAAGTCGCCCGCTCTCTGAGCATGTTTTTATTGGCGTTGCACAGCAGCCTGGCGAATCTGGTGGTGCTGTTAAAGCGAATAAAGCTGACTACGGCGGTCAGATTTTCCAGTTCAGTATGGATCTTCCCACGGTTTCTCCTTTGCCGGTAGTGGGTGCAAGTGGCGATGACACCTGGCTGCAAGCCGGTGCAGTAGATGGCCTCACAATGATCGGCAACACCATCTTCACCGGTGCCGGCAAAGATACGCTAGAGATTGCTCTCAGTGATGGTTTTGAAAACAAGATCTTCACTGGCTCCGGTGCCGACACTATCTTTGCCGGCAGCCGCGATGTGATCACTGGCGGCAGCGGCGATGACGAGATCTGGGCAATCGCAGGCGATGGCAACCGCCTCAGCGGTATGAGCGGCGACGACGACTTCATCATCGGCAGCGCCGCTAACCGTGCCCTGGGCGGCGCTGGAAATGATGTCTTCACCATCCTCGAAACTGCCGGCACCAACTACCTCAATGGTGGCGCCGGTGCCGACCAGTTCTGGCTGGTTAGCGAGCCTGGTGATAAGCCTGCTGCCAAGCAGTACGTGATGGACTTCAGCGCCGGGGAAGACAAGGTGGGTCTGCGGGGCTTGAGCTTCTCTGCCCTCAGCTTCAGCCAGGTGGGAGCCGACACCCTGTTGAGTGTTTCCGGTGCAGCCATCGGCCACTTCAGCAATCTCAGTGTTGCCACCCTGAACAACCAGGCCAACTTCGTGTTTGGCTGATTTAGCCACGATGCCGGTCTCCGCTTGCGGGGGGAGATCGGCATCTCTGGCTTCTTTGTTTGGCAGAGCGCTGGCCTGCTGCCATTTTTGTCAATGGCTACTTTACGCCCCGGGATATCCCGGGGTTTTTTATTTTCTAGACTTCTGGTTGCGCCATGGTCCCGCAGGGGCTGTGACTTGGCTGGGTTAATGCTGCCTGGTTGATAGTTAATACCAGCCCAGCTGGGCGGATGCCGCAGCCTTGGTTGAGCTGCCGCCTCGGCAGCTGGCGGAATGGGCTAATGGGCAAGCCGGCAGCCCGCAGCCGCAGCGCTAGCCGGCGGCCAAGAGCTGGCCGATTGCAGAAATAAGCACAAGGCACGGCTTTTGCTTGACGCAGGCATCGACTCTGTGCAATCAGGCTTGGCTTGAGCACAACGCAGGCCTGATCCATGTGTTCTGCGCGACATCGGCCCATAGCCCTTAAAGCCATTGAGGTGTATTCTTAAGCACATGGGCTGCAGATGTTAAAGCACTCTTAATCAGCCGGTTCGGCGTTGCTGATTAAGTAGGGATACTGTTCTTCAAAAGCCCCGTGGCGCTCAGCTTCACCCCGGTGAACCCTGCGGTAGCAGCCGTGAATGGCCTGCTGAGCGCCGCCGCGCAAGGGGCCAACGCCGAGATCTCCGCCTACAACTCCGCCTCTGGCTACTTATATACGGTGGGCGGTGGTTCCGGCACCATCCTAGTGAGCGACCTGCGCGATGTAACCAGTCCAAAGATCGTCGCCAAGGCCAATCCGTCTGATAACAGCCAGACGCTCCAGAGTGCCGCCGTATTTGGTAAGTTACTGGCCGTTGCAGTACAGAATTCCGTTAAGACCGATGCCGGTTTCGTTCAGTTCTACGATCTGACCAATCCGGCCTTGCCGGTTCATGTCAGCACCGTCAGCGTCGGCGCCCTGCCCGACATGGTGAAGTTCAGTGCTGATGGCCGCAAGTTGCTGGTCACCAATGAGGGAGAGCCGAACACCGCCTACAGCATCGATCCGATCGGTTCGATCTCCCTGATTGATACATCGGCCTATTTGCTGGCAACGCCTGCGGCTCCGGTCCAGGCGAATGTGCAGACCATCGACTTCAACGCCTGGAACAACCGCAAGGCTGAACTGATCAACCGTGGCATTCGCATCACCGGCAAGGCTGGTGTTACTACCACTCTGGCGCAGGATATTGAACCTGAAGCCATAGCGATCACGGCCGATGGCCGCACGGCCTACATCTCACTGCAGGAGAACAACGCCATCGCAGTGCTGGACATTAGCACGACCACGCCTGCGATCAGCTCCATCTTCTCTGCCGGCATACAAGACTGGGATCGGGGCACGGCCAAGGCCACTAATTACAGCTATACCCTTAGCTACGCCCCAGGCAATGCCAATCTTCCTGGCGGCGTGCAGGCAGGTGGCCTCTCCGGCCTTTGGTTTGATGGAGTTGAAACCATCAATGGTGTGGCGCTTGATATCTATTACTCGATCACCGATCGTGGGCCAAATGGCACGCTGACCGCAGGCAAGCGGCAGTTTCTCGACCCGGATTTCCAGCCCTCCATCTACAAACTCGGTATGAACCGTGCCACGGGCGCGGTTAGCGAGCTGGCCATCATCGGCTTGAAGCGGGCGGATGGCACAGCTCTTACCGGCCTGCCCCAGCTGGCCGGCAAGGATGAAATCCCCGTGGATGCGGCCAATAACTCCCTCGCCTACGACCCATTCGGGATCGATTCCGAAACCATTTCGATCTTTACTGTCAACATAGGCGGCGCATCCCGCAAAGTGTTTGCTGTGGGGGATGAATACCGCGGTCAGATCGGCCTGTTCGATTTCAACACTGGCAACCTGATTCAGCGCTATATCCCCGCCGGCCAGAAGGTTCTGCTGCAGGCCCAGCACGGTGCTGTAATCGGCGCTGAAACGATCGACAGCTTGCCGGCCATCTACGGCGACCGCTGGGCAAATCGTGGCATCGAGGGCATGTCCTTCAACTCCAGCGATGGCCTGCTTTATGCGTTTATGCAAAGCCCCTTGGATGTGGACAGCAACGCCGATGGCATTGCCGAGCGCAGCAAGTCGGAACTGACCCGCATCCTCGCCATCGATCCGGCCACCGGCACCCCGGTGAAGGAGCATCTCTATCTGCTTAGCGGCCGCAGCGGTCAGGACAAGATTGGCGATGTCACCTATGACGCCAGCCGCGGCGTATTCCTGGTGATGGAGCGCGACAGCAGCCGCGCCTTGAACGGCTTCAAGCATGTCTTCGAGGTGGATCTGCGCGGCGCCACCAACACCCTGCCGCTCACCCTGGCAGGCTCCACTGGCACAGCCAGCTGGGCTGATGCCATCGGCCTGGCGAGCCCGGAGCTGCTCGACAACTCCCGCACCCTGGTGGACCACGACGGCAATCCCGCCACCCCATCGATCTTCAGCGTTTCCAGTGCCGATCGGCTAGCCGCCGCCGGCATCAAGCTGGCCAACAAGGTGGAGCTGTTCAACCTGCCTTCCGTAGGCGGCAGCCTCGCCTACGACAAGCCAGAAGGCCTCACCCTGCGCGATGACGGCGCCCTGGTGATCAACTACGACAACGACTTCGGCACCGAGGGCGCCAGCGGCAACGCCTTCACCGTGGTGAACTTCACCAACCCAGCTCTCGACACAGAAGACAGCGGCGATGGCGGCGGTTACAAGCCCGCCACCAACCACGATGTGTACGGCCTGGTGATGCCCGATGGCCTGGCCACTTTCAGCTACAAGGGCGAAAACTTCATCCTGGCGGCCGGGGAAGGCGATGACCGCAACGACTTCCTCGATCCGGATGAAACCGCTCGGGTGTCTGCGCTGCTGACGGCAGCGTCCAGCGCTACCCCTGCCCAGAAAGCCGGACTGCTGGCCACCAACTCCCAGCGCCTGAACATTTTTACAAATACCGGTGATCTAGATGGCGACCGCATTGTGGATCAGGCCTACACGCTTGGTTCACGTTCGCTGCGGATCTTCGATTCCAAGGGCAATGTGGTGTTTGATTCCGGTACCGCCCTTGAGGAGCTGGCTGTTGCCAAAGGCTTCTATCCGCTTAACAGCCGCGAAGACGACAAGGGTGTCGAACCCGAGATGGTGGAAGTGTTCACCACCAACGGCCGCACCTACGCCTTCGTGGCCCTGGAACGCACCAGCACCAGCATGGCGGCAATATTTGATGTCACCAATCCTTACGCGCCGGTAGCTGTAGATCCTATCATCTTCCCCGGTGCCCAGCGGGTGGAGGGCATCACCTTCCTCACCACTGCCACCAATGCTGCCCGCAGTGTGATCGCCTCCAGCGAGGGCAACGATGTGGTGTCTGTGGTGGATTTCCCGATCCCCTATCGGCTCCAATTGCTGCATCTCTCCGATGGAGAAGCGGGCCTGCTGGCTTCCCAGACCGCAGCCAACTTAGCGGCCCTGGTGGATGGCTTTGATGGCACCTATGCGAACACCTTGATCCTTGCGGGGGGCGACAACTTCATCCCTGGCCCCTTCCTGAATGGCGGCACAGATCTGAGCGTGCGCGATGAGCTCAACGCCGTAACCGGTTCCACCATCAGCCTGGCCGCTAGCACCAACCATCCGGTTGGCGCGGTGGACATCGCCATCCACAACCTGATCGGCGTGGAAGCCTCCACGATCGGTAACCACGAATTCGATCTCGGTTCGCGGGTGTTTCGGGATTCCTTCACGCCGGCTTCGGTGGCCGGCTGGGTCGGAGCCCAGTTCCCCTACCTCTCCGCCAACCTCGATTTCAGCGCCGATGCAGATCTGAACCCCCGCTTCAGCAACACCGTGGGCAGCGGCGGACTGGAGGAAGCCTCTACGCAGAAGGGGCGGATTGTGCCCTCTGCTGTGGTGACAAAGAACGGCGAAAAGATCGGCCTGGTGGGTGCCACAACTCAGATTATTGAGCAGATCTCCTCCACTGGTGGCGTGGAGGTGAAGGGCTTCAGTGGCGACGGCTCCGAGCGTGACGATATGGCGCTGCTGGCCAGCCAGCTGCAGCCGGTGATCGACGACCTGATCAGCCAGGGGGTAAACAAGGTGATCCTGATGTCCCACCTGCAGCAGCTCGGCAACGAGAAGGCTCTAGCCCCGCTGCTGCGCGGTGTGGACATCATTCTGGCGGCCGGATCCAACACCCGTCTCGGCGATAGCAACGACCAGGCGGTGGCCTTCCCCGGCCATGGCGCCACTTTTGCTGACACCTATCCGCTGGTGAGTGCCGGAGCCGATGGCATTACCACCTTGATCGTCAACACCGACAACGAATACACATATCTCGGCCGATTGGTGGTGGATTTCGATGGCCAGGGCCGCATTATTCCCTCCAGCATCGATCCGTTGATCAGCGGCGCCTATGCCGCCACCGCCGCCAATGTGGCCAAGGCCTGGAACGTGACCGAAGCCCAACTCGCCACCACAGCCTTCGCCGAGGGCACCAAGGGCGAGAACGTGCAGGATCTTACCGATGCCGTGCAGGCTGTGATCAGCAGCAAGGACGGCCAGGTGTGGGGCTTCACCAATGTGTACCTAGAGGGTGAGCGGGCCCTGGTGCGCTCCCAGGAGACCAACCTGGGTGATCTGACGGCTGACGCCAATCTGGCCTACGCCCGCAGCATTGATCCTTCGGTGGTGATTTCGCTGAAGAATGGTGGTGGCATCCGCTCCCAGATCGGCGCGATTGATGTGGTGAGCGGGATCAAGGAACCCCCCCTCGCCAATCCATCAGCCGGCAAGCCGGAGGGAGGGATTTCCACCCTTGACATCGAAAACTCTCTGCGCTTTAACAACAGTCTCTCACTGGTAACAGTGACTGCTAGCAAGCTCAAGGAACTGCTAGAGCACGGTATTGCCGTCTATCCAAACCAGGGACGTTTCCCCCAGGTGAGTGGCGTAGCGTTCAGTTTCGATCTCACCAGGCCCGCCGGTAGCCGCATCCTCAACCTCGCTATCCAGGACAGCCAGGGCAATGACCTTGATGTGGTGGTTCGTGGCGGGGCCCTGGTGGGTGATTCTGCCCGCAGCTTCCGGATGGTGACGCTGAACTTCCTGGCCGGAGGCGGCGACAGTTATCCATTCCCCACCGATGCTGTTCAGAACGTTGCCGGTCCGTCCAATCGGGTTGATCTGTTCAGTCCCACCGCAGCGCTCACCGGTGTTGCCACCTTCGCTGGCGACGGCACCGAACAGGATGCTCTTGCCGAGTTTCTGAAGGCAAACCACAGCACATTGGCCAAGGCCTACAACCAGGCCGACGCACCCGCCTCTCAGGATCTGCGCCTGCAGAACACCGCCCTGCGCAGCGATGAGGTGCTTGACGTCAAAGTGGGTAGCGCCGCCGACGACGACACGCTCACTTCGGAGCCGATCAAGCTCCAGGCCTTTGATGGTCGAGACGATCTGCTGTTCACCGGTGCCGGCAACGACACCGTGGATACGGCAATTCTCGGTGGCCGCGATAACAAGATCTTCACCGGCTCCGGCGCCGACACTATCTATGCCGGCAGCCGCGATGTGATCACCGGCGGCAGTGGTGATGACTTGATCAGCGCCGAGGCGGGCGATGGCAACCGCCTCAGCGGTATGGGCGGTGACGACGACTTCATCATCGGCACTACTGCTAACCGAGCCCTTGGTGGCGCTGGTAATGACATCTTTACCATCCTCGGTGATGCCGGCACTAACTACCTCAATGGTGGCGCCGGTGCCGACCAGTTCTGGTTGATTGGCGAGCCAGGTGATAAGCCTGCTGCCAAGCAGTACGTGATGGACTTCAGCGCCGGAGAAGACAAGGTGGGCCTGCGAGGCCTCACTTTCAGCGACCTCGGCTTCAGCCAGGTGGGAGCTGACTCTCTGCTCACTGTGTCCGGCACAGCCATTGGCCACTTCAGCAATACAAGTGTAGCCACCCTGGACAACCAGGCCAACTTCTTGTTCAGTTGATCTAGATCGTGATGCCGAGCTCTCCAACAAGGGGAGGTCGGCATCTTCAGCTCTGATCTCACAGCTTGAGATCTGAATTTAGTTCCCAATTTTTCACGTTTATCCAGTCGATCCATGGCAGCTTCTCCGGTCAGTTTTGTCCATGGCGTGGCCTCTGGTGACCCCTACGCAGATTCTGTGATCCTATGGACCCGGATCACGCCACCCCAGGGGACAGCTGGGGGGATTGACGTGAGTTGGGAAATATCGCGTAGCGCCAGCTTTGAGGCCGGTACTATCGTAGATAGCGGCCTTTTCAGCACCAGTTCTGACCGTGATTGGACGGTGAAGGTTGAGGCCGATGGCCTCAACGCCGACACTCCCTATTTCTATCGCTTCCGCTCTGGCTCTACGGTGTCTATGGTGGGGCAAACCAAGACACTTCCGGTGGGTGGCGATCCGGTGCGGTTGGCGGTTTTTTCTTGCGCCAATTATCCAGCCGCTGATACCTTTGCAGCCTACGGCCGTGCTGCCGCAATCAATGCTGTCAACCCCTATGACGCCCTTGTGCATCTAGGCGACTACATCTATGAATATGGTCCTGGCGGCTATGGGGAGGCGGAGAGCGCCGCCGGCAGCCGTGGTTTCTTACCAAACCGCGAAATCATTAGCCTCGACGACTACCGCCAGCGCTATGCCCAATACCACACCGATACCAATCTTCAGTCCCTGCGTGCCGCCGCGCCGCTGATTGCCATCTGGGACGACCACGAAACCACCAATGACAGCTGGGCAGGTGGTGCCCAGAATCACCAGAGCGCCACTGAGGGTGACTGGCTGCTGCGTCGCGATGCCGCCTTGAAGGCCTACTACGAATGGCTGCCGATTCGCGAACCAGAGCTGCGCCAGGCCAGTGATGGCGCCACCGCCTCTTCGCCCCTCACCCAGGGCTACCGCTCCTTCAATTTCGGCGATGTGCTGGCGCTGCACATCCTCGAAACCAGGCTCACCGCTCGCGATCTGCAGCTTAGTTATCCCAATTCGGCCGCTGTGCAGGCTCGCATCCGCGACATCCTCGCCGATCCAACCCAGCTAGGGGCTTATGCAGGCCGGATCGGTCGCACCCCTCCCGCGGATGCCGCCGCCATCCCCGCTTTTGCAGCCGCCCTGGCCCCCCTTGTCACCCAGGAGCTGGTGTTTGCCACCGTTCAACAGGCCTGGACGGACCCTAATCGTGATCTTATTGGTGACACCCAGCTGGCCTGGCTGCAGCAGCAGCTGTCCAGCTCCACCGCTACTTGGCAAGTGCTCGGCCAGCAGGTGTTGATGCAGTCGATGGCTCTGCCGGCGGAGCTTCTACTGGATGCAGGTAATCCCTCCCTGCTGGATAAATATGCTGCGCCGCTGCAAAAACTTGCTACCGGCACTCCCTTCGCTGATCTCGCGCCTGCGGAGAAGGCCCTGTTCGCCGAAGCCGGCAAGATCCCCTACAACCTGGATGCCTGGGATGGTTATGGGGCCGAGCGCGAGATCATCTTGCAGAGCGCTCTGGCAGCGGGCAAGCGGCTGATCAGCCTTGCCGGCGACACCCATAACGCCTGGGCCGGCCTGCTGGACACGATGGCTGCCGGCCAGCAGCCCGCTGGCACGGTGGCGGGGGTGGAATTTGCCACCCCCGGCGTCACCTCTCCAGGACTGGAGAAGTATCTGCCCGGTGGCGATGCCTATATCCGGTCCCGCTATCCAGCCGTTGACGGCTTGGATGGCCTGTTCACGGGTTACATCAACGGCCTTAAGTATGCCGATGTGAACCGCCGAGGTTTTCTCGATCTCAGCGTCACCGCAGACCAGGCCAGTGGCAGCTTCCAGTTCCTCGATGGCGTGGATCCGCTGTCGGGCATGTCCCTCTGGAGCAGTGAAACAGTGGTGGCCAGTCGCAATCTCAGCCTGAGTGTCAATCCGGAAGCCACGCCAGTGATCAATTGGCAAGCGGCCTGGCGGCAGCTGGATCTGGTGATCGGCATGGCCGTAGATGGCGCCGGCAGCCAAACTCTGCTCGACCCGGCCGACTACGCCACCCTGCCCAGAGACGGCATCCAGCTGGCGGACGTTACGGTGCTGGGTTCTGCCGCTGCTGACCGCATCTACGCCGGTGTGGGCTCCACCGTGGATGCAGGCTCCGGCGGCGACGAGCTGTTCAATACCGACAGCCTGGGAAGCAACCGGTTAGTTGGTGGATCCGGCTCTGATCGCTTCTTCTTGCGGCCCGTGAACGATGTGGTGATCGGCGGCAGTCTGCTGGCTGCCCCCGCATCCCTTGGCCTGCCTGCGGTGACCGCCCTGGTGGATCGGGAGCTGGATGATTTCGTGATCGATAGCTCTGATCCGTCTGGTCTGGAGCCGCTGCGCATCCTCGACTACGAGCCAGGAATCGATAAATTGTTGCTTGATGGTGTCTCACCTCAGGGTGACTGGCTGTCGATAAGAAAGCAGCTACAGGATCTCAATGTGGCGATCAACGCCGCCCCCCAGCTCAATATTCCCACCATTGCGATATCGCTCACCAGTGGCACAGAGATAACTAAAGATTTAGCCCCTTATTGCACTGATATTGATGCGGACAAGCTTGAATTGGTGAAACTGGCGGGCCCTGATTGGATTAGTGTTGCTGGCACTGTGCTTAAGGCAACTGTACCCGCCGAGCTCACGGAAGCTCAGTTGGCTGCGACCAATCTATTGCTTGGTTTTAGTGACGGAAAAGCCCTCGCAAGCTTTACACCAGTTCTCACCTTTAATGCCGCTCCGAGCAGTCTAGATCTAGTTAATCTTACTAGCTCTTTGTTGGAAAATTGCAGCACCTCGGTGCGGATAAAGGTTGCGGATATTGTCATTGCTGATGATGCGTTTGGAACCGAAACCATTAGTCTCTCCGGCTCTGATTCTGCCAGCTTTGAAGTGCAAGGCAGCAGCCTCTATCTCAAGGCCGGTACTGTACTTAACTTTGCGGCCAAGTCCTCCTACTCCGTCATCGTTATCGCGGCTGATCCTAGCCTACCCGGTAGCACTCCCGTTGCGGCTTCATTCAGCCTTTCCGTTGCAGATGTAAGTGAAGTACCAGGCACCACGGTTGTCACAACGGTTGTATCCATCACATCGCCCAGTGGTGTAACAAAACAGATTCCTGTAACTGTCAGCGGCGCCTCATTCCCTTTGGGTACCGAGCTGGCGATTCTCCCTGTCTCGGGAATTAATCAAGATAGTCTTGCAATAATGAATCAGAGCGGTGTAACTCGTAACTCCACGGCCATTGACTTCGCTGTTAATATCGCGCCAGGCCAGAATCGTGCTGGCCTTGCTGCTTCGTTGGAGTTGGTAGCTGCAGACCTCCTGCCTCAACTCAGTGATCCATCTGGTCGTTTACCTAATCGTAAGCTTCTCTATTACGCTCTAAATCATAACACGGGTACTGCTTCCCCGCTCACCTACGACCCGATCACCGGTGCTGGTGCACGCTTTTACGATATCAATAATGATGGTACCCCTGATTTCTTTGCTCTCAGCCTTATTGACGGTGGCTATGGTGACAAGGATGGAGTCGTAAACGGCAAGATTGATGATCCCTCTTTTGCCGGCTTTGTCGATCTCTCGGCTATTAGCTTCAGTAGCTCGGCTTCCGGCCTGCTCACCGTTGCTCAGTCGGGAAATACAGCTCCAGGCGCTGTGAGTCTGCGAGCCATTCTCAGCGGCCGCTCCAGCACTTCTAATCAGGTTGGTTATATAGTACTCACCCCAGATGAGTTGGCTGGCTCGGCAAATCTGTTGAACGATTTCAACTGGGTGCGGAACCGGGCCAAGACTCTCTTGTCGAGCCTAGAGAATACTGACGTTACCCTTCCTGCCAACACCAGCTTCGATCGGGATATCCTGTTGATCAACGGCCAGAGCCTGAGGTTCTTCGAAGTTCAAGATGCCAGCCTTGATCAACTCACAAACCTTGGCGACAGCCGTTTTAGTTATCTAAATCCGGTTGATCTTGGTAACGGCCAGGTGTTCTTGCCCTCCAGCAGCGGCATAGGTTTCTCCCTTGGCATTTTAACCGGGGATCCCGGACTCAACGCCCTGATTGGCCAGGCCCAGGCGCAGGCACCGGTGCTAGACCTCAGTGCTCTCACAGCTACCCAGAGCCTTCAGGGTTCGATTGCTATGGGAAGGGAAGCTGAATACAATTCTGTTGTTGGTTTTTACCGCTCGCTAGATGCCCAGGGCACAATTGTGGCAGCCGATGGCCTTACTCGTCTGCGGCCTGGGGATCTGGGCTATGGGGAAGCGGCCCTGCGCACCGACAACCTCGTAAGCCAACTCGGCAATCTCAGCTTGGCCAACAATCAAACCAGCAGCATTAACTTTGCTGATGTGACCGGCGGTAGCTTCCTGGCTCCCTACGCCCTGGTCAATGGCAATACCTTCTTTGCCTATGGTGACGCCAATGGCGATGGCATCAGCCATTTTCGCTCCCTGGGCAATAACCTTTTCGGTCTGGAAGATATTGCTGGTGGTGGCGACCTGGACTACGACGATATGGTTATTGGCTTTAATTTTACGTCGCTTATTTAGCGTCTTATTGTCATCGGCTAGGCCATTTTCATGCCGCCTGCGGCTCCCTAATGGGAGATGTAGGCGGTCAGCCAGCTCAGCTAGTTAGCCGGGCCGGTGGGCACAATCAAGCCCCACAGGCTGCTGCGCAGCTCTTCGGTGAGGGCAGCCACGCCGGCGCGGCGATCGACGCGGTAGGCGGCCAGCCGCGGAGCAATGGCCAGGGGTTCGCCGATTCGCACCAGCGCCCGGCGGGGTCCCAGGCGCGGCCTCCTAGCCGGGTTAGTACCTTTGATGCGAGCCATGGTGTCCCAGAGAATCAGAAGGGTGTCGGCGAAACGCTCCTGGCTGGGTTGGTCTTTCACGTAGCGGCCGCTTACCGCCACGAAGGATTCCACCAGGCGCATGTGCCAGAGCTGCCGCTCGGTTTCCTCCGCCCAGCGGTCGGCCAGGCCTCGATCCAGGGCGCTGGCTCCGGTTGGGCTGCTAACTCCATCACGGTTGCCAACAGCAGATTTGTTACTAATTTCAGAATGGTTGCCAGGTGCGGGGTAGAGGCGATCCCAGCCCGCCTGTTCCAGCCTTAGGCAGCGCTCGCCCACACCGCCGTGGGCCTTCACCCCAAGCGAATGCTCCACCAGGGCCAAGACCGCCTCCATCAGCAGGTTCAGACGCACGCCTAGCTGGTCGTTGGCATCCGGCAGTGGTTCGGGCAGTGGTTCGGGCAGCGATTCGGTGGTGGTTTTAGGCAGGCGGGTGGTGTTCTTCTCTAGGGGCAGGTGATAGGCATCCCGGTAGAAGCCTTCCATGCGGCTGAGGATTAGTTCGGCGAGCCTGAATAGGCGCCCGTAGAGCCTTTCTGGATCTAGTGAATGGTCTGAGCTGGCGGGCAGGCCCCCATCCGCCTCCAACTGGCTGAGCAGGGCCTCGATGGCGGGCCACACAAGTTTAGTGAATCTGTATTGCAGGCCGATCGGCAGCAGCTCGGTGGCCTCGGGCCGGCCGGCCCGGTCGAGGTCGTCTGCGGTCCAGAGGGCCAGCTGGGCTACCCCTGGCTCCAGAGGACTGATCGCTTCGTTGTGGCCGTTGGTGGCCCCCTCCGGCGCCACCGCAAAGGGGTGCGGACCAGCCAGCAGCAGGGCGCGGGCGGTGCGCAGGGCGGGCAGGTCGAGCTTGCTGCGCTGGATCGAGCAGCCGCCGAGCCGGGACAGCAGCCAGCCCATCCAGGCGCCAGCCCAGAGGGGAATGCCGCGGTCGAACAGGAACTGGGCGTGGGGGCGGGGGCGGCAGCTGCGGGCCAGTTCGCCCCAGAGCAGCTGGGCCATCACCGCCGGATCATCCAGGCTGGGGTGGCGGAAGGCCAGCAGCAGCCGGCTTTGACCGGTCTGGAACCGCTCCATGGCCAACTGCAGCCGCTCGATTCCCTCCACCTGGATCCCCCGGATGCCACCGCTGCGCAGCCATAGGGGCAGCAGCAGCCGGGCGCCGAACAACACCCGGCGGTCGAGTCGGGGCGGGATGAACTCCAGGGGGGTGGCGTTAGGCATGGGCGGTGGCTAAGGGGGCGTGATCGACGTCAACTACAGGGGAGCCCACCATTTTTCTCTATTATTAATCACCATCCACCACTGTTGGACAAGCAGGCTGTTAATCGTTGGCGTTATCTGGTTCCTAGAGCCGCCTAAGGAAGCTCTGAAAAACCCGAGCAATGCCCAGTGGAGCCCTGATGCTGCAAGCGATCTCATCTGGCTGTAGCAGTGAAGTGGCGGTTGTTCTGTGACTCCTAAAGTGCCTCAGCCTCGGCTGCAGTGGGCCATGGATAAAGTGTTGCTTTGCCGCCTTGTCGCTATTGAGCGGTGTGCAATAGCGTAGTTATCTCCCGTTGATTAGCAGGATTATGTGTTTGATGGATCATGTCATAGGGAATTCCTGGCCGCTGCTGGCCGCTGCTCAGAGGTGGATGTTGCTATTGTTATATCCGGTAAGTTGATGGGATGATATTTTTGAAGGATCTGGTGGAAATGGCTGTCTAGCTGCTATTGGCTGGTGGGTGAGAATCTGATCCTGCATGTGCGGACCAGCTCGAAGCTAATTCGATGTTTAAATGAGCATGGTAGACGTAAGGTCAGCTTGATAAATCCCAAATCTCGCTGACTTCACTGACCTCACTGATTTCGCTGATCTCACTGGTCTCATGGTGGGTGAAGCCTGTTGGCGAATTGTCTGCCCTTGAGCCGCAGAATTCGAATAATCGATTTTTTAGGGGTTTCCGCAATCTCGATTGAGGGCACCTCAAAAATCCCAAATTCTGCTTATCTCGTGATCTAATATCTGTTGCAGCGACTGGCTTTGCTTTGGCTCTCGCAAGCCGAAAGGGCTTTTTCGAGGTGCCCTTGATTGAGTGTTAGTTCATAGTGGAGCCATGTTGAATATGTACTAAACTGAAATGACGCTAGATTGGGGTGATGCTAGATTGAGGTTGCGCTATATTGTAGTGACGCTTGATAAAGATGGTATGGCGTGAACCTGCTCCTGTGGGCAAGAGTGCCAGGTGAATGGCGGTGATATGGGAAAGCTGTGCCCCGCAAAAGCAAAGCGAAGTACCACGGCCTGTTTTTCAGCAAAGCAACCCCCCATCCTAGCCACTCCTTTCGGGATATTTGGCGGAATATGCTTTATGTGAAAAAACATGGCAATTTCCGTGGTGAAACAGAAGGTTTCTGTGGCTTGTTGGATAGCCTTGTCCGGTTGAACTTGCTCAATTACGCGATGAAATCCTCCCCGGCTCTGGTTGCCGCCCTTGCCGTCGCTGGCCTAGTTGCGTTAAGTCCCTCTATTGCTCTAGCCCAGTCGACTTCTGACTGTCCGGCGATCAAGGCCACCCTGTTGAAGCCGTCGGCCATCAGCGAAGCAGAGGTGCTTGCGGCGCAAAAAGGCTGGGGCGAAGCATTGGTGGCTATTTCCACCACCTATGACAAGAATGAAAAAGATGGCAAATATGACCAGGCAGCGGCTAAAGAGCTGGCCGCAAAAGTAATTGACAGTGCCTATGGCTACAACATTGGACCGGTACTGTTCAAGCCAACTCTTACTACTGTTCCCCAGACTTTCCGCACCACTCGCGCCGGAGCCCTGGCTTATTTCGTTGGTGGCGATCCCGCCTTCCCCGGTGATACTGGCTTTGCCTTGAAGGGCTGGCGCAAAGTTAATATTTGCAATGCGGCTATTTTCATTGATCAAGATAGTGCCAGCACCATGGGCAAGGTAATGATCACCAACAAGAATGGTGAGGTAACCACTGTCGACAAGACATGGACCTTCGTTAAGGATCCTTCCGGTAAGCTCCGGATCGTGGTGCACCATTCTTCCCTGCCTTATGTTCCCGCAAAAGGTTGATATATGTTTTGCCTGTACTGCCAAGCCTGATCGGTGGCTCCCACCCCTGATATGGCGAGCCTGATCTAACGCTTCTGCGTTAATGCTGGCAGTTCAGGCTGGCCGGCCATGGGTTCAGTTAGCGATGATCTCGGCTGGTGAACAGCTCGCCTGGCTAGGAAGGTAAACCCCCCGACGCCGACGGGCCAGATACCGATGAGCCCATTGCCTTTGAGCCCATTGGATTTGCAGCAGCTGTTGACCGCCCTGCGCTCGCCCTTGGGGGCGCTGCTGTTCATTCCCCTCTACGCCCTCTGGGTAACCCTGCTGCTGCCTGGTGTATGGGCCTCCATGCTGGCCGGCGCCCTCTACGGCACCTGGTGGGGCAGCCTGGTGGTGTTTGTGGGGGCCTGTCTTGGCGCCGAGGCCGCCTTCCTGTTGGGGCGCAGCTGGCTGCGCAACTGGGCCAGGCGCCGACTGGCGGCCCTGCCCAAGCTGCAAGCTGTGGAACAGGCTGTGAGCCGCGAGGGCCTGCGGCTGGTGCTGCTCACCCGCCTGTCGCCTGCCTTCCCCTTCAGTCTGCTGAATCTGGCCTATGGGCTCAGCGAGGTGAGCCTGCGCGATTACAGCCTGGGCCTGCTGGGCATCCTGCCCGGCACTGTTTTGTTCTGTGCCCTGGGGGCCTTTGCCGGCGACGTGGCCCGCTTCCCCGAGGTGCTTGCGGGCAAGGCCGATCTCGGCACCTGGGCCCTGCGCATTGTCGGCCTGCTGGCCACCCTGGCCACCGTGGTGTTGGTGGGCCGCGCCGCCCGGCAGGCGCTGCAAATCCCGCCGGGGGAGCAGGGGCAGCCGGGCTCAGATTGAGATCAATTTTGGTTTAAGCGAGATCAAGTCGAGTTCAAGTCGAGTTCAAACTGAGCTCAAGTCGAGATCAAGTCGAGATCAAACTGAGATCAACCTGAGATCAGCTCGAGATAAAGTCAAGATCAGGGTTTGGGTGAGCTTTGGTTGGCATCTGGCAGGCGCCAGTCCCTCAGCGCCGCGATCGTCACAAACCAGGCCAGTCTCAGCCGGGCTAGCCAGCCGCAGTGGCCCGCCAGCTCTTGATATTTGGCCCGGCCACAGGCGGTCTTGATGCAGGCCGGTATTGAACTTTGCAGGGGGTCCATGGTCAAAATCCGTAGGAATGATTAATTGATCTTGGGCAAGCAAAGCTCAGAAGAACCAGGGCTTGGGGGTTAACGGCAGCGGGGGCTAACGACACAGGGTACTAATGACCTGGGGACTAAAGGGCCTGGCGTGAAGGGGATTCTGGTTTTATCGGCGAAGGGGACTCTGGTTCGATCGGCACTGGAGCTTTTTAGCGCCTATTTCTCCGCCAGCAGCTGCAGCAGGCCCGCCTCATCGATCACCGGCAACCCGAGGCCCTGGGCTTTAACCAGCTTGCTGCCCGCCTCCACGCCGGCCACCACATAGCTGGTTTTGCGACTCACCGAGGCGATCACCTTGCCGCCGGCCGCCTCGATCAGGGCCTGGGCCTGGCTGCGGCTCAGCGATGGCAGGCTGCCGGTGAGCACGAAGCTGAGGCCGGCCAGCTGGGGGGCGGCAGTGTTGGCGGCGCCCGGCTCCGGCTCGGGCGCCGCCAGGGAGAAGCCCAGCCGCCGCAACTGCTCCAGCAACTGTTGATTGGCGGGAGTGGCCAGCCATTGCTGCAGCGACTGCACGATCTCGCCGCCGATGCCATGTACCTCGGTGATCGATTCCGGCGCTTCCCGGGCGGCGGCGGCCAGGGCCTCGGCGCTGGGAAAGGCCCGGGCCAGGGCCTTGGCGCTCACCTCGCCCACGTGATGTATGCCCAGGCCGTAGAGCTGGCGATGCCAGGGTTGTTGCCGGGAGGCGGCCAGCGCCTCCAGCAGATTCTGGGCAGACCTGGGGCCCATGCGCTCCAGGCTGGCCAGCAGCGCCCCGTCGAGGCCATAGATATCGGCGATCGAGGCCACCAGCCCCCGATCCACCAGCTGCTCGATCAACTTGCTACCCAGCCCCTCCACGTCCAGGGCCCCCTTGCTCACCCAGTGGCGCAGGGCGCCCCGCAGGATCGCCGGGCAGCTGCTGTTCACGCAGCGGGTGGCCGCCTCGCCCTCCTCCCGCACCAGCTGCGATCCACATTCCGGGCAGACAGGCGGCAGCTCCGCCCGTTGGGCGGCGGCGGGCCTCAGTTCGGTGAGCACCCGCACCACCTCGGGGATGATCTCGCCGGCCTTGCGCACCACGATCGTGTCGCCCAGGTGCAGGTCGAGCTCCGCCAGCCGATCGGCGTTGTGCAGGGTGGCCCGGCTAACGCTGGTGCCCGCCAGCTGCACGGGGGCAAATTCGGCCACTGGGGTCACCACCCCCGTGCGCCCCACCTGGTAGCTGAGCCGCAGCAGGCGGCTGGGGGCCTCCTCGGCCGGATATTTGAGCGCGATCGCCCAGCGCGGTGCCTTCTGGGTGAAGCCGGCGGCATCCTGCAGGCGCAGATCGTTCAGCTTCACCACCACCCCATCGGTGGCATAGGCCAGCTGCTTGCGCCGTTCATCCCAGGCGGCGAAGAAGTCGGCCACCGCCTCCAGATTTGGCAGCAGCTCGGCGTTGGGGTTGACCCGGAAGCCCACCGCCTCCAGCCACTGCAGGCTCTCCCACTGGCTGCGGGGCAGCGGCGGATCTCCAGCAGCCGGCTGCCACTGGGGCGGCAGGTGCAGGGTGTAGGCGAAGAAATCCAGGCGGCGGGCCGCCACCACCTTGGGATCCAGTTGCCGCAGGGTGCCGGCGCAGGCGTTGCGGGGGTTGGCGAAGAGGGCTTCGTCGCGGGCTTGGCGCTCCCGGTTGATGGCCGCAAAGCTGGCGTCGGGAATCAATGCCTCGCCGCGCACCTCCAGCCAGGGGGGGGGCTCGGCCAGCTGCAGCCGTAGCGGCACGCTCTGGATCGTGCGCACATTGGCGGTGATCTCCTCCCCCCGCTCGCCATCGCCGCGGGTGGCGGCCCGCACCAGCAGGCCCCGCTCGTAGCTGAGGGCCAGGGCGTTGCCGTCAATTTTCAGTTCTCCCACCATCGCCAGGGCCGGCGGCGGCTCACCGGGGCTCGGCTCCCGGTCGAGCACCTTCAGCAGCCGGCCATACCAACCAGCTAATTCGTCGTTGTTAAAGGCGTTGTCGAGGCTGAGCAGGCCAAGGCGATGCTCCACCTCCTGGAAGCCCTCGGACGGCTTGCCGCCCACCCGCTGGGTGGGGCTGTCGGCGCTGCGCAGCTCTGGCTGGGCCTGCTCCAGCTCCAGCAGCTCCCGATACAGCCGGTCGTAGACCGGATCTTCCATCACCGGCGCATCGAGCACGTAGTAGGCGTGGGCGGCGCGGTTGAGCAGATCTCGCAATTCAGCTGCCCTTTGCCCCTCAGCGCTGGCTTGGTTTGGGGGGCTGGAGGCGGGGCTCAAGGGGAGGTGCTCACGGGGGGAAACCACTATCTAGGCCCTGTAGACGGCCAGGCGATAGGGAGGGCTAGGCGCTATGGCTGGCTAGTCGCTAGCGAGGTCTAGGCGTAGAGGAGACCTAGGCGTAGAGGAGGGCTAGCGGTATGGGGCTAGGAGCTATGGCTGGCCAGGCGTAATGGAGGGCTAGGCGCAACGGATTGCTCGATGCGATGGGGGGCTAGCCATATGAGGGCTAGGTGTTAGGGGCGCTAGGGAGAGCTAAGGAAGCTCTGATCAACCGCCACTCTGTCGCCCAGGCTAGCTGGGAGCCATTGCGGCATCATGGCTCTACGGGCCGTGGCTCGAGTTATTCAGAGCTTCCCTAGGCGATTCAGGCTGCGGCGGTTTTCCTGATTCGATCGATGCGCCATTGCTGATCGAGTTTCACGAAAGTGAAGTCGAGCGGCAATTCTTCGCTGCCATCACTCTTGAGCTTCACGGTGAGAATTAATTGGTTTTCCTCCAGGCGCGGCCGACCCGATTTGAGGTTGCGGTATTTGTTCAGCTTCAGTTCCACCAGGAAGCGGATGAACTGGGTGCGGGTGACGTGGCTGCGGTAGTTCTTGGTGGTGAGCAGATAGGCCCCATCCACCTGGCCACTGGCCACCTGGGTGAAGAACTGCTTGATCAGCGGATTGATGCCGCGGGCGCTGAGCACCAGCTTCACCGCCGAGATCGTCCAGTAGAGGAGCAGGGCGCTGGCACCGGCCAACAGGGCCTTGCCGCCGATGTCACGGACGAGTACCCAGTCCATCTCCATTGCCTGTGACGCTGCGATTCGACCCCTGAGTCTGACCGACTGCCCTCCCCCGCCGCGGCATCGCCGCCAAGCTCGGGATTCAGGCCGATCCGGCCAGAATGGCGCTGTTTCTACGCCCTCGCCGCGGTGCCCTTGGAGCCGCTGCTGCCCCTGTTTCATCGGCTCGATCGGGAGCACTTTGAGGGCAGCCTTGCCGCAACAAGCGCCCCCCCACTGGCGCTGCGCTGGAGCGATGGCCGCATGCGCCGCACCGCGGGTCTCTATCGCCGCGGCCGCGATGGCGCCGGGCGCGAATTTTGCGACATCGTGCTGTCCCGGCCGCTGCTGGAGGCCCTGCCGCGCCAGGCCACCATCAGCACGCTCTGCCACGAAATGATCCACGCCTGGCTGGATCGGGTGTTGGGCCTGCGGGAGGTGCACGGCCCCAACTTCCGGGCCCGCATGGCGGCGATCAATGCCGCCCAGGCCGAGTTCCAGGTGACAGTGCGCCACCGCTATCCCCTGCCCGCCGACAGCCTGGGGCCAGGGCGCTGGATCGCCCGCTGTCCCAACTGCGGCATCAGCTCCCCCTATCGCCGCCGGCTGCGCAACCTGGCCTGCCGTCTCTGCTGTGAACGGCTGCACGGCGGCCGCTGGCACGCCAGCTGTCTGCTCCAATTTGAATTGGTTCAAGGCGAACTGGCCAGAAACGAACTGATCCAGGGCGAAGCTCCTAACGGCCTTGACTGATGGCGCCTCTGCCAACCACTAGCGTCACCAGAGAGCGATTCGGCCTTGGCGGCGGTGGCGATGGGCGTCTTTTTATGGAGCCTGGAATGGGCTGGCCTTGCCATCGCCCTGCTGGGCATGGGCCGGGAGCATTGGCTGGCGGCCCGGCGTCGCTGGTGAAGGCCTCGGTAGTTTTGGTCGATGAGTCGCTATGACCCCAACTTCCCAGATCCCAGCCCCCCCAGATTCGAGCCCCGGGGGTCTGATCCAGCCCTGGGCCGCCGCCCTGGCCCGCGCCGGGGCGGCCCCGATCGCCTGGAGCAGGGCATCGATCGACTGATGAGCGCTGGCCGGCAACTGGTGGATGGGGTGTCGGGAGCCCGGCCGGGATCGCGGCCGCCGGCGCGAGGGGAAGGCAGAACAGCTGGATCTCTGCCTCGCCTGGAGGGGCTGGGCCGCTGGGTGGAGAACAAGCTCGACTGGATCCTGGAAGACGAGGATGACTGGCGGGAACCCTGGCAGGAACCGCGCCCTGCTGGCCGTCCAGAAGCTCGGCAAGAAGCTCGGCTAGAGGGCTGGCCAGAAGCAAGGCCAGAAGCTCGGCCAGAGCTCAGCTCTAATGGCCGTCCTGACTTCCGCCTGCAGACACGCTCAGTTACCTCACGAGATTTTGCCGCCGGCAACCCTGGCTCGGCAGCCGCCGCCTCTGTCAGCGCTGGCCCCAGCGCTTGGGCCACTGCGCCCCCATCCCAGCGGCGCGGCCGTCGGCCCCTAGAGGCGATCTCCCGCCGAGGCGGCGCGGCTGCAGATCAGGACTGGCCCGACGACGACAGTTTCCTGGTGCCCCGTTGGCAGCGACCGGAGCCGGCAACCACAAATACATCTGTAAATGCAGCCGCCGAATCCGCAGCCACCGAATCCAGCGCAACTGCGGCCAGGGGGCGGGCCCTGCCCCGCTCCAGCCGCCGTCGCCAGCTCGGCTGAGGCCATTTGCCCTGCCTACGGTGCGGTCAGTGGTTGGCATTGGCGATGAGCACTTTGGTGGTGGTGGGCTTCAGCCAGGTGGAGGAGGCCGAGCAGGTGCGGCGGGAGGTGGTGGACATCCAGCGGGAGCAGTTGCTGTCTCTAGAGGATGCCGTGGTGGTGGAGCATGACGGTGACGGCCAGGTGCACCTGCGCCAGTCCCTGAATCTCACCGCCACCGGGGCGCTTGGAGGTGGCTTTTGGGGCACGTTGGTGGGTTTGCTGTTCCTCAATCCCCTGCTGGGGGCGGCGATTGGAGCCGGGGTGGGGGCAGTATCCGGATCCCTCTCCGATCTGGGTATCCACGACGGCTTCATGCGCGAGCTGGGCGAAACCCTGCCCCGCGGCTCTGCCGCCCTCTGCCTGCTGGTACGCGAGGCCAGTCCGGATCGGGTGATCGAGCGGTTGAGGGCCCATGCCCCCCACGCCAAGCTGCTGCGCACCAACCTCACCCATCTGGACGAAGAGCGCTTGCGCCACCTGCTGGAACGGGCCAGCAAACAAGCCGAGGCCCTGCGCTTGGCCTAGCCACCCCCAATCCAAGGGTCGAAGCGGTTCGGTGGACGCACCGGCGGACAGGGTTGGGTGGCGGGCCCGAGCCAGTGCTCCAGATCGGGCGAGAACACTTCGCGGATCACCGTTAATGGCTGGCCGCCCCGGAAGAAGCGGTAATGGCGGGCCCAGAAGGGGCCCCTGCGCCCAAAGCGCTGCTCCAGCCAGGGAGCGGTCACCAGGGCTAGGCCATCCACTTCCCGAAATAACTCAGCCCGATTGCTGGTGAGGCTGAGCCAGATCGGCTGGTTGCGGTTGAGTAGATGCTGATCGGCCTGCTGTTGATTCCACCAGCTTTCGGCCCAGGCCAGGCTGCGGTTGCCGCAGCGCAGCCAAACCTGGCGGCGCAGCAGGGGTGGATCCAGCTCGGCGATTTCCGCTGGCGTTGCTCCGCCCGGCGGGGCCGAGGCCTCCGCGGCCATGGCGATCAAATCGATCTGCACCGGCAGTCCACTGAGGCTCTGCAGATGGCGGGTGGGGCTGCCATCACCCAGCAGCAGCAGCCGCCAAGGACCACTGAGGGCCAAGCCGGGCCCGGGGCTAGAGCGCCCCGCCAGCACGTCGCTATGGGGGGCCTGCCAGAGCAGTTCCGGGGAGGCCAGCAGTGGCACAGCAACCACCCCCTTTACAAACTCAAGTTTAGGAGTCTCCGCTGAGACTGAGTCGGCGCTGCTCGCCACCCCGTTCAATCAGCACCGAATCGCTGCTGGCCGAGCGCAGCCGCCAGCTGGTATCGCCGATCAGTTCCCCCACGGCGGCGGTGCTGGAGTTGCCGCCGATTTGGAAGATGGCCGTAGCACCATGGCCCGGAGCCTGCACGACCCCCATCAGCATGGGGGTGGAGCCTACCGAAGCGCCTGCGGCTCTGTTCGCCGCGGCGGGAGGCAGCATCGTCACCGCTGGAGCGGGTTTGGCGATCTGATCATTGGGCAGCACAGTGGCCGGCAGGGACTGCACCGCTGCAGCCTGGCCGCCGGGAAGGCTGGCCAGCTGTTGCATCCAGGGCTCGTTCGGTGGCGGCGGCAGCTCTGCACTGCTGGCCTGGTCCGCCACCGGGCCGGGCTCAGCCTTGGGCACCGCCGCATCACTGATTTGAGCAGATCCGGCCGGACCAAAATTGCGCAGTCGCTCCAGGAGCAGCAGGTTTTGTTCCTGGCGCAGGGTCTGGAGGCTCTGGCTCCACAGGCCCAGGCCGATGCCAGCAACGAGCAGCCCAGCCATGCCGATGGCGGAGAAGACCAACAGCTGGCCCGGGCTCGCCTGCCAATGGACCGGGGGCCTGGCCGCTTTGAGCGCCGCCGGCTCCAGCACCTCCACCTCAATGGCCCGATCAATCCTGTCCTGGTAGGCGCTGTCCTGGGGGGCTCTGTTCTGGTGGGCGCTGGCCTGGTAGCTGCTGGTTTGGTAAGTGCTGGTCTGGGCAGCCTGGTTTGCCGCCTGGTTAAAGACTTCGTTTAAAACCTGGTCGGCCTTGAGCTCCCAGTAGATCCTGGAACGAGGGGTGGCTTGGCTGGGGCTCACGGTTGGCTTCTGGCCGACAGCGCGCTCAACTTACCGACCCCATTCGAGCTTTGGCAGGCCCGGCGCCGCGCATCCAGTTCCAGCCACAGCAGCAGGGCGTTGACGTCAGCGGGGCTCACCCCCGGCACCCTGGCCGCCTGGCCGAGGCTGAGGGGCTGCACCGAGGTCAGCTTCTCGCGGGCCTCCTTGGAGAGGGTGACAATGGCGCCGTAGTCGAGCTGGGCTGGTATGGGGCGCTGCTCCTGCTTCTTCACCTGGTCGATCTGCTGTTGCTGCCGGGCCAGATAGCCGCTGTACTTGATGTCGATCTCCGCACCCTCCCGCACGTCCAGGGGCAAATCGGCGGCCAAGCCATGGCGCACCAGGTCTGCGCTGTGGAAGCCGGGGCGGCGCAGCAGCTCGGCCAGGGTGATCGAGCCCTTGATCGGGGCCTGGGTGGCTGCGCTAACCGCCGGGGCGGCGGCATCACTGGCCTTGAGGCGCACGCTGTGCAAACGCTGCTTTTCTGCCTCAATTGCCCCCTGTTTGCGGCTGTAGATCTGCCAGCGACGATCGTCGATCAAACCCAGTTCGCGACCCAGGGGTGTCAAGCGGCGATCGGCGTTGTCGCCGCGCAGCACTAGCCGGTATTCACTGCGGCTGGTGAGCACCCGATAGGGCTCGCGCAGATCCTTGGTCACCAGGTCGTCGATCAAGGTGCCGATGTAACTGCCCTGGCGCGGGAAGTGCACCGGCGTCTCGCCATGCACATAGCGCGCCGCGTTCAGCCCGGCCACCAGCCCCTGGGCCGCCGCCTCCTCGTAGCCGGTGGTGCCGTTGAGCTGGCCGGCGGAAAACAGGCCCGCCACTCGTTTGGTTTCCAGCGATGGTTTCAGCTGGGTGGCCGGTAAATAGTCGTAGTCCACGGCGTAGGCAGGCCGCAGCATCACACATTGCTCCAGGCCCGGCAGGCTGCGCAGCAGCTCCAATTGCAGCCGCTCCGGCAGACCGGTGGAAAAGCCCTGCACATAGATCTCAGGGGTGTCACGACCCTCCGGCTCCAGAAATATTTGATGGCTTTCCTTATCGGCAAAGCGCACGATCTTGTCTTCTATAGATGGGCAATAGCGGGGTCCCTTGCTGTCGATGAAGCCGCCATAGATCGGCGTGTGCTGCAAGTTGTCGCGGATTAGCTGATGGGTGGCGGCGGTGGTGCGGGTGAGGTAACAGCTCATCGGCTCGCCACTCACCCAGGCCTCCGGATCAAAGGAAAAGAAGCGATCCTGGGCGTCGCTTGGCTGCTCTTCCAGTTGATGCAGGGCGATGCTGCGTCGGTCCACCCGCGCTGGCGTGCCGGTTTTGAGCCGACCGGTGACAAAGCCCAGGCCCTCCAGGGCCTCGGTTAGGCCCTGGGCGGCCTGTTCGCCAGCTCGACCGGCTGACATCGATTGGTTGCCCACCCATATCTGGCCGCCCAGGAAGGTGCCGGTGGTGAGGATCACGGCCGGCGCGGCGTAGACGCTGCCGAAGTAGGTGCCTACGCCGGCGATCCGTAAATCCCCCCGCTCCGCCGAGCCCTCCGTTACCAGATCGGTCACCATCGCCTCGCGCAGGGCCAGGTTGGGGGTGTGCTGCAGCAACTGCAGCATCTGACGGGCGTACTGGCGCTTATCGGTCTGGGCGCGCAGGGCCCACACCGCCGGTCCACGGCTGGCATTGAGCACCCGCTTCTGCAGGGCGGTGGCATCGGCGAGGCGACCGATCACGCCGCCCAGGGCATCCACCTCATGCACCAGCTGGCTCTTGGCCGGACCACCCACCGCCGGATTGCAGGGTTGCCAGGCGATCCGATCCAGGTTGAGGCTGAACAGGGCCGTTTGCAGGCCCAGGCGCGCTGCGGTAAGGGCTGCCTCGCAGCCGGCATGGCCGCCGCCCACCACGATCAGTTCAAAGGTTTCGGTGGGCCGGGCGGAGCAGGTCATCCCATCACAGTTCAAGGGTTTCGGTGGGCCGGGCGGAGCAGGTCATCCCATCACAGTTCAAGGGTTTCGGTGGGCCGGGCGGAGCAGGTCATCCCATCACAGTTCAAGGGTTTCGGTGGGCCGGGCGGAGCAGGTCATCCCATCACAGTTCATGCAATCAATTTATGGGCTGGATGGCTATGGGTGGATAAGCCAGGCAGCGGTCCATGGCGCACCTGTAGCTGGGCGGGCAGCGCCAGCAGCGATATTCAGACACAAATATATTACTCGCCAAATCTCTTGGCGCTCGGATAGCGCCACTCCCTTGGGAGCGCCAATGGATTGGGGGCCACAAAAAGTTCCTATTCAGTATTGGCTTGCCAAGGGGGCTCAGTCGCTCGAATGCTTTTCCGGTCGTGAGAACATTGTAATCTGGGATTTTTTAGCTGCCCTTTAATTTTAGCCACCCTTTTCATCTGGCTGTCATTTCATTTTGGCTGCCCTTTCAGCGTGGGAGCAAAGTGTGTGGTCGCCGCCTATCCTCTCTGCCTGTGCTCTCTGCCTGGGCATTATGCCTATGCCTTTGTCTATGGTATCTGTCAAGGTTGCCCAAGGAGGCAGGTTATCGCTTCACGGGATGCAAGTTACAGTCAATTCAGAGGCGTGTTCAAGCCTTAGCATGAACTCCAGGGCTCCACAGGTGAGGTGGAGAATTCCCCCTGGCCGGCCGCGACGTAAAACCTCCAGTCGAACGCCTGGTTTAACCCCCATGGCGATCAGGCGATTGCGCAGCACTGGATGACTGGGTAGCTGCTCCACCCGCACAGAGCATCCA
>JBIKVR010000137.1:0-5618 GCA_044356735.1 Prochlorococcaceae cyanobacterium
TTGCCCAGCAGCGCCTTTGTTTCAACTCGACGACGAGGAAGCATCAATCGTGCATTCAACCCTTAAAAGTGACTGAACAGAATCCCTTGCTTTGCGCGCCCGCAGCTGTGTTTCGGTCCTGTTGCCGCTGCTGGCAGCCCCCTGGCTGCTGGCAGCCTGTCGCCAGCCGCCCAAGTTGAGGCCGCCCCTGCCGGTAAGCACCGCCGTAGCCGAGCCGGCTCTGTTCGCCGAACAGGTGGGCAGCATCGGCAGTTTGGAAGCTGTGGAAAAAGTGCAGCTGGCCGCCCAGGCCGGCGGTCGCATCGAGCAACTGCTGGTGCAACAGGGTGATCTGGTGCGGGCCGGCCAACTGCTGGTGGTGCTCGATCAGAGTCAGTTGCAGGCGGAGGTGGCCAGCCTGCGGGCGGCCCGCTCCAAGGACCGGCTCAACTATGAACGCTTTGAGTTTCTGGTCAATGCCGGCGCCGCCAGCGCCATCCAGCGCGATGAGATTCGCCAGCGCCTGATCGAAACCAGCGCCGGCCTCAAGGCCCGCGAAGCTGATCTGGCCTACAAAGACCTGCGCGCGCCAATTCAGGGAGAAATCGGCGACCTAAAGGTGAAGCGTGGCGATGTAATCAAGGCAGGCGATCCCTTGACGAGCTTGATCCTTAACCAACGCCTGTTTGTGCGTATAGATGTGCCGGCAAAAATGCGCAACAGGCTGCAGCTGGGACAAACCGTATTGCTGAGCGATCCGGATGCGAACCGGGAGCTGGCCCGCGCCAAGGTGACCTCGATCGATCCCAGCATCAAGGCCGGCGATCAGATGCTGCTGGTAAAGGCGGAGATCGCCAACCCCAGGGGCGAGTTGCGTAATGGCCTCAGGCTGCGTAGCCGGGTGGTGCTGAATCAGCGATCCCAGCTTTCGGTACCGGTGGCTGCCATCATCCAGGGATCTGGGCAAAGCTATGTATTTAAGCTCGGCAAACTGGCGGATCTGCAACGCAATCCAGGCCAAATAAAACCGGAGGCGTTGAAACAACTGCCGGCGGATCGTAGCTATGCCATCCAAACTCGGGTAACGCTTGGCCCCATTGCCAATAGCCGCTATCCAGTGCTTTCAGGCCTGTCTCCGGGCGATGTGATCATCACTAGTCAGCTGTTAAATCTGCGCCATGGCACGGCGGTTGCGGTGACATCGGCTCAGGCAGGGCGTTGATTCATGTCTGCATCTAACACTTTCATTACTCGCCCCGTTTTAACCACGGTCTGCAGCCTGCTAATCGTGATCGCGGGGCTTATTGCCCTGCCAATACTGCCGATTGAAAGCCTGCCTGATATTGCGCCTCCCACGGTGAAAGTGAGTGCCCGCTATACGGGTGCCGACGCTGTGAGCGTGGAACAGGGGGTTACCAATGTACTGGAACAACAGATCAATGGGGTGGAGAACATGGAGTTCATTACCTCCAATAGCGCGGCGGACGGCAGCAGTTCCATCACTGTCTCTTTTGCCAGCGGCACCGATGGCGATATCAATCAGGTAAATGTACAAAATCGGGTGGCCCTGGCCGAACCCCAGCTACCTGTGGAGGTGCGCCAAGCTGGCGTCACTGTTACCAAGGCATCCACATCAATTCTACTGGTATATAATGTAGGCAGTACCGACGGGAAAAACCCCTTCAGCATTGAAACCATCAGCGGCCTGATCGATCAAGGCCTCACTGATGAAATAAAACGGGTGAAGGGGGTGGGAGATGTTGTCTATTTTGGTAATCGTAAGTTGGCTGTGCGCATCTGGTTGGATCCTGACAAGCTCAGCATGCACAATCTCAGCCCTGCGGATGTGCAAGCGGCTCTAAACAGTCAGAATCGTCTGGTGCCCGCCGGCCGCATTGGTGGCGCCCCAGCTCCTGCGGGTCAAAGCTATACCTTCACGATTCAATTGCAGGGGCGGCTTACCACCAGTGAAGAATTTGAAAATCTGGTGCTTAAAAATACCAGTGATGGCGCTTTGGTGCGCCTCAAGGATGTGGGCCGGGTCAGCCTTGGTGGCGAAACCTACGACGTGAGCGCCACCGATATGCAGGGAGTGCCCTCGGTGGCCCTGGCGATCTACCAGCTCAGCGGTAGCAATGCCCTGGATGTCTCCCAGGGGGTGAAGCAGGTGATCGAGCAGTTTCGCGGCGATCTCCCGCCGGGTTTGAAGGTGGAGAAGATATATGACATCACCGACTTTGTCCGCGCATCTATCCAAGGGGTTTCCAACTCCTTGCGAGACGCCATTGTGCTCGTGGTGCTGATTCTATTTCTATTTTTGCAAGACTGGAAGGCCACTCTTGTGCCGGCAATTGCGATTCCAGTTGCCCTGATAGGCACTTTTGCCTTCGTTAAGCTATTTGGATTTTCGCTAAACCAGCTCACCTTGTTTGGCCTGGTATTGGCCACGGGCCTGGTGGTGGATGACGCCATCACCGTAATCGAAGACACCTCCACCAAGAAGGCCGAGGGTCTCACGGCCCTCCAGGCAGCCAAAGCCACCATGGATGAGCTGTTTGCTGCGGTTCTGGCCACATCTCTGGTGCTATTTGCAGTATTTTTGCCGGTGCTCTTCTTCCCAGGCGCTACCGGCACTATCTACAAGCAATTTGCTGCCACAATTATTTTTGCCATAGCGATCTCCACGTTTAATGCCATCAGCTTCTCGCCGATGCTTTCGGCGCTGCTGCTGGCCCAGGAGGGCAATCCCCCCAGCCGCTACACCTACACCTGGGCGGGCCTGGCCCTGGGCTTTTGCTATGGGCTGTTGCTGGGCGGTGGTGCCCTTGGCGCCCTGGCGGTGGTGGCGGTGGGCGGGGTGCTGGGGTATGGCCTCAGCCTGGTCAGCGGTCGATCCTTGCTGGGGCCGTTTCTGCTGGCTGCCGCCCTGGTGAGCATCGTTATTGTCGATCTGGAGTCGCCGGCAAAGGTGCTGCTATTTAGTGGTATTGGCAGCGCCATCGGTTGGTTCACCCCAGTTATCTTTAGCCGCTTTAATATTCTATATTCCAAATTGGAGGGCGGCTACAGTGGCGGCCTGGGCTGGGTGTTAAGCCACCGCCGGTTGGTGATGGCAGGTTTGGCGGTGGGGGTGGTGCTCACCGGTGTTGCCTTTGGATCGATACCTTCCGGTTTTGTGCCCGTGGAAGACCAGGGCTACGCGATTGGCATCCTGCAGGGTCCCGATGGTGGCTCGGAGGAGGGCACCAGAGCCACCAATCTTCGAGTGGCTGAGGTGCTGCGCCAGGAATCTTCGATTGAGGCGGCTGCGGTATTCTCAGGTTTCAGTTTAGATGGCAATGCGCCTAATAGAGGTCTTTTCTTCTTTGGCACTAAAAACTGGCAAGACCGCAGCGGTCCTGGTCAGACGATGCAGGATATTGTGAGGCGATTGAATAGAAAGCTTGCTTCTATTGATAAAGCCCGTGTATTTGTGGTCGAACCCCCCTCGATTCCGGGTTATGGAGCCTCTGGGGGCTTTGAATTCCAACTGCTGGATCGCAGCGGCGGCAGCCTCAGCGTTCCAGATTTCTACGCTGCCGCTGGCAGGTTGATCGCCGATGCCAACGCCACAGGCGAGTTCACCAATGTGTACACACAGTTTAGCCCTGAATCGCCACAGCTCAACATCAAGGTAGATCGCGAACGGCTGGCGTCGTTGGGTATTGATTACGGCAATGCCATGCAAACCCTCAGCATTAACTTTGGCGGCGCCTACGTGAATGACACCTTCCAAGAGGGTAAGGTGCGACGCGTTTATCTCCAGGCTGATGAAGCACCCCGCTCCACTCCCCAGCGGCTAGATGAGCTCTCGATTGCCGCTGCCAGCGGAGAGCAAATACCCCTGTCGGAATTTATTAGTGTTGAACCGATCACGGGGCCCTCGGTGATCCCGCACTTCAACCTATTCAGATCAATAAAATTGGAGGGTTCACCGGCTCCGGGCAAGAGCTCTGGCCAGGCGATTAAAGGAATGCAACAGGTATTTCAACAGGCTAATCTCCAGGGCATCAACTTTGACTGGACAGGTATCTCGCGGGAGGAGATAAAGGCTGGTGCCCTGGCGATCGCGATTTTCGCCATGGGAATTATTGTGGTTTACCTGGTGCTTGCCGCCCAGTACGAAAGCTATAGTGATCCGCTGATTATTTTGATGACGGTGCCCACCGCCATGCTCGGGGCCCTGCTGTTTTTGGCCCTCCGCGGCGAAGTGCTCAATATCTATGCCCAGGTGGGCCTGGTAATGCTGATCGGCCTGGCGGCCAAGAACGGCATCTTGATTGTCGATCTAGCCAACCAGCGCATGGACCAGGGTATGGAGGCCCTGGCGGCGGCGCAGCAGGCGGCCCAGTCTCGGCTGCGGCCGATTGTGATGACCGCCATCTCCTCTTTGTTCGGATTCCTGCCCCTGGTGCTGGCATCCGGTGCCGGGGCCCGCAGCCAGGCTTCTCTGGGCACGGTTGTGTTTGGCGGCCTGTTGGTGGCCACCCTGTTATCGCTGTTTGTGGTGCCAGTGTTTTTCGTGGTGATGAAACAGTGGCTCCAGCCAGCTGAGTCCAGATGAGCCGTCCAATTGAGCCGAGGCGTGTAGTCGCTGCCGCCCTGATTGGCGGTGGCGGCGGCCTGGTGTTGGCGGGGCTATTGCTGCTGGTGATTCAGAACACCCCGGTGCAATTGCCGCCAAATCGCATGTTCTGGCAACTTTTGCTGTTGGGGCTGGGAGGCAGCTTGGCCGGCCTAGCGATCGAGTCAATCCGAGAACTACAGCAGGCCAGCCCCGAGAGCGAGTATCACCACCGCCAGAGGCTGGGCCGGCGCGGGCCCAGTCAAGCTCCACCGCCATCAGATCGCCTGGATCCCCCCCGAGATCCCTGAGTAGACCCACCCGGTTCCAGCATCTGATTCAACGCATCCCTACCCCGATCAAGGCACTCCTAGCTCCGGACAACGCACCACCACCGTTGTGGGTGGTACGGCAATAGGGGAATGGGCTAGCTAGGGGATTGTTCACAAACTCCGCGGACTCCACGGACTCTCCCTCGCGGGTCCTTCCGAACTGGGCGCACCATTAAGGGGACTACGAATCCTCGGATTCCCTCCAGCATCGACGGCTCGAGATGGTTACCGGGTTGGAATAGCAGAGGCCCCGTTGCCTTTCTTGCCTTCAGGGCCAAGATTCCAGGGATGGAATCAGCATCCCGAAGTCCATGGATCGCGGTTGCGCTTGCCACCGCGCTCACGGCCTGCAACTCACCACAGCCACCAGCCCCTCCGGTCCCAGCGCGGGGATAGAGGGACGTGGCGCCGATGAGATTTGCCACTCCACCAGTAAGGCGTGCCAGGAATGGACTGTTCTTGCTCGCAAGTGTGCAGAGAACGAACGGCGTAGAGACGAGGGCTACATGGGAAGGCTTGAGCCTTATTGCACCCAGATGGAGGAATACCGTGGACGGGCAACGGGGATTGCGTCATCTTCAACCCCAGGCGCCTACAACTTCTGAGGGGCAAACGGATCAGCGGGCGGTGAGCGCCACGAGGGCCAACAAGAAGAACAGCAGAACGCCCAACGGCGGAACAAGCACCGTGACCACCAGAGCCAC
>JBIKVR010000183.1:0-2951 GCA_044356735.1 Prochlorococcaceae cyanobacterium
CCAAAGGCCACGAAGGAGAGCGGCCAGATCGTGGGTGGGGTTTGGGTGATCGCCGCGCCAAACAGATCGGCGATCGCCACCACCGGCAAGCTGTATTGGAGTAGAAAAAAGCAGGCTAAATCCAGCCGCTGGCTGGCGGTAAGGCGCGATGAGATCAAGCCGGGCCAGTAATCAAAAAAGCGCTGCAGGCCGCCTTCCGCCCAGCGCTGCCGCTGCCGCAGCAGGGCTTTCAGGCCGAGGACTGCCTCCTCGCGCACGGGTGGATCCCAGAGGCCACCCACCGGCTGGCCGGCCAGCAGCAGCCGAAAACTGAGATCGAGATCGTCGGTAACGGTGTCTTCGTTGAAGCCCCCCGCCGCATCAATGGCTTGGCGCAGCAGCAGTTGCCCATTGCCCCGCAGCTCGCTGACGCCCCCATGGGCCAGGCGCCCTTGCTGAATCACCGCGTCGAGCACCATCTCCATCGCCTGGGCCCTGGTGAGCAGGTTCACCTGGGGGTTCACCACCGCCTTGCGCAGCTGCACCGCTCCCCAGGGGCCGGCCTGGCTGGCGGGCCCAGCCTCGGCAAATGGCAACAATCGCTCCAGGGTGTCGGGCTGCAGTTCGGCATCGGCATCGAGCACCAGCATCCAGCGCCCCTTCAGGTGCTGTAGCGCCAAATTCAGCGCCCCAGACTTGCCGCCTCCGGCATTGGGCTCCCGCCGCAGCACCCGCAGCTGGGGATGACGGTTTTGCAGCTCGGCCAGCAGTTCGGGCGTGCGATCGCTGCTGCCGTCATCGATCACCCACAGGGTGAGCAGCTCGTTGGGGTAATCGAGCAGCGCCAGACCCTCCACCAAACGGCTGATCACCGCCTGTTCGTCGCGGGCGGCCACCACCACATCCACGTTCGGCAAGCTCGCCAAGGCATCGGGGGGAGTGGCGGGGCTTTCAACGCCAGAACGATTTTTAATTGCCTGGCGCAGCAGTGGCAGCACCACGGTGCGCAGGCTGTAACCGCCCAGCAGCAGGGCCAGGCTGATGGCCGGCAGCAGATTGGCGGGGGCGGGAGCCAGGTGGGGGGCGACGCCGGCCAGCCCGCAACAGCCCACAAACAGGGCCGACTTCAAACGGCGGCGCTGGGAGGCGATCGGTATGGAGCTCACAGGTAGCAAGGGGCGCTCTCCTGTCGGGCGCTCACTGGAGCTCTCGCCCGCACCCATGGCGTGCCTCAACGTTGAAAGATCCTAATGATCGCTTCCCGACAGGCTGGTTAGCGGCAGCAGCTGGCTGCCGGGGTAATAGCGCTGCAGGATGCCTTCCATGCTCCAGCCCCGGGCGGCCAGGTCGATCGCTCCGGCCTGGGAGAGTCCGGCGCCATGGCCGTAGCCGCCCCCCACAAACCGCCAGCGACCAGGGCCGAGCGCCTCAACGCTGAATAGCGTGCTGGGCAGCTGTCTGATCGTGCGCCGGATGGCGTCTCGCCGCAGCACCACCCGGGCGGCGCCCTTGCCGCCGCCCGGGCCGCCGCCCGGCTTGGCGCCACCAATCTCCAGGGCGATCACCCGGCCACTGGCCCCTCGCTCCAGCACCACAATCCTGTTGGGCTGGCCCAAGCCGGGGGCCCCGGGTCGCAGCGCGGCGGCCAGGGCGTTGGCATCCACCAGCCGCTGCCAGCGGAAAGACGGATGCTCGGAGCCGTAGAAGCCGCTAGAGCGCCGCAGCAGGCTGGTTACGGCAGCTTGATCGAGGGGCAGGCTGAGGGGCCGGGTGGCGTTCGGCGGCCCATCTAGCTGGGGTTGCAGGTAGGGCAAGGGCGCGGCGTTCCAGCCCTCCTCAAAACCAGCGGCAACGCCGCCATTGCTGGCGTGATAAACGGCATGGATGGGCTGCCCTTGCCAGGTCAGCACCTGGCCCTTGGTGGCAAAAATGGCCTGCCTCAGGGTGGCTGCCACAGGCCCTGGATCGCCGTAAACCTGGCATTGGGTGTCGGCGCAGAGGTGGTAGCCATCCACCGAGAAGCGCTGCTGGTTGCGCAGGGCCCAGGTGCGGGCCAATACGGACTGGGCGGCCAAGGCCGCCGGCGGCGACGCCGCCCCAATCTCCAGGGGCACAACACCAAGCAGATAGCGCTCCAGGGGCAGCTGTTCCACCAGGGTCCAGCCGCCATGGGCATCGGCCTGCAGTCGGAAGTTGCCGGGATAGACACCCCCCTTCCAGCGCAGACCCCCGGGTGCCGCCAGTTGCAGCGGCCCCCGCAATGGCTGCCAGCGCCCGGCTCGCCTTAGCGCCGGTTGCCAGGCCCAGGTTTCATGCAGTTCCAGCAGGCGCGGCTGTTGCCCTGGCAGGGCCGGCTGTTGAGTAGGCAGTGGAGGCGATTCGGGCGGGGCCCACACCTCCCAGTCGCCGGGGCGGGCCACGAGCGGTTGGGCACCGGCCAAGCGCCAGCGCTCCGCCACCGCTGCGGCGCTCTCGTAGCTGGCGTAGGGACCCAGCACCAGGCGACGGATATGCAGGGGGCGAGCCAGGCGCTGCCGCGTCCAGCGCAGCGCCAGCTGGGGCGCTTCCAGCTGCACTCCCGCGGCATCCCGCAGCCGTAGGGAGCCCGCGGCGCTATCGAGATACAGCTCCCCCGGCCCGCGCAGGTGGGCCGCCAAACCCACCCAGAGCAGGGGCTGGGGGCCCGTCAGCGGCGGCGCCGCTGGCACCGGCCAATGCAGCGGCCGCCCCTGTCCTGCCGGCGGTTCAGCCCGACAGCCGCCCGCCCCGATCCCCGGGCTGGCGAGGGCCAGCACAAGGGCTAGCCGCAAAAAAGCAAGGCGTGGCAAGGGGAAACCGGCTGGAGGACAGGGCTGAACAGATGGGGCTGGGCAGATGGGGCTGAACAGATAGAGCTGGTGGGATTTGCCTGCTCAGCCTGGGGCCATCAAGACGACAACCAGGCAACCAGGCACTGGCCGTTTGGCAATGGC
>JBIKVR010000027.1:0-24286 GCA_044356735.1 Prochlorococcaceae cyanobacterium
TGCCCTTGATTAACTATTGCGAATTAATTACCTATAATTAATCACCACATCCCGGGAATCGGCTGGGGGCGGCCGCCTTTGCTGGCTGCTGTTCCGGCGCCACTGCCCTCTGGGCTCAGGGATAGCCGACCGCCCATCTCGGTGAGCCGGTTTGCGTTCCAGCCGCTCAGCTCCAGCCCCTGCAGCCCCTGAAAAGATCCGCCCGGCTGGAGGCCGCCGCCCAGCTGGTTGCCCAACACCAATAGATCCAGCTGGTCTGACTCGGCGCTGATGGTGCCTTGCACCGGGGAACTCACCCCCTCGATGCTGATGTCGCCGCGCAGCTCCACCACCTGGCCGATGGCCTTGGCGCCGCTGAGTTTCAACTGAACCGGCACCGCCGCGCCGCTGGCGAAGCCCTGGTAGCTGCCGTTCCAAACGCGGGGCAGTTCGCGGGCGATTACCTGGGCGCGGCCGGCGGTATCGAAGGTCTGCACAGAAGTGGACTGGCTGCCAGTGGCCTGGTTCAGCTCCCCGATGCTGGCGGGCTTAGGCGCTTTGAACGGCACGTAGGCGGGGAACGGCATCGCCGCGGCGGGGGCCGGCATGGCCGGGGCGGCGATGGAGGCGGAGGCCAGCCAAGGGGCGGGGGCTAGCAAGGCAGCGATCGCTAGCGGGAGAGCGCGGTACACGACAGGTGGTTAGGGCTGATGGGAGGCTAGGACCGTTCCCTACCAGGCGCCGTGGCCGATCCAACGCCCGTTCCAGCAGCGCAACAGTCCGGAGCCGGCGGCGCTGTCGGGGCCCCTGCCCCTGGGACCGCCCCAGACGATGCCCTGACGATCGGGGGGCGCCGCTTTACCAGCCGGCTGATGACCGGCAGCGGCAAATACCCGAGCATGGAGCTGATGGCGGCCAGCCTCGCCGCCAGCGGTTGCGACATCGTCACCGTGGCTGTGCGCCGCGTGCAAAGCCAGGCCGCCGGCCACCAGGGACTGATGCAGGCGATCGACTGGCAGCGGATTTGGATGCTGCCCAACACCGCCGGTTGCGCCACCGCGGAGGAGGCGATTCGGGTGGCGCGCCTTGGGCGCGAACTGGCGAAATTGGCGGGCCAGGAGGACAACAACTTCGTGAAGCTGGAGGTGATCCCCGACAGCCGGCACCTGTTGCCCGATCCGATTGGCACTCTCCAGGCCGCCGAACAGCTGGTGCGAGAGGGCTTCACCGTGCTGCCCTACATCAATGCCGATCCGCTGCTGGCCAAGCGCCTGGAGGAGGCCGGCTGCGCCACGGTGATGCCCCTGGGTTCGCCCATCGGTTCCGGGCAGGGCATTCGCAACGCCGCCAATATCGCCCTGATCATCGAGAGCGCCCGGGTGCCGGTGGTGGTGGATGCCGGCATTGGCGTGCCCAGCGAAGCCGCCCAGGCGATGGAGATGGGGGCCGATGCCCTGCTGATCAACAGCGCCATCGCCCTGTCCGGGGACCCCGCCGCCATGGCCAGGGCCATGGCCCTGGCCACCGAGGCCGGCCGCGGCGCCTTTCGGGCCGGCCGATTGCCGATGCGGGCCCAGGCCAGCCCCAGCTCCCCCACCACCGGCCGCGTCGGCAGCTGAATGGGCCCTGCGGCTGATTTGCCCTGGCTGGCCTGGCCGCCGCCGGTTGGCCGCCAGTTGGCCAGCGCCAGATCGTGAAGTTCCGTGCCAACTGGCCAACGGATCGGGCCGGCTTCCATAGCTTGACCAGCCTGTTGCTGTCAGCGGATGCAGGTCACGGAAGAGGACGGTGGGCGCCTGAACGCCTTTGCCAAGGAGCCCCGCATGGTGGTGATGGAGCTGGGCGAAACCAGCGGCGTCAACGCCAAGCTGCTTTGGAGCCTTGGCCTGCTGCTGGTGCTGCTGCTGATGGCTGTGGCGGCCCGGATCAGTTGAGTTGATCGGCAGTTGATCGCCAGTTGACTGGCGGTTGATCGGTTTGGCCAGACGCCTGTAGTAGCTTGCGCTCCGGAGCATCCGCTCGCACTGCAGGAGTCAGGGGTGAAGGTTTTCGTTCTCGGCGGTGACGGCTTTTGCGGCTGGCCCTGCGCTGTGAACCTGGCCGATGCCGGCCATGACGTGGTCTTGGTCGACAACCTCAGTCGCCGCAAGATCGACGTGGATCTGGGGATTGAGTCGCTCACTCCGATCGCCACCATTCAGGACCGGCTCCTGGCCTGGCAGCAGCTGGGCGGCCGGGCCATGCGCTTCGTGAACCTGGACATTGCCCAGGACTACGACGGACTGTTGCAGTTGCTGCGCAGCGAGCGGCCGGATTCGGTGGTGCATTTCGCCGAGCAGCGGGCCGCCCCCTATTCGATGAAGACCAGCGCCACCAAGCGCTACACCGTCGATAACAACGTCAACGGCACCCACAACCTGCTGGTGGCGATTGTGGAAAGCGGCCTGGATTGCCACATCGTGCACCTGGGCACCATGGGCGTTTATGGCTACGGCTCCCACCGTGGCGCCACCATCCCCGAGGGCTACCTCACGGTCGAGGTGCCCCAGCCCGATGGCAGCCGCTTCACCGAGAAGATCCTGCACCCCACAGATCCGGGCAGCGTCTATCACATGACCAAGACGCTGGATCAGTTGCTGTTTTTTTACTACAACAAAAACGATCGCATCCGCGTCACAGACCTGCACCAGGGCATCGTCTGGGGCACCAATACCGAGCTCACCGAGCAGGATCCCAGGCTCACCAATCGCTTCGACTACGACGGCGATTACGGCACCGTGCTCAACCGCTTTTTGATGCAGGCGGCGATTGGCTATCCGCTCACCGTCCACGGCACCGGCGGCCAGACCCGCGCCTTCATCCACATCCGCGATTCGGTGCGCTGTGTGCAGCTGGCCCTGGAAAATCCGCCGGCCGCCGGCGAGAAGGTGAAGATCTTCAACCAGATGACCGAGAGTCATCAGGTGGGCGAACTGGCCAAGAAGGTGGCGGCGCTCACCGGCGCCCAGCTCAACTTCCTGCCCAATCCGCGCAAGGAGGCGATCGAGAACGATTTGATCGTGGACAACCGCTGCTTCATCGAACTGGGCCTGCAGCCCACCACCCTCGATGACGGTTTGCTGCGGGAGGTGGTGGAGGTGGCTCGCCGCTGGGCCGACCGCTGCGATCGCAGCCGCATCCCCTGTGTGTCGGCCTGGACCATCCAGCAGGCCGCCGCCATCTCCAAGGCCTGAGGCAGCGGGTGACCCCTTGAAGATCGCCCTGTTTACCGAGACCTTCCTGCCCAAGGTGGATGGGATCGTCACCCGGCTCACCAAGACCGTGCGCCACCTGGTGGAAGCCGGCGATGAGGTGCTGATTTTTTGCCCGGAAGGCGCCCCTGAGCAGTACATGGGCGCCCGGGTGATGGGGGTGCCGGCGATGCCTCTGCCCCTCTATCCGGAATTGAAGTTGGCCCTGCCCCGCCCGGCGGTGGCGGAAGCGCTTGATCAATTCGGCCCCGATCTTGTGCATGTGATCAACCCGGCCGTCTTGGGCCTGGGGGGTATCTGGCTGGCCAAGACCAAGGGCTATCCGCTGGTGGCCAGCTACCACACCCATCTGCCCAAATACCTGGAGCACTACGGCATGGGTCTGCTGGAACCCCTGCTGTGGGAACTGCTCAAGGCCGCCCATAACCAGGCCCAACTCAATCTCTGCACCTCCACGGCCATGGTGGCCGAACTCAGCGAAAAGGGCATCCTGCACACGGCCCTGTGGCAGCGGGGCGTCGATACCGAGATGTTCAGACCGGAGCTGCGCAGCAGCGCCAGTCGAGAGCGGCTGCTGGGGGGCCACAGCGACACCGGCAAGCTGCTGCTCTATATCGGTCGGCTGTCGGCCGAGAAGCAGATCGAGCGGATCAAGCCGGTGCTGGAGGCCTTGCCCGATGCCCGCTTGGCCCTGGTGGGCGACGGGCCCCACCGCAGCCGCCTGGAGGAGATCTTCAGCGGGCTGCCGGTGACCTTTGTGGGCTACCTGGCCGGAGAGGAGTTGGCGGCCGCCTATGCCAGTGGCGACGCCTTTGTGTTTCCCTCCAGCACCGAAACCCTGGGCCTGGTGCTGTTGGAATCGATGGCGGCGGGTTGCCCGGTGGTGGGGGCCAACCGGGGCGGCATCCCCGACATCGTTACCGATGGGGTGAATGGCTGCCTGTATGAGCCCGATGGCGAGGACGGCGGCGCCGCCAGCCTCACCGCGGCGGTGCTGCGGCTGCTGGGCGATCAAGAACAACGCCAAATATTGAGTTTCCATGCCCGCCGGGAGGCGGAAGCCTGGGGCTGGGCCGGCGCCACCGCGCAGTTGCGGCGTTATTACCGCGATCTGCTTGACCCCCGGGCCGGTTCCAGCAGCCGGCCTGTCGACCAGCTGGTGGCTTGAGCTAAGCGCCGCCAGGGGGCCCATCTCCGCCAGGGGGACCATTTCGCTAGGGGGACCATCTCCGCCAGGGGGACATAGCCGCAAGGCCGCCAATTGTCCTTCCCAGATGACCCCAGCGAGGGCTCTCGGTTCAGCGGCCGCGAAACCAGGTGGTCATCAGGGCCTTCACCATCGGTGCCGCCACGGTGCCGCCATAGCCGCCGGAATTCTCGCCAAAGGCGACGATCACCAGGCTGGGCTTGTCGGCGGGGGCGTAGCCGCCGAACCAGGCATGGTCGGGGCGGGGCGGATCCTCGCCGGTGCCGGTCTTGCCGGCCACCGGCGGCAGCTTGGGGTCGTTGAGGAGCGTGGCCGTGCCTTTGGTCACCACCTGGCGCAGGCCATCGCGCACCACCGCCAGGGTGACGGGCTTGAGCGCGAGCCAGCGCCGCGGCGTCGGGCGTTCCACCAGGTGGGGCGTTACCAGCCAGCCGCCATTCGCTACCGCTGCGTACATGCGTGCCATCTGGATCGGCGTGACCTGCAGGGCCCCCTGGCCGATCGAGGAGGTGATCGTGTCCACCGGGGTCCAGGGTTCCCCCAGCACCCGTTTTTTCCAGGCTTGATCCCCCAGTAATCCCGAGCTTTCCTCGCCCCGCAGTTCCAGCCCCGTAACGCTGCCGTAACCCAGGCGCCGGGCAGCGGTAAATAGCTGATCTGGCCCAATCTGCAGGCCTAACTGGTAATAAAATGTGTTGCTGCTCACCGCCAGGGCCATGGGGAAGCCGATGGCGCCGTGGGCGCCGTGGTCGCCGTAGCAGAGCCCCGCATAGCAGAAAGAGTTCATCGTCATCACCTTGGAGTTGGCGTTGTACTTGCCCGATTCCAGGGCGGCGATGGTGGTGATGATTTTGAAAGTGCTGGCCGGCGGAAAGCCCTGGAAGGCGCGATTCAGCAGCGGTGCGTTAGGACCATTCAGCGCCTCCCATTCGGCCATGGTGGGACCGGGCGAGAACAGATTCGGATTGAAGTTGGGCCGGCTGGCCATGGCACGGATCGCCCCGGTCTGGGGATCCATGGCCACGATCGCCCCCTTGCCCACCTTGTCGAGGGCTCGCTCCGCGGCCTGTTGCAGGGGCAGGTCCAGCGTCAGGCGCAGGTCTTTGCCGGCCCGGGCCGGCTTGTCCCCCAGCACGCGCTGCACCTGGCCGGCGGCATTCACCTCCACCTGCTGGCCGCCCCATTCGCCGCGCAGATGGGCCTCATAGGCTTTTTCAATGCCGCTGCGACCCACCCGATCGCGAATCCGGTAGCCCTTGGGCTCCAGCTGCTGGTATTCCTCTTCCGTAATGCCGCTGGTGTAGCCGAGTACGTGGGAGGCCAGCGGGCCACGGGGATAGCTGCGCATCACGTCCACATCCACCTCCGCGCCGCGCAGCTGGCCGGACTGCTCGCGAAAGCGCAGCACCTGCTCGGGGGTGAGGGGGTTGGCCAGCTCAATGCGAAAGCCATCGCCGTGGTCCCCCTGTTGGTGTCGCTGTTCCAGCTGGGCCGCCGGCAGGCCGACTACCTGAGCCAGGCGATCCCGCAGGGCCGGCCACTGGTCTTTGCGCAATTCCCGGGGCTGGAGGTAGAGGCCATAGGTGAGCCTGCTGGTGGCCAGCACAGCGCCGTTGCGATCCAGCAGCCGGCCGCGCATGGGATTGCGGGGCATCAGGCGGATGCGGTTGTCGTCGGCGCGGGCCCGATTCTCCGACCCATGCAGCAGTTGCAGCCAGGCCAGGCGCGCCACCATGGCAGAGCAGAACAGCAGCACGATCAACATCAAGGCGGCTGGCTGCTGGCCCATGCCGCAGTGGCGGGAGGGCTGGGCTTTGGCGCGGGCCATAGTCAGTTGGTCATTTCAGTCAACTGGGAATTTGGTTGCTTGTTTGGTTGGTTGGTTGGTTGCTTGGTTTATGTGGAGGCTGATTTGATTGGCGGCTGGACCGATGGTGGCTTGACCGACTGGTGGCTGGACCGATTGGCGGCTGGACCGATTGGTGGCTGGACCGATTGGCGCGCAGCTTTTTCTGTGGGCGGCTTGTTTGTTTGTTTGGTCGGTTGATTTAATTGGTAAATTAATTCGCTCGGTCGGGGCGCTCTGAGCTCGGGGGTAGCTGTCGCTGCAGCTCTCTCAGGCGGCTGGCGATGCGCTGCAGGGCTTCGCTGAGCTCCCGGGCGTCGGCCGGGCTGGAGGGTTCGGCCGCCACGTCGCGCACCTCCACCTTCATCACCGGATTGCCCAGGCCGGGGCTGAGGCGATCGAGGCCCTCCCGCATCTGGCTGGCGATCGGTTCGCCCTCTTCTCGCAGCTGGCCGAGGGGATCGGCGCTGTTGCCATCAAAGGCGGCCAGCACCTCGCGGGGGCCGCCCTTGCGGGCCCGTTCCACCATGGCCATGCCCACGGGCAGCAGGTCTTGCATCAGGGTCAGCCTCAGGGCATCGAGGGGATCGGCGGCCATGGCAGCTGACAGGGGGTTAGAGATTCAGTTTGGCCTGCCCACGGCCGGAGCCACCACCAGGGGCTGGCAGACCTGGCGGCTGCCCCACCACCAGCCGCTCCCGATCGCCAGCACCAGCAGCGCGGCCAGTGGCAGCACCGCTTGACGGGTGGTCTCCAGCCCCAGCCACTCGCCCCAGGAGCGCAGGCTGCGCTCGCGATCAAAGCGGCGGCGATCACTGGCCTCCTGCCGCTGGCGGCGCTTCAAGGAGCGGTCCACCCAGCGCTCAAAGGCCCGTTTTTTGGTGACGGCCATCTTGCGCTCCACCTCCAGCAGTTGGCCGGCGGTGAGCTCGGGGTTGAAGGTGATGATCAGCTCAAGGGTTTTGAGGAACATCTCCACGGCGCCATCGCAGATCTGGCGCTGCTCTGGCTCCAACAGCTGCCAGTCGAGCTCGGGATAGAAGCGGCTGCGGTTCACGGCGATCTGTTCTTCCTGCAGCTGGCCTGGTTCCCGCAGCCAGCGGTCGGTGTTGGCGTCAAAGCGGCGCCAGTAGAGGAAGGGATTCAGATAGATGGTGCGGCCGGCCAGTTGAATGCTGTCCTGCTGCAGCCGCCGCTGCAAGTCAGGCTCCTGGTTGCCGGACGGCGAGGTGGTGGTCGCGGGAGCGGCAGTCAAGGCGACAAGGAGCTGGGAGCTGATGCTATCGAAGCTGGCCCGCCAGGGCCAGCACCAGCCCTACTCCCATTCGATCGTGCCGGGGGGCTTGCTGGTGATATCCATCACCACCCGATTCACCCCCTTCACCTCATTGACGATGCGGTTGGAGATCTTCTCCATCAGCTCATAGGGCAGCCGCGACCAGTCGGCGGTCATGCCGTCTTCTGAGGAGACGCAGCGCAGCACCACCGGGAAGGCATAGGTGCGCTTGTCGCCCATCACGCCGACACTGCGCACGGGCAACAGCACGGCAAAGGCCTGCCAGATCTGGTCGTAGAGGCCGGCCGCTCGGATCTCTTCCCGCACCACCAGGTCGGCATCGCGCAGGATGTTGAGTTTTTCGCTGGTAACTTCCCCGAGGATGCGGATAGCCAGGCCGGGCCCGGGGAAGGGTTGGCGGCCGACGATCTCGGCGGGCAGGCCGAGGCTGCGGCCCACCTTGCGCACCTCGTCTTTGAACAGGCGGCGCAGGGGCTCCACCAACTTGAACTGCAGATCCTTGGGCAGGCCACCCACATTGTGGTGGCTCTTGATCTTCACCGCCACTCTCTCGCCGGTCTTGGGGTCGATGTTGGTGCCAGCCGACTCAATCACATCGGGATAGAGGGTGCCCTGGGCCAGGTAATCAAAGGGACCGAGCCGTTTGCTCTCCTCTTCAAACACGCGGATGAACTCGGTGCCGATCAGTTTGCGTTTTTCCTCTGGATCGGTGACGCCGGCGAGCTTGGAAATGAAGCGCTCCCGGGCGTTGATGTATTCCACATTGATATGGAAGCGCTTATCGAAGAACTCCACCAGGAATTCGGGCTCACCTTTGCGCATGAACCCCTGGTCGATGAACATGCAGGTGAGTCGATCGCCAATCGCCCGGTGTAACAGGAAGGCGAGCGTGGAGGAGTCAACGCCGCCAGATAGGGCGAGCAGCACCCGCTTGTCACCCACTTGCTCCCGCACTTCGGCCAGGGCCTCGTCGATGAAGGTGGCGGTGGTCCAGTCGGCTTCGCAGCCACAGATGTGGTAAACAAAATTGCGGATCATCGCCATGCCGCAGCTGGAATGCACCACCTCCGGGTGAAATTGCACGCCATAAAGACGACGTTCTTGGTTGGCAATTACCGCTTCCGGCGTGTTGTCTGTGTGGGCCAAACGCCCGAAGCCGTCTGGCAGCCGCTCCACCGAATCGCCGTGGCTCATCCACATCGTGGAGCCGTTCTCCACATTGGTGAGCAGGTCGATCGGATCATCCACGTGCAGCGGCGCCTTGCCGTATTCGGCGCGGCCGGCCGCCACCACCGATCCGCCCAGCTGTTGCACCATCAGCTGCATGCCGTAGCACACGCCCAGCACCGGAATGCCCAGCTCCCAGATCTCCGGATCGCACACCGGCGCCCCTTCCTCATACACCGAATTGGGCCCGCCGCTGAGGATCAAGCCCCGGGGGGCCAGCTGGCGCAGCTCTTCAGCTGTTGTGGTGTAGGCAAGCACCAGGGAGAACACCTCGGTTTCGCGCACCCGCCGGGCGATCAGCTCCGAGTACTGGGAGCCGAAGTCGAGAATCACAATCGCCGGCCGGCGAGACGACTGCGACGTGGCGTCGATGCTGGTCATTGCTGCTCGGCCCTGGTCATTCGAACCAGCCTAGGTCGATCCCGGCGGCCTTTCTGGTCGGCGGCGGCACTCGCCTCGATTCAGTGCCCCCATCCCCTGACCCCGATCTACTGCCCCGGATCCGCTGCCCCGGATCCATGGCTTTTAAATCCATGGCTTCTAAATCCATGGCTGTTCAATTATTTGGCTGTTCAATCCTTTGCTGCTTAATCCACGGTTGCTCAATCCGTTGCATGCTGATCGGGTTGTTTGCCTGCTGAACTGATGGGGATCCCGAGTCGCTGCCGTGGCCTGGGTCAGGTGCTGGCGCTGATTTTGGCCCTGTTTCCTCAGGTGGCCGCTGCCGAGGCCCTGCTCACCCTGGAGCGCAGCCGCCGCAGCTTTGCCAGTGGCGATCCGATCTGGCTGCTGAAGCTGAGGGATGGCCGCAGGTTGCTGGCCAGCTGGCAGGCGGCTTCCGGGGAGCGCCAGCGCCAACTGCACGATCGCCGCTGGTCACCGGGCAACGCCGCGCCGCTGCCGCCGGGCCGCTATCGCCTGGGGTCGCCGCAACCCTGGGGTCAAGACCTCTGGATCGATCTAAAGCCCCAATTCAGCACCAGCCGCTCCGCCCTCGGCATCCACAACTGCTTCCCCGGCGTGGGCTGCATTTGCCTGCCAGATCGCAAAGCTCTCCAGCAGGTGGCCACCAGCATTCAGCGGTTGCGTATCCGCCAGTTGACTGTGCTCAATTGAGCCCCTGCAGTGGCATCGCCGATTCAACCTGGTTGGCCCCAGCACAATCTTGAGGACTGGCTTTGGAGCAAGTTGGGTATTCCCTATTGCCTACAAGAATTGTCCCCATAAGAATTGGTCCCATAGGAATTGACCTCATGGCAAAATCTGATCGAGATTAAGGCGGTTGTCTGGATCAAATTGGCCGCATAGGTGAAATTGGCTGCCAGCCCTCTTTCTCGGGCTGATAGGTGGCTGACTGGCTGGTAGGCCGTTGTCAATTGCCTAATTGAATCTCTCTCTGGCTCCTGGGGGCCCAGGCTGTTGCTATAGGGCCCTGGCTGTTGCCAAAGGCACTAGCTGTTGCCAAAGGCACTAGCAGGTGAGGTCACGCCTTGGCCTGGCTTGCCAGCTTGGCTTGGCCAGCTAGCTAGTTGGCCAACTCGCTAGTTAACCAACGGGCGCCGATGGGCCCCGCGGCGCACACCTGGCGACCGCGATCAAACAGCACCGCTCCTACTTCCATGCCGGCGGCATCGTGGCGGGCCAGGTATTGAGCTGTGCGCCGCTCAATCGTGGCCGCCAGCCGCGCCCGCAGTCGGCTGGCCAGCTCTGGCTGGCAGGCCCGCAGTTCCGCCAGGGCCGTCTCGACGCTGGCGGCGCCGTGCAGCGCCGCCAGCTCGGGGCCGCCCAGGCCCTCCAGGGCCGCCAGGGCGGTGAGGATTTCGGCGCGGCCGTCGGCCAGGTGGTGGTGGGTGTGGAAGATGCCGCCCGCCAATTTGATCAACTTGCCCTGGTAGCCAAACAGCAGCAGCCGTTTCACCCCCCCCTGGCCGGCGGCCACCAGCACCGGCCCCAGCCAGTTGCCCACCTTCAACAGCAGCGGCGCTGGCAAGCCCAGCCGCGGCGCCAGATCGAGGCCGTTTTCGCCCAGCACCAGGATCAACTCGCCGCCAAAATCCGCCGCCGCCAGCCGCGCCGCCAGGTTGTCGAGGGTGAGTTGCAGCTGGGCGGGATCGGCGCTGGCCTGGCTGGCCGCCTGGGTGCCAATCAGCGCCAGCCCCTCCACCACCCCGAAGGCCGCGTTGCTGGTGCGCTCCGCCAGCTGTCGGCCGTTGGGTAACACCACCCGCAGTTGCAGGCGCCGGCCGACGGGCACCAGGGGCCGCAGGTTGGTGTGCAGCAGGGCGCGGGCATAGGCCGAGATGCACAGCTGGCCGCTGCTGGCGATTACCCCCACCCCCTCGCCGGCCTCCAGCTGCAGCCAGGGGTCTTGATCTTGATCTTGATCTGGCTGCTGCCCTTTCTCTGCTTGCTGCTCTCCCCGGGTGTCCTCCCCGCCTTTGGCGCCAGAGCTGGCATGGGAAGGCTCTAGCCAGCGGGCCAGCACCCACACCGCCAGGCCGCGGGTGAGATCGAGGCCATCGCCCGGCTCGCAGCGGCTCTCGGCCAGGGTCCAGCCATCGGCCAGGGCCGCCGCCGCCTGCACCGGCACCGGCGCCAGGCCCGCTGGTTCCAGCAGTTCCAGCCAGCGCTCGGCTTGCCAGGGCTCGCCGCGCAGGGCCGCCACGGCGGCGCAGGCGGCGGCGGCCAGCCATACCGGCAGGGTGTAGCCGCGGCTTGGGGGATCGGCCAAGGCGAGGGGGGAGATGACAGTTTTTTATGGTGGTCGATTGCGCCAGCGCCGCGCCGCCCTCAGACACCCCCATGCAGGACAAGCTGACCCTGATGATCCCCGGCCCCACCCCGGTGCCGGAAACAGTCCTGCTGGCGATGAGCCGGCATCCGATCGGCCACCGCAGCGCCGATTTTCAAAAGATCGTCAAGCGCACCACCGAGCAGCTCAAGTGGCTGCACCAAACCAGTGGCGATGTGCTGGTGCTGGCCGGCAGCGGCACCGCCGCCATGGAGGCCGGCATCATCAATGTGCTGAGCAAGGGCGACCGGGTGCTCTGCGGCGACAACGGCAAGTTTGGCGAGCGCTGGGTGAAGCTGGCCAAGGCCTATGGGCTCGAGGTGCAGGTGATCAAGGCCGAGTGGGGCCAGCCGCTCGACCCCGAGGCCTTCCGCGCCGCCCTGGAGGCGGATACGGCCAAGGCGATCAGGGCCGTGATCCTCACCCATTCGGAAACCTCCACCGGGGTGATCAACGACCTGGAGGCGATCGCCGGCCACGTTAAAAACCACGGCACGGCGCTCACCATCGCCGACTGCGTCACCAGCCTCGGTGCCTGCAATGTGCCGATGGACGCCTGGGGGCTAGACGTGGTGGGCTCCGGCTCCCAGAAGGGTTACATGATGCCGCCGGGCCTGGGCTTTGTGGCGATGAGCGATCGGGCCTGGCAGGCCCACGAGCGCTCCGACCTGCCCAAGTTCTATTTCGATCTGGGTAAATACCGCAAATCGGCCAAGGCCGACAGCAATCCATTCACACCGGCGGTGAATCTCTACTACGCCCTGGAGGCGGCCCTGGAGATGATGCAGAAGGAGGGGCTGGAGGCGATTTTCGCCCGCCATGCCCGCCACCGCGATGCGGCCCGGGCCGGCATGCTGGCCATGGGCTTGCCCCTCTATGCCGCCGAGGGTCACGGCAGCCCGGCGATCACCGCCGTCGCCCCGGCGGGTATCGACGCGGAAGAACTGCGCAAGGCGGTGAAACAGCGCTTTGACATCCTGCTGGCCGGCGGTCAAGACCACCTCAAGGGCAAGGTGTTTCGTATTGGTCACCTGGGCTTCGTGTGCGACCGCGACGTACTCACCGCCGTGGCCGCTATCGAGGCCACCCTGCAGGGGCTGGGGCTGCACCAGGGCCAAGCGGGCGCCGGCGTGGCAGCCTGCGCCGCCGCCCTGGCGGCCTGAGCCCCAGGCATAGCAAGCGCCGCCCCAGGGCCTGAGCTCTGGGGCGGCGCTTCGCCCAGCTGCGGCTGGGATCTGGCTTGCTAAGATCGCATTTGGAATGTTGGGTTTATCCCATCTTTATTCCTGCGGTCGCAATTGCGCGATCACGTGATCAGATTAATTGAATTTGCGGATGTAATTCAGTGGTAGAATGTCAGCTTCCCAAGCTGAACGTCGCCGGTTCGAATCCGGTCATCCGCTTTTAGGTAAGAGCTGGGAAATCCGCCAATAAACTCTTGGGTGGAATTTTGACGGGTGGGGCTGGGGCGGCACCAGAGCGATCGGCACCGGGTTGGCTGCAGCCTTCCGCCGCCCGAGCCGCGAGGCTTTGCAAGCTGCGGCTTCCACCCGCCGGGGCCGCCGCAGCTCTTGCTTGCATGGAGTATGCATGCAAGGTAAGTAGTATGGTTGGCCTCAGTGAATGGGCGTGGCCATGCCATCCCTGCAGATCCGCGATCTGCCCGAGCCGCTGCACCGGCTTCTGCAGCACCGCGCCCAGGCCCACAAGCGCAGCCTCGGCCAGCAGGCCCTGGCGGATCTGGAGGCTGTTGCCGGCGTTGATCGGCGCGAGCGGCGCCGAGAGGTGCTGGATCGCATCGCCCGGCGTGGCCCCCTGCATCCAGCCCTTGCCTGGGATCAGACGCCTGAGGATCTGATCCGCGCCGACCGTGAGCGCTGATGGCGCTCGCCTGCGTGCTCGATGCCTCGGCAGCCGTACGCCTGATTCTTGGTGACCCCACCGCTGCGGGCCTGGCTGAGCTGATCCGCGCCGCGCCGCTCGTGCTGGCACCGGAGTTGATGCTCACCGAGGTGGCCAACGCCATCTGGAAGTTGCAGCGGGCTGAGCAGCTGGCGGGTCTGGATCCCCAGCAGCTTCTGGCCGACGCAAGCGACCTGGTGGACCGCGTGGAGCCAGACCGGCACCTGCAGGCCGAGGCCCTGGCTCTGGCCTGCCACCTCGGCCACCCTGTCTACGACTGCCTCTATCTCTCCCTGGCCCGGCGCGAGGCCGCCACCCTGATCACCACTGATCGGCGCCTGCGGCAGCTCGCGGCGCTGGTGCTGCCCTGAGGCCCTTCACGCCGCCGACACTTCCCGCAGTTGGCCTACTGCAGTTGACCTACGCCAGAGGAGGTTGAGATCGTTGACTACCACAAACTTGCCGCATCCACGCGATCGTGAAGGGGCAGCTGGCGATCACCGCCGACACCGATCTGCGCCTCTGCCGTTTCTTTGGTTTGAGTGGAGGCTTTTGGCTGCGGATGCAAACCAGCCACGACCTGAAGCTCACGAAGCAGGCTTTGGCAAGTGTTCTGCCAGCCATCAAGCCATTGCAGCAGATCTGAAACCTCTCCAATGTGCTAAAGGACCACGGGGTGAGTCTCAAGGCACTTACCAAGCAATCTGGGAGCGCAGCTGTATTGCGCTGGGTGGAATGACGGAGAGATTGATATTGCCATCTTGGATGCAACCGACCAACAACCACGCTGGGCGGCTGAGGCGAAGTGGAGCGATCGCCCATATCAAGCAAGGCAAGAACTGGAAAATTGCATCACATTTCTGCACCAAAATCCCGGCATCACTCAACCCATCTTAATCACCAGCAAAACCCTATCAGGCGAAGACACTATCTACAAGGATGTACATTTTCAATTTCAACCGTCAAGCCTATGTGCTTATATCCTTGGGGTCAATCTTCTAGGGGTCATAGGCTATGGCCGCCATGAGGGCCATGGCCTCTATATGGATTTGGCGCCATGAGGTTTGTGTGGCATTGGGTAGGGCTAGCGCTCCAGATCAGAAGCGGGCATGAACCTCGGCATAGAAGTCAGCCATCGCTCCCGCCTTCTGTATCTGGATGTTAGAAGGACTCACTGGCAAGGCACCAACGTAGCAGACTATTCTAGATTACTTGTTTTTGAAAGCGTCTTTGCCAAACGCTTTAGTGCTCTTGCTGGCCTTTGAGCATCTTTAGAGAGGAAGTAAGAGTTGTCGGTAACATACACAATACTGAAGAAGGCCCATCCGACTACGCCGACGAAACTCTGAACCTGGCCAACAAGATCCAATACTGCCTCCCATGTAGGGCCCACTACGGAAGCGGCCTCGTTGTGCGCAATTCTCTTATCTCTCACATGTTTTAGTTTCTCAACCTTTTCGACGACTTCATCTGAATCAAGCATGCGCCTGACTGAGGCCACATACAAGGGAATAAACACTGACTTGCCCTGATCAACTGACTCTATGACTTCTGGATCGGCACCAGACTCAAGCAAGTTGAGCTTTGTGTTGTGAGATTCAACTATCTCGGGGAGATCATGAACACCCTGCTCCATAAGCTCCAATGCTCTTCTTATGCACCTAGTAGGATATCGTGCATTAGGTTTATCAAATATACGTGCCGCTGCAAGAATCGCTTCGCTTACCAACGCATTCTGAATTGTTCCGAATAGTTTGCCAAAGTTCCCGTTTTCCCAAGAGTTTAGCGTATCGGCATTAACTCCGATTTCTTTGTGAAGCAGATAAGCAGTCTCCATCGTCAGAATATCAGCAACGAGTCCTTTCTGAAGAATGTCCTTGAGCTCTTCTGTTTTCGTGGCTGCCGGCATGAATGGTTGACTCTCAAAGTGTCCACATCAGAATAGGTCTTGTTCCTTCTAACGCTGCCACTGAGTGGCAGGCAAGGAGCTTGGGGTGACGAAGCTGAGATCTGAAGGCGGCCTGTCCACTCGAAGGGCTTGTTCGAAGGCAAGATGCGCCATACACGCTGGTCCCCTGCTATTGCAGCCAATGACAACTCACCATGCAGATCGAAAGGATTCTGTGCTTGGACAGCGGTTCCACTTCAATTGCCCATGCCCATCGGCAAGCCGAACTGCAGGTCGAGAGGTTCCGTAGAGTGCTGCTGATCGAACTGCTTGAGTGCCTTTGCATCTTTTTCGCCGAATTCTCGGCATCGAGAATTCGGCGAAAAAGAACTTCCGTTTTTTGTTGGGCAAAGCATAAGCTTGATGTAACCCAACGCATCTGCCTCCCAGGCTAGCCGCTGCCCCGAAAACAACGATGCTTGCGGATCTTTTGACAGGAGGGGCATGATCACGCTGAGTTCAACCGCGTTGGATCCTGTGGGGATGTTCACCAGGATCGAGCGATACTTCGTATTGCCAGGATCGATGAATTCATCTCCAAACAGGCGACCCATTGCGAGCAGTTCCCCCGGCGTACGCTCAACTCCGCGCTCCTTATGAAGCACAGGCTCGTCCTTTAGTGCTGCATTCAATTCTTGGATGAATTCTCTGTTTGCGTTGGCGCCTGTTCTCGTGACATGGTTAATGCCCCGTAAGGTCCAAATGTTTGCCAAAAGATAAACGCGGCGGCTGCTGGCGTTGCTGGCCTTGATCTCCAGCAGCATCTCCTGGCCTACCGCTGGCGTAGGGCGACCCGGCACTGGCTTGAGGGAGGCCTCCAGACTGAGATGGGCCGGCTGCTGGGAAGGCACATAGATATCTTTGTAGATAAAGGTATAAACACCCCAGACCGCGGCAATCAGAACGGCGCCGGAGCGGATCCATTCATGCAGCAGCGGGGAGCGGCTCCAGGAGGGTGGGCGCCACCAGACCCGATCGGAGCCGCTGCCTGGCATCCCCTGCTTGCGCTCCCTGTCGTCCGCTTCTGCGTTGGGTTCCCGATCTCCCGGCATCGATCTGCTACTGCTTGCGGGGGCAAGGCCGCTTGGGCAGCAAGGGCTTGCACTGACTGTTGATCGCGCCGAGCAGGCTGCCGTAGGCCCGATCCGGCGGCGGCAGCTGCTCGATCGTGGCCAGCAGGGCTCGATCCGGCACGGCTCCCTTCACCAGGGCGGCCATCTCGGCGGCATCGCAGGAGGATGTGCCCGTGGCTCCCAGTCCGGTGAGGAGGGCATAGCCGCGCTGGCTGGCCGAACCCACCGCCGCCGCGTAGCGGTCGCCGTAGGCCGAACGGGCCGCAATCAGCAGGGGGGTCGCATCCGGGAAGGCCTTGCGGGCAGGGCTGGCACCCAGCAGCACCCCTCCCCGACAGGTGGCCTGCAGGATTCGCAGCGGATCTGACCCTGCGCTTTCCGGTGCGGCGGGCAGCAGCCGCTCCGCCAGCGCGGTGGCGATCCAGTAGGTGACCAGGGCGCGCCCCACGGACGGCTGTGCTCGGCCGTAGGGCTTCTCCAGCAGCTCCCGATCCAGCAGCACCTCGCGGCTGCTGGCGCAATAAGCTGCCCTCGGAGCTGGCACGCGGGCCGTCGCCTTGGGGTTGCAGGTGCCCTGCACTGAAGCGGCTCGTGGCAGCAGGCGAACGGTGGGGAAGGGCAGGGCGGCGGTGGTCGGATCTGCGGCCCAGCCCTGGCGCAGCTCGGCGGTGGCGGCGGTGACGGCGGCGCTCAGATCGTCAGCCGTGGTGGTGGCTGGGGCGGCACCACTGGCCGGCGCCAGCAGCAGGGCCAGCAACGCCCCCTGCAAGGGCAACGCGGCAGGGCGGAATCGGAAGGACGGGCCGGCCATGGCGGGCAGGACGGAACGCAGCCAGTCTGGGCCGTCAATGCGGCCACGACAGCGGGCCTTGGGGCAGCTCACCACTTGGGCAGGGCCCGCCAGTCGCCGCTCAGCTGGAAGGCCCCCCACACCCGGATGTCGTGGTAGGTCGAGTCAGGGTCATCGCGAAAGTCTTTCTGGGTGTCACGCAGAGCATCGGCGCGGCCTTGGCCGGCCTTGAGGCGGTTGTAGTAGCGCTCCATGAAGGTGGCCGTCAAAGCGTCGTCCACCTTCCAGAGGCTGAGCAGGGTGGAGCGGGCACCGGCCACCGCCAGCGAACGCTGCAGCCCGTACACCCCCTCACCGCTTTGCACGCCGCCCATGCCGGTTTCACAGGCCGACAGGGTCACCAGTTCGGTGCCCTCCAGATCCATGGCGGTAGCTTCCGCTGCCGTGAGGTAGCCGTCGTCGCTGGGGTTGGCATCGGGCTGGTTGGCGCCGGCGAACACCAGGCCGCTGCGCTGCAGAGGGTCTTCCCGTGTGGGGGCGGCTGCTGCGGAGCCCTCAGATGGGGCGCCGCCAGAGCGGCTGCCTGGGGCAGCGGCACCTATCGCTGCGTCATTGGTTGAGGCCTGATCGGCCAGGAAGAAGCCATGGGTGGCGATGTGCAGAATCCGCGGCGCCCGCTGGGCCAGCACCACAGAGGCGGTGGCGGCCGGGCCGCTGATCACCGCGCCGCCGCCCAGCAGGGGTGCCAGCTGGCGGGCTTCATGCTCGGTGCCCCCCAGCGGTTGCCAGGCGGTGAGGCCCCGCAGGCCGGGAGAGCGTTGCTGGCCGGCGCGGAGCACACTTGGGCCCGCAGCTATTGAGGCGGCAGCGGCTGAGGCGCTCGCGCCGCCTGTGGCTGAGCGGGAGGGGGCATTGAAATCCGGGTTGACGATCAGCACCGGCGCCGCGCCGGCCTTGGCGGGTTGCTGGAGCCGCAGCAGGTCACGGCCGGTGGTGAGCAGCCTCAGCGCCACCGCAGCGCCCAGGATTTGGCCATCGGCCGTGATGGGGCCATCGGCAATCCCGCCGTCCTTGGGGCCCGCCACCGGCAACGCCGCAAACGGCAGGCGGTTGAGTTCCCCATCAGGCGAGACGAACAGCTCCCGCACCCCCGCCAGCTCCCGCTGCAACGGCGCCAGCACCAGCTTGCTCACCGCCGCCAGCCGTTCGGGGGCTTCCGCCTGGCGCTTGGGGTCGGCACTGGCTCCCACGGCCGCCGCCACCGTCGCATCGATCGGCGCCGCCTCCCCCAGCCCGATGGCGCGGATCGTGCCATCGGGCCGCAGCAGCAGGGCCAGGTAGCGGGGTGGGCCGTACTGATTCGTGCTGCCGTCGTGGGACCGGTAGCGCTGGAACTCCACCAATGCCGATCCAGGCGACAACAATTGGGCGATCTGCGGCGGCTCCACGAGCCGCGGCTGGATCTGTGGCAGCTGGCGGTAGAGCTCCTGCTCCAGCTGCTCCTTGCGGGCCAGCAACGGTGCCTGCTGCTCCGGGGTGAGGGTGGTGTTGGCCAGCTGGGCCGTCACCAGCGTGAGCTGCTCGAACAGCGGCCGCTGCGGTCCGCTGCGGGCCAGCAGCGCCTGACTGCGCTGGATGTCCTGCAGCAGGCCCTGGCGGTTCAGCCGCGTGAACAGGGCCAGGGCCGCGCCTGCCTCACCCTGCTGCGTCTGCGAGAAGGGGATCTGCCAGCGATCACCGAACACCTCCACCAGCGCCAGCCGCCGTGCCTCGGGCAGCAGCGGCAGCTGGCCCTGCAGATAGGTGACCTCCGTGCTCACCGATTCCCTCAGCAGCGGCATCGCGGCGCTGGGGTTGGCTTGTTGCAATTGCAGAACGGCCAGGGTGGTGGCGCTGCCTGCCAGGCCTTCCTGGAAGGCCGGGTTGGTCTTCGCCTGCTCGCGGAAGAGTTTCACCGCTTCTTCTGTGGGGGCCAGCGCCTCTTGGCGGCGGCCCAGGCCGCTGTAACGGGTGCCAAGGTTGTTCAGGGTCTTGGCCAAGTCGGGCAGGACGGCCGGGTTGGTCTTCGCCAGCTCGCGATAAATCTTCAGCGCTTCTTCCGCGGGGGCCAGGGCCACCTGGCGGCGGCCCAGTTCGCTGTAGGCGATGCCCAGGAGGGTCAGGGAAAGGGCCAGATCGGGCAGGACGGCCGGGTTGGTCTTCGCCAGCTCGCGGCGGATCTTCACCCCTTCTTCCATGGGGGCCAGTGCCTCCTGCCTCTGCCCTTCCGCACTCAGAAAGACACCCAACCGGAGCAGAGCAAGAGCCCGGAATCCATCCAGGATGGGGCGATTGGCCTGCAACCATGCCACCAGCTGCTTTTGCAGACGTAAGCCTGCTGCCGTGTCTCCCTTCCTGTAGGCGGCTAAGGCCCCGTCCGCCCACCCCTGCACCTCCTTCGGTATCCCAGCATCAGCAGGGCCTGGTGCCTGGGCCAGCAAGGTTTCAGCTGAACGGTCAAGCCCCTTGCCGGCCGCTTCAAACGCCGCTGCCGGCAGGGCCGACTGTAGGACCAGAGGGCCAATCAGCAGCCAGTGCAAACGACCGGCGGGGCGGGTGAAGGCCATGGCTCGATCGTTCTTCTTTGCACATCATGTCCAGTGCTTGGGGCTTCCGCCTCCCTGTGTGAGTGCGTCTTGATCCGTGGCCCCGCATCAAACCGATGGTTCCTGATCGGCTCCAGCGGGGTGGCAGCCCTGGCTCCGGCTCCCGGGCCATGGATTGGCTGGTCTGAGGAGGCAGGCCTGTGCCGAACGTTCGCGATTGCCTGGCCAAAGCAACTACCGCCAGAGTCGATCTCCAAACCGTCGTCATACCGAGTCTGAACCGCATAAGAAGGTGAGATCGGCAATCCGCTCAAACGGGCCGACAGCGCCGCGCCTCCGCAAGATCAGCCTGGGCAGCCGATGGCTGGAGTATTCGCGCCACAGGGCTCCCAACACGCGCACGCGCACGCGGCCGGCCAGCCAATGATCCGACACGGACATCAGTAGATCCACGTCGGAATCTGTCCGGGCTGTGCCCCTGGCGCGTGATCCGAACAGGCGGACCTGGGCAACCGGAATGGCCGCAGCCATCCCGGAAGCGATGGGGAGGCGAGAGGCCCAGAACAACGCCAAGAAAACCAGCCACCGGTGCTGCCTTGAGCCAACCTGCAGCGGATCGCGTTGGCCGCTTCCAATACGGCACTGAGCCTCAACCCGCCGCCAGCCAGGCCTCCAGATCGTCTGCCCCCTTGAAATCCAGCAATGCTTCGGCTAGTGCCTCCAGCTGAGGCAGCGGCAGGGCGCGGATCGGAGCTTCCTGGCTGGGGGTGAGGCCACCGCAGCGGCGGCGCAACTGGCGCAAGGTGATCTCCAGCTCGCCGGTTTTCAGCCCCTGCTCTCGCCCCCGTTCTTCCCCAAGGCCAAAGATCTCCTTGTAGGCCACGCTCTGGGTGAAATCCTCCAAGGTGATGCCGCCCATGGCGCAGATCTCCGGGATTGGTCGGGTCGTGAAGCGTGCCAACAGGATAGCGGCGGTGGCATCGGCGATCTGGCTCTCCAGTTCTGTACCGGCCACGGCGGAACGGATCTGGGCGGTGGTGAGGGGCAGCCGCTCCTCCCTTTCCAGCAGCAACGCCAGGGTGCGCAGCAGCGGAGGGGCGTTGGGATCAGCCAGGGCGGGCTGCAGCTCTAGCCAGCTCACCCGGTGCTCCAGAAACTCGGCCACCGGCTCCGGATCGCCAAAGGCCATCGATCGCAGCGGGCAGAGCACTACCACCTGCCAGCGGCGGATGGTTTTCTCCTGCAGCAGAAAGCGGCCGGATTCGGCATACAGCCGCAGGAAGAACTCTGGATCAGCCTGCATCTGGGCCTCCAGCACCAGGGCCGGTAGATCGCTGCCCTGCTGGGCCGCGAGAAACATCCCATCCGGCCGGTGCTCCAATGCCTTGAACACCGGTGCCACAAAGCGGTAACCGCCCGCATCCGCAGGCAGATCCGGGAGCAGCTGCAGGATGCGATCGGGCTGGCTCTGAAACAACCAGAAGAAGAGTTTGTCGCTGGCGGTCATCGGCGGCGGGCGGGCCAGGGGGCATCCTGCCGGCAGCTCACCACTTGGGCAGGGCCCGCCAGTCGCCGCTCAGCTGGAAGGCCCCCCACACCCGGATGTCGTGGTAGGTCGAGTCAGGGTCATCGCGAAAGTCTTTCTGGGTGTCACGCAGAGCATCGGCGCGGCCTTGGCCGGCCTTGAGGCGGTTGTAGTAGCGCTCCATGAAGGTGGCCGTCAAAGCGTCGTCCACCTTCCAGAGGCTGAGCAGGGTGGAGCGGGCACCGGCCACCGCCAGCGAACGCTGCAGCCCGTACACCCCCTCACCGCTTTGCACGCCGCCCATGCCGGTTTCACAGGCCGACAGGGTCACCAGTTCGGTGCCCTCCAGATCCATGGCGGTAGCTTCCGCTGCCGTGAGGTAGCCGTCGTCGCTGGGGTTGGCATCGGGCTGGTTGGCGCCGGCGAACACCAGGCCGCTGCGCTGCAGAGGGTCTTCCCGTGTGGGGGCGGCTGCTGCGGAGCCCTCAGATGGGGCGCCGCCAGAGCGGCTGCCTGGGGCAGCGGCACCTATCGCTGCGTCATTGGTTGAGGCCTGATCGGCCAGGAAGAAGCCATGGGTGGCGATGTGCAGAATCCGCGGCGCCCGCTGGGCCAGCACCACAGAGGCGGTGGCGGCCGGGCCGCTGATCACCGCGCCGCTGCCCAGCAGGGGTGCCAGCTGGCGGGCTTCTTGCTCGGTGCCCCCCAGCGGTTGCCAGGCGGTGAGACCGCGCAGGCCGGCGGAGCGCTGCTGGCCGCCGCGCAGCGCAGTGGGCCCCCCAGCTCCTGCAGCAGTTGAGGCAGCGGTTGAGGCGGCAGCTGTAGCGGTGGCTGTGGCGCTGGCGCCGCCTGTGGCCGAGCGGGAAGCGGCGTTGAAATCCGGGTTGGCGATCAGCACCGGCGCCGCGCCGGCCTTGGCGGGTTGCTGGAGCCGCAACAGTTCACGGCCGGTGGTGAGCAGCCGCAACGCAACCGCAGCGCCCAGGATTTGGCCATCAGCCGTGATGGGGCCATCAATAATCCCGCCCTCCTTGGGCCCAGCCACCGGCAGCGCCGCAAACGGCAGGCGGTTGAGCTCCCCATCCGGCGAGACGAACAGCTCCCGCACCCCCACCAGCTCCCGCTGGAGCGGCGCCAGCACCAGCCGGCTCACCTCGGCCAATTTTTGTGGCGCTTGTGCCTGGCGCTTGGCATCAGCGCTGGCGGCCACCGCCTCAGCCACCGCCGCATCGATCGGCGCGGCCTCCCCCAGCGGGATGGCGCGGATCGTGCCGTCGGGCCGCAGCAGCAGAGCCAAGTAGCGAAGTGAGCCAAAAAAATCTGTGTTGTTGGCGAGGGATTGGTAGCGCTGGAACTCCACCAGGGCCCCACCAGCCGGCAACAGTGCCGCAATCTGAGCCGCCTCCACCAGCCGCGGCTGGATCTGCGGCAGCTGGCGGTAGAGCTCCTGCTCCAGCTGCTCCTTGCGGGCCAGCAGCGGTGCCTGCTGCTGCGGCGTGAGGGTGGTGTTGGCCAGCTGGGCCGTCACGGCGGTGAGCTGCTCGAACAGGGGCCGCTGCGGTCCGCTGCGGGCCAGCAGCGCCTGGCTGCGCTGGATGTCCTGCAGCAGGCCCTGGCGGTTCAGCCGCGTGAACAGCGCCAGGGCTGCGCCCGCCTCACCCTGCTGCGCCTGCGAGAAGGGGATCTGCCAGCGATCACCGAACACCTCCACCAGCGCCAGCCGCCGAGCCTCGGGCAGCAGCGGCAGCTGGCCCTGCAGATAGGTGACCTCCGTGCTGACCGATTCCCTCAACAGCGGCAGCGCGGCGCTGGGGTTGGCTTGTTGCAACTGCAGAACGGCCAGGTTGGTGGCGCTGCTGGACAGGTCTTCCTGGAAAGCAGGGTTGGTTTTCGCCAGCTTGCGACGGATCTTCAGCGCTTCTTCCGTGGGGGCTATGGCCTCTTGGCGGCGGCTCAGTTGGATATAGCGGATGCCCAGGTTGCTTAGGGATTGGGCCAGAGCGTTCAGGAAGGCCGGGTTGGTCTTCGCCAACTCGCGCCGGATCTTCACCGCTTCTTCAGTGGCGGACAGGGCCTCCTGGCGGTGGTCTAGGTCGCTCAATCTGTTGCCCAGGTTGTTCAGGGAATCGGCCAGATTGGGTATGAAGGCCGGGTTGCTCTTCGCCAGCTCTAGAGAGATCGTCAGCGCTTCTAGGGTGGGGAGCAGGGCTTCCTTGCAGCGGCAGAGGGTACTCAAGGAATTACCCAGGTTGGTAAGGGAAATGGCCAGGTCAGGTAGGAAGGCCGGGTTGGTCTTCGCCAACTCGCGAGTGAGCTTCACCGCTTCTTCTGCGGGCGCGAGAAGCTCCTGGCGGCGGCCCAGTTCGTTCAAGATTCTCACCAGGTTGTTGAGGGAACTAGCCAGATCGACCTTGAAGGCGGGGTTGTCCTTCACCAGCTCGCGGCGGATCTTCACCGCTTCTTCCGTGGGCGCCAGGGCCTCCTGGCGGCGCCCCATTTCGCTCAAGGCTTTGCCCAGGTTGGACAGGGAAGCGGCCAGATCGGGTAGGACGGCCGGGTAGCTCTTGGCGAGGTCGCGTGTGAGCTTCACCGCCTCTTCCAAAGGTGCCATGGCATCCTGGCGGCGGCCCAGGTCGCGATAGAGGTCGCCCAGGTTGTTCAGGGAACCGGCCAGATCGTTCAGGAAGGCCGGGTTGGTCTCCGCCAGCTCGCGGCGGATCCTCACCGCTTCTTCCGTGGGGGCCAGCGCTTCCTGGCGGCGGCCCAGTGCGGTGTACCTGATGCCCAGGTTGTTCAGGGATCCAGCCAGATCGTTCAGGAAGGCCGGGTTGGTCTTCGCCAGCTCGCGACGGATCTTCAGCGCTT
>JBIKVR010000118.1:0-7357 GCA_044356735.1 Prochlorococcaceae cyanobacterium
GCTGTTAATTCGCCCACGGCTGTTAATTCGCCCACGGATGTCACCACGTTCACAGCTGTTGCTGGGCCAAAGGCTGTTGCTGAGCAAACAGCTGTTACTGGGTCCACGGCTGTCACCACGTCCACAGCTGTTGCTGAGCCAACGGCTGTTAATGCGCCAATGGCCGTCGCTGCCGCTCCCAGCCTTTGCCTGTCGGCCGCCGGCGGGGGCTCCCTGCTGTTCCGCCAGCTTTTCGACGGCGACACCGGCAGCTTCACCTACCTGCTGGCCGATGTGCCCAGCCGCCAGGGGGTGATCATCGACACGGTCTTTGAGCAGCACGACCGCGATCTCGCCTTGATCAACGAGCTGGGCATCGAGCTGGTGGCCTCGATCGACACCCACGCCCATGCCGACCACGTGACCGGCAGCTGGCTGATGCACGAGGCCAGCGGCTGTGCCATCGGCCTGGCAGCCGCCGCCCGCGCCGAGAACGTGACCCTGCCCCTGGCCCATGGGGATCGGGTGGTCTTCGGGGGGCGCTGGCTGGAGGTGCGCGCCACCCCGGGCCACACCGACAGCTGCCTCAGCTTCGTGCTCGATGACCAGTCGCTGGCCTTCAGCGGCGATGCGCTGCTGGTGCGCGGTTGCGGTCGCTGCGACTTCCAGCAGGGCAATGCCCACAGCCTCTACCGCTCAATCACCGAGCAAATCTTCAGCCTCCCCGACAGCTGTCTGCTCTATCCAGGGCACGACTACACAGGCCGCAGCGTTACCTCCGTAGCGGAGGAGAAGGCCTTCAACGCCAGGCTGGGCGGCAACGCCAGCGAGCGGGATTTCGTGGGCCACATGGAGAACATGAAACTCCCCCATCCCCACAGGATCGCCGAGGCCCTGCCCGGCAACATGCGCTCCGGCAAGCCCCGCGCCACGGCAAAAGGTCCGGCACCGGCCTGGGCACCGGTGACCCGCAGCTATGCCGGCCTGCCCGAACTCAGCCCCGCCTGGGTGGTGGCCCATCAGAGCGAGGTCACGCTGCTCGACGTGCGCTCCGCCGAGGAATTCAACGGCCCCGATGGACGAGTGGCCGGCAGCCTGCTGATCCCCCTGGCGGAGCTCGAAAGCCGCTCCGGCGAGCTGCCCGCCGATCGCCCGCTGGTGGTGGTCTGCCATTCCGGCAGCCGCTCGGCCCTGGCCACCCAGCAGCTGCTCAAGGCCGGCCGCCAGCGGGTGGCCAACCTGCGCGGCGGCCTGAGCCGCTGGGCCACCGAGGGCTACCGGCTAGAGGCTGCCGCCCAACCCTGAAGCTGTCGCCCAGCCCTGAAGCTGCAGCCCCGTAACTGCCGCGCCACGTAACTGCCGCGCCATGCCTGCTGCCTTTTAACTGTTGCCCCTTAACTGCTGGCTCGCAACTGCTCCCAGATCCCTTATTTCGCTGCGCTCCGCACTAACAACCATGACTGCCACCCCTGCGCTGACCGCCTCGATGGCCAGCCACATCAGCGCCCACGAGCTTGCCGAACAGCTGGCCGCCCGCCAGGTCGGCGTAATTGATGTAAGAGAAGCGATAGAATACGCCTCTGGCCACATCAGCGGCAGCCTCAACATTCCGCTCTCGCGCATCACCCGGGTGGATCTGCCCCGCGGGCCCCTGGTGCTGGTCTGCCAGAGCGGCAAGCGCAGTGCCCGAGCCATGAAGCAACTGCTCCAGCAGGGCCATAGCCAGCCAATGGCCGACTTGCTAGGGGGCTTACCCGCCTGGGAGCAGGCCGGTTTCTCCCTGCAAAAGGCCAAGGGGGCGCCGCTGCCGCTGATGCGCCAGGTGCAAATCGCGGCCGGCAGCCTGGTGCTGATTGGGGTGATCCTCAGCCAGACAGTTGCACCGGGCTGGATTTGGTTGAGTGGCTTTGTGGGGGCTGGTCTCACCTATGCGGGTATCAGCGGCTTCTGCGGCATGGCCCGCCTGCTGGCCGCCATGCCCTGGAACCAGGTGGCTATGGCATCCAAAGAGGAATGATCCCGGCAACCTTGGCACTACTGCTGGCGGGCGGAGCCTTGATTGGCTTTCTGCTCGCCGTGCTCGGGGCCGGTGGCTCGATCCTGCTGTTGCCCCTGCTGGTGAGCGGTGCAGCCCTACCCACCAAGGCCGCCGTGCCGCTCTCACTGCTGGTGGTCACCCTGCTGGCCCTCGGCAATTTGGGCCCCTACATCCGCCGCCGCCAGATCGCGATCAAACCCGCCCTGGTGCTGGGCTTGCCGGCCCTGGCCGGCAGCTGGATCGGCGGCTCGCTGGTGAAGGCCGATCTAATTCCAGAGGCGATGCAACTGGGAATCTTCACGGCAGCGGCTTTGTTTGCGTCCTGGCTGCTCAATCGCCCTAGCGCCATGGGCGAGCCCGCAGGCCAGGAGCGCCCAGCGAGCTCGCCCATGGCGCTGGCGGGCCAGGGCGTAGTGGTGGGCCTGCTCACCGGCATTGCCGGGGTGGGGGGCGGCTTCGCGATCGTGCCGGCCCTGGTGCTGCTGGCGGGCCTGCCGATGCAGCTCGCCAGCGGCACCAGCCTGCTGCTGATTAGCACAAATTCCCTGGTGGCCCTTGCCGCTCTGGGCCACTGGCCCGCGGCCCAGCTGCCGCTGCTCTTGCCCCTGGTGGCTGGTGGCCTGGTCGGTGCGGTGGTGGGTCAGCGCCTGGCGCCCCACCTGCCAGAGGTGCGGTTGCGCCAAGGTTTCTCGGCCCTGTTGATCGGCTCGGCGCTGCTCACCGGTTTCGAGGCCTGGCAACGCCATCAGCGGCCGCCCAGCGTTCATAGGGCTATGGCCAACCGCCAGCCCCTGCTCCCCGGCTCGCTGGTCTGCAGCACCGGTCTCGCCCCTGCTGCTCTGCGCCGCCGCTCCAAACCGGCCCTTCAAGCAGCTGGATCCACCACCTCCAGCACCCCCCGCACCATGGCCATACCGCAGTGAAAGGGATAGATGCCGGCTGCGGTGGGCGGCAACTCCAGGCTGGTGGTGACACCAAGAGGCAGATCGAGGGTTTTGTGGAAATCGGGGAAGATCACCTGGGCCAGGCAGCCGCTGGGATCGAGGCGATGGAAGGCAAGCCGCAGCGGCCGCCCGGCCAGGGCCTGGATTTTGGCAGGCAGATAACCCCCATCCACGGTGATGGTGATCTCCTGAACGCCCACCTCGCCTGCACGGGCCGCCACAGCAAGGCCATGGCGGCCAAGAAACCACCACAGTTCAGCAGCGATCAGCGCCAGGCCAGCGGCCACCACCACCAGCTGCAGCGCCAGCGGCTGATGGAGCGTGCGCCAGCTCGGTGCAGGCGCCAAAGGGCCGGCGCGATGGAGAACGGCGGCAATCTGGAGTGAATCAACTAACTGCAGGGCATCGGCTAAATGCAGTGCAACAGCCGTGAGGGCACTCATCGGCTGACTGCCAAGGGCAGGGGCGAGGGCCGGAAGCGGCGCAGCCGCAGGGCATTGCTCACCACCGACAAGGAGCTCAAGGCCATGGCAGCGCCGGCGATCATCGGGCTGAGCAGCCAGCCGGTGAGGGGAAACAGCAGACCGGCGGCGATCGGAATGCCGGCCACGTTGTAGGCAAAAGCGAAAAACAGGTTTTGACGGATATTTGCCATCGCTTGGCGGCTGAGCTCGATCGCCGCCGGCAGGCCGGCCAGGTTGCCGGAGATCAGGGTGATGTCGCTGGCGGCGATCGCCACGTCGGTGCCGGTACCCATAGCGATGCCCACATCGGCCTGGGCCAGGGCGGGCGCGTCGTTGATGCCATCTCCCACCATCGCCACCGGCCCCTCCCCCTGCGCCTGCAGCAGCCGAATCACGACGGCCTTGTCGGCGGGACGCACCTCGGCGATCACCCGCTCGATCCCCGCCCGGGCAGCCACCAGCTCGGCGGTACGGCGGGCGTCACCACTGAGCATCACCACCCGCAGACCCTGGCGCCGCAGGGCCGCCACGGCAGCCGCTGAACTGGGCTTGAGGGGATCGGAGATGCCAAAGCAAGCCTCGATCCGCCCATCCAGCACCACAGCCGCCACGCTGCAGCCAACTGCCTCGAGCTCTTCCACCAGGGGCTGGAGGGCGGCGGTGTCGATGCCGAGCTCCTCGAACCAGCGGGGGGTTCCGACAAGCAACTCACGGCCGGCGATCGCGCCCCGCACGCCGCAGCCGGCCACCGCCTCGAAACCCTCCACCGCCAGCAGTTGGCTCCGCTGCGACCGGGGCCTGGCATAGGCCACGATCGCTTCCGCCATTGGGTGCTCCGAATGGGATTCCAGCGCTGCCACCAGGGCCAGCAGGGTGGCTGTAGCCAGCGAGCTTTTGGTATGCACCAGATTGTTTGGCGGCTGCAAACCATTTGCGAGCTGCAAATCAAGGGGCAACCGCTCGAAATCGGTCACCTGGGGCTGGCTGCGGGTGAGGGTGCCGGTTTTGTCGATCACGATGGTGCGCAGCTTGCCGGCGGTTTCCAGGGCTTCGGCGCTGCGAAAGATCAGGCCGTTCTCGGCCCCCTTACCGGAGGCCACCATGATTGAGGTGGGGGTGGCAAGACCCAGGGCACAGGGGCAGGCGATCACCAGCACGCTCACCAGAAACAGCGTCGCCAGCACCGGGTTGCCACTGATCAGAAACCACACCACAAAAGCGGCGATGGCGATGGCGATCACAGCCGGCACGAACCAGCCCACCACCTGATCGGCCAGGCGCTGCACCCGGGTGCGGGAGCTCTGGGCCTGGCGCACCAATTGCACGATCTGGGCCAGCACCGTGTCGGCCCCCACCCGGCTGACCCGGAAGCGGAAACTGCCGCTGCGGTTGAGTGAGGCGCCGATCACCTGATCTCCGGGAGCTTTGGCCACGGCGGTGGCTTCTCCGGTGAGCATCGATTCCTCCACCCAGGAGCTGCCTTCGATCAGCTGTCCATCCACCGGGATCTTTTCACCGGGGCGCACCTGCACCAGATCCCCCACCACCAGTAGCGACACCGGGATCTCGATCGGCTGGCCATCGCGCAACACCCGGGCGGTGGGCGGCTGCAGCTGCAGCAGGTGTCGAATCGCCTCCGAGGTTTGGCCGCGGGCCCGGGCCTCCAGCAGCCGGCCGAGCAGCACCAGGGTGACGATCACCGCTGCGGTTTCGTAGTACACCTCTGCCGGCAGGCCTTCTGCGATCAGCACCTGCGGGAAAAAGGTGGTGAACAGGGACATCAGCCAGGCGATGCCGGTGCCGGCGGCCACCAGGGTGTTCATATCGGCGGAGTGCTGCCGAAAGGCCGAGAGGGCGCCGCTGTAAAAATCGCGCCCGCACCAGAACAACACCGGTGTGGTGAGCAGCAGCTGGGTCCAGGGGCTGATGAACCAAAGCGGCAAAAAGGGCAGATGCGGCCCGCCCAACATCGGGGACAGGCTGGAGAGCAGCACCAGGGCGGTGAGCAGCGCCGCCGCCAGCAAGCGGCGCCGCAGCCGGCTGAGCTCCCGAGCCAGCTCCCGCTCCATGGCAGCCGCCGATCCGGCTGCGCCCTCCGCCAATCCGGCCGGGCCCGCCGCCTGGCAACAGGAAGAACTGGCGGCTGGGGCGTTCATCGGGTGATTGTCCTGGCGTTGATGAGAGCTGGCCTAACGGAGCAGCCACGGCGCAGCGGCAAACAACCCCTTAGCCCAAAAACATCGGGCAACGGAAAATCGGCGCAGACCGGGTAACAGGCACAAGTCCCAAAACCAGCGCTTACTCCCAAACCAGCACTCACCCCTAAACCAGTGCTTACTCCTAAATCCGCGCTCACTCCCAAACTAGTGTCTACCCCAAAGTCATCGCGCACCAAGCAATGAGAATTCAGCGAATAATCACCACGCAGCAAAAAATCAGCAAACACCAAATAATCAATACATGACGAATAATCCGTGCATTCCGAGCAATCGATGCCCACCGAGGCAATGCCCGCCTGAACAGCGACCCCTGCGGCAATTACCACCTGAGAAAATCCCGCCGCAGCAATTACCGTCGCAGCAGTGCCCACCATGACAATGCCCGCCGGGGTAATACCCGCAGGGGTGTCGTCGGAAATAGAAGCGATAAACCTCATGATCTCCATGATGGGCGGGCAACGGGGCTGCAGATTGACGCACCTTGAGGGCAGGCTGCATGTCACATCGCGGATATCACTCCTTAGATATCGCTGCATAGATATGGAATCATGAGTATCGAATCGTGGGCATATCGCTCCGAGGGTATTTCGCTCCGTGGACGCCGCGCTACCTGAATATCGGATAGTGAACATCGAGTCGTGGGCATCTAGTCGTGGGCATCGCGCTCAATGGACATTGCTCCGTGGATATCGGATCGCAAATATCGGATAGTGAGTATCGACTCGTGGATATCGAATCGCAAGTATTTCGCGCCATGGATATCGCGCTGCTTGGATATCGAAATGTGGATGGTGCAGCGGCCAGCGGCTGGGGACTCAAACGCTTCGCTCACCCGTGGCCAGCATGGAGATGGACGTTTCGCAAGGGGGGCTGAGCGGATGGCCAACAACAACCCACGGCCGGCACCAGGGCGAACGCTTGCCTGGAAGCCAGCCTCTTTGGCACTGGCAACTGCCATCGCCACTTCCATCGTCGCCGCGGCCTACAGCTTCTGCCCAGGGGCTGGAGCCCAGTGCCTGTCCCAGGGCTGGTCGAGAGCTGGAGACCAAGGGCCGGCCGCAGCCGGCTACGGAACTAGGCGCATGGGGATGGGCTATGCGGATCGGCAGTTCATCGTGATGATGATTCCACACCACGAGGGGGCAATCGCCATGGCCGATCTAGCCCTCAGCCGCGCCCGTCGCCCAGAAATCAAAGCCCTGGCCCAAAACATCAAGACCAGTCAAACGAGCGAAAACCTGCAGATGCGCAGTTGGTATCGGCAGTGGTATGGCCAAGAGGTGCCCAGCTGGGCACCGGGCTCGAGCTGGGGCTGGCAGAACGGCAGGGGCATGGGCGGCCCGATGGGTATGGGTGCAGGCATGGGTATGGGTGGCATGGGCATGCAGGGCATGGGCATGGGTGGCACCAACCTCGCCGCCCTGCGCCAGGCCCCAGATTTCGACCGCGCCTTCATTGAACAGATGATTCCCCACCACCAGATGGGCGTGATGATGGCCTCAATGGCCCAGACCAACAGCCAACATCCGCAGCTGCGCCAACTGCAACAGGCCATGGTGCGGGCCCAGAGCGACGAGATCCAGCAGATGGAGCAGTGGTACCGCAATTGGTATTTAGGGCTTCCTGAAAAAGGCAAAACCATTGCGCCGCAGCTGGTTTCAGCTGCTCAGAGCTGGTAAACTGGCCGGGAAGCTGGCAGTTATTGAATGCTGC
>JBIKVR010000025.1:0-25619 GCA_044356735.1 Prochlorococcaceae cyanobacterium
CCCTAGCTGTGCTCCCGTAAAAAGGCAATCGTGCCCTGTAATTCCTCGGCGAAGCGATCAATCTCCTCCGGGGTGGTGGTGAAGCTGAGGCTGGCTCGGGCGGTGCCACTGAGGCCGTAATAGCGGTGCAGGGGCTGGGTGCAGTGGTGGCCACTGCGGATGCAGATGCCGGCCGAATCCAACAGCGCCGCGATGTCATTGGCATGCAGACCCTCCACCGTGAAGGCCGCCAGGGCGCCGCGATGCGGTTGATGCTCCGGCGTGGGGCCGAGGATGCGCAGCCCCTCAATCGCCTGCAGGCGATCAAACAACTGGCGAATCAACCGCTGCTCCCAGGCCTGGATGCGCGCCAAGCCAATCTCATTTAGGTAATCGAGGGCGGCCCCCATGCCAATCGCCTCGCCGATCGCCGGTGTGCCAGCCTCAAATTTGTGCGGCAGCTCCGCCCAGCTGCTGTGATCCAGATAAACGTCTTGGATCATTTCACCGCCGCCCAGGAAGGGGGGCATCGCCTCCAGCAGCGCCTCCCGCGCCCAGAGGAAACCCATGCCGGTGGGACCACACAATTTATGGGAACTACCCACCAGGAAGTCGCAATCCAGCTGGGCCACATCGATGGGCAGATGCGGCAGGCTCTGGCAGGCATCCACCAGCAACAAGGCACCAACTCGATGGGCTAATTGGGCAATCTCAGCGATGGGATTGAGGCAGCCGAGGGTATTGCTCACCTGCACCAGGCTCACCAGTCGGGTGCGTTCATTCAGCTGGGCCTTCATATCGTCTAGATCCAGCTCACCGCTCTGGGTCAAGCCCACATGGCGCAACCGGCAGCCGGTGCGGGCCGCCAGCAACTGCCAGGGCACCAGATTGCTGTGGTGCTCCATCACCGACAGCAGCACTTCATCGCCGGGCTTGAGATTGGCCTCCCCCCAGCTGCGCGCCACCAGGTTGATCGCTTCGCTGGCATTGCGGGTGAACACGATCTCGTGGGCGGAGGCCGCCCCCACAAACTGGGCCGTCTTCTGCCGCGCCGCCTCAAAGCCCTCGGTGGCCCGGGCACTCAACTGGTGGGCGCCGCGATGCACGTTGGCGTTGTCGTGGCTGTAGTAGTGCTGCAACGCCTGCAACACCTGGCGCGGCTTCTGGCTGGTGGCCGCATAGTCCAGATAGATCAGCGATTCCCCCAGGCAGGCGGTCTGGGCCAGCAGCGGGAAATCGGGCCGGGTGAGGGCCGCCAGGTTGTCGGCTGGGGCAGCGGCAGAGTTGATCGCGGTGGGGGAGGCGCTCACGGCTGAGGCTGGGACAGATGCGACTGCTGGGACAGAGGCAGCGACTGCTGCTGGGGCATCAGCGGCTGGGGTGGGGGAGGCGCTCATCGGGTCAGGCCTCGGCCAACAGGCGCTTTAGGGGATTCCAGCCTGCCGCGGCCGCTGGCAATTCGCGCAGCACCTCCTCGCAGAAGGCCCGTTTCAGCAGGGTGGCCGCCTGGCTGGCGGCGATGCCCCGGCTCTGCAAATAAAACAGTTCTTCCTGGCGCAGCCGGCTCACGGTGGCGCCATGGGCGCACTTCACGTCATCGGCCACGATTTCCAGCTCGGGCTTGGTATCCACCCGGGCCCGATCCGAAAGCAGCAGGCTGCGGCTCAGCTGGGCGGCATTGGTGCGCTGCGCCAGCCGGGGCACTTTCACAGCCCCATTGAACACACTGCGGCCCTGGCCATCAGCCAACACCTTGTGCAGTTGGTCCAGCTGGCCATCGGGCCCATCAAAACGCACGGCACTGTGGGTGTCGGCAATCTGGCGGCCGTTGCACACCTGCAGGCCCCGCAGCCTGGTGCTGGCGGCCCCCTGGCTCTGCACGATCCGGGGCTCAAAGCGCGCCAAACCCCAGCCGCCCATGGCACTGCTCAGCTCCAGTTCACTGGCGGGCTCCTGCAACACCGCCCAATGGGCCAACAGACAGGCCTGCGCTTCCCCCAGGGCCAAACAACCAGCCTTGAGCCGGGCACCGCCCCCCAGCCGCACCGCCGTCACCACACTCAGGGCCGCCGGTTCCAGGCCCGGCTGCTCCAGCCCAGGTTGCTTCTGGTCATCGGTGATCACCTGCAACAGCTCCAAACTGGCGCCGGGTTCCAGCACCAGCAGCAGCTGGGCGGGCCGCAGCCCACCGGCGGCACTGGCCGCCAAGTTCAACAGCAGCGGCTCGGCCACCGCCCCCCTCACCCTCAGGGCCAGCAGCGGCTCAGCCGCCCGCTGGGCGGCGGCTCGATTCAGAGCCACGGGCCAGTGGTCGCCGCCACCGCTGGCCTGCAGCAGCCGCAGCCACTGCTCCTCGGCGGCGGCCCCATCCAGCCGCTCCACGCCGGTAGGCAGCTGCGGCTCACCCCAGGCGTTGCCCCCATCGCCGGGGGCCAGCTGGGGAGCGATGGCCGTGAGCGGGTCCAAGGACGTAAAGCGCCAGTCCTCCTGGCGCCGCGTCGGCAGGGGCGAGCCGGCCAATTCAGCCAGCCAAGGGGCCGCCGGTGCGCTTGCCGGCGCCGTTGCGGTTGCGGTTGCGGTTGCCCCAGGCATCAGGCCACCTCCGCTGGTGTGGGCTGCACTGGATTGGTCTCCAGCTGGGCCAGGGCCTCGTCCACCCAGTCGTAGCCAATCCGCTCCAGCTCCAGAGCCAATTCCGCGCCGCCGGTGCGCAGGATGCGGCCCGCCGCCATCACGTGCACGTAATCAGGCGTAATCAGATCCAGCAGGCGTTGGTAGTGGGTGATCAACAAGGTGGCATTGGCCTCACCGGCCAGCTGATTCACACCGCTGGCCACGATGCGCAGGGCGTCGATATCCAGGCCGGAATCGGTTTCATCGAGAATCGAAACCAGCGGTTCCAGCAGAGCCATCTGCAGGATCTCGTTGCGCTTCTTCTCGCCACCACTGAAGCCCTCGTTCACCGAGCGATCCAGGAAGGCCGGATCCATCTGCACCAGCTGCATCCGCTCGCGCACCAGATCCTCAAAGGCAAAGGTGTCCAGCTCCTCCTCGCCCCGCTGGCCGCGGCGGGCATTGGTGGCCACCCGCAGAAACTCCAGATTGCTCACTCCGGGAATCTCCACCGGATATTGAAAACCGAGAAACAGGCCACTGCGGGCCCTGATTTCCGGATCCAGCTCCAGCAGGTTTTCACCGCGATAGGTAACCGAACCACCGGTCACCTGATAAGCGGGATGGCCCGCCAACACCTTGGAAAGCGTGCTTTTGCCACTGCCATTGCGACCCATCACCGCATGGATCTCCCCCTCCCTCAGGGTGAGGTTCACCCCATGCAGGATGGGCTGATCGCCAACGCTGGCATGCAGGTCGCGAATCTCAAGCAGAACCGGTGCGTCGGGGCGAATCACAGCAGAGGGCGGGCGGATGGAAAAACGGGAATCAAACGGGGCATCATTAAATGCCAAAGCGCCAGGCGCTGGGGCGGGGATGGTGACTGGGGAGGGCTGAGGCTAAAGATGTGGTTGGAGAAGGGCTGGAGCTGGAGAGACGAAAAAGGGGGCTGGAGAAGGAAGAGGGGCTGGGGAAGGGAAAGGGGCTGGGGCTGGGTTCCCGGGAGGGCCAGCTGGGGAATTGCTAACTGGGGAGAGTTGCTAGCCCACTGATCCACTGCTCAAGGCGCACTCAGATCATCGGCAGAGCGTCAATTGGCAAACATTTTATACTTGGACTGTTCATTGGTAAAGCATTTATTGGCAAGCTGTTCATCGGTAAACTGTTCATTAGTAAACTGTTCATTAGTAAACTGTTCACGTTTAGACAACTCACCGACAAACAGGCCGCTGGTACACAGTTCGCGGTTGCCTAGATCGGGGGGCTTGGCCAGGGCTGGTTCCATTATCCCACCGAACCCTCAAGCTTCAGGGCCAGCAGCTTGTCCGCCTCGGCGGCGAATTCCATCGGCAACTGGTTGAACACGTCGCGACAGAAGCCACTCACCATCATCGACACGGCCTCCTCCAGGCCAATACCTCGGCTCTGCAAATAGAAGAGCTGATCCGCGGAAATGCGAGAGGTGCTGGCTTCGTGCTCCACGGCCGCATCGGGCTGCTGGCAACGGATGTAGGGATAGGTGTTGGCGGCGGCCTGATCGCCAATCAGCATCGAATCGCACTGGCTGTAGTTCTTGGCTCCTACAGCCTTGGGACCGATTTGCACCAGCCCCCGATAGCTATTGGCTGAATGGCCGGCACAGATGCCCTTGCTCACGATCGTGGAGCGGCTGCGGGCCCCCAGATGCACCATCTTGCTGCCGGTATCCGCCTGCTGGCGGTTATTGGTGAGGGCTACGGAATAAAATTCACCCACCGAATCGTCCCCCTGCAATACACAACCGGGATACTTCCAGGTGATTGCCGAGCCGGTCTCCACCTGGGTCCAGCTGATGCGACTGCGATCGCCGCGGCACTGGCCGCGCTTGGTAACGAAGTTATAAATGCCGCCGACGCCGTTCTCATCGCCGGCATACCAGTTCTGCACGGTGGAATACTTGATCGAAGCATCATCTAGGGTCACCAGTTCCACCACCGCCGCATGCAGTTGATTGGTGTCGAACATCGGCGCTGTGCAACCCTCCAGATAACTCACCGAAGCCCCCTCTTCCGCCACTATCAATGTGCGCTCAAACTGACCGGTATCGCCGGAGTTGATGCGGAAGTAGGTGGAAAGCTCCATCGGGCACTCGACGCCCTTAGGGATGAACACAAACGAGCCATCACTGAAAACAGCTGAATTAAGGGCGGCGAAGTAATTATCATTGGCGGGAACCACCGTACCAAGATATTTTTCCACCAGCTCGGGATGATCCTTCACCGCCTCGCTGATAGAGCAGAAGATCACCCCATGCTCCGCCAGCTTCTCCCGATAGGTGGTGGCAATTGAAACGCTGTCAAATACCGCATCTACCGCAACATTAGAAAGCCGCTTCTGCTCACTCAAGGGTATGCCTAGCTTTTCAAATGTTTCCAGCAGCTTGGGATCCACCTCGTCGAGGCTGGCCTTTTTCTCCTGCTGCTTGGGCGCCGCATAATAAACAATGTTTTGATAATCAATTTTCGGATATCCCAGAGCGGCCCAGTCCGGCTCTTGCATCCGCAGCCAATTACGGTAGGCTCGCAGTCGAAAATCGAGCAGAAAAGCCGGCTCTTGCTTCTTGGCGGAAATCAACCGCACCACATCTTCGCTGAGACCCTTGGCGATCTTTTCGGTTTCAATATCAGTGACGAAGCCGTACTTATACGGCTGCGCCACTAGGTCTCCAACGGTGGCAGTGCTAGTCATAAAAACCCTCAGCTAGCGATTACTGCGTTGATCTCATCTATGGAAATGGTCTGCTGATCACCGCGGAAGGCATTGTCTTCCGTGAGAAACAGCATGCAATGGCACTCCTTGCGCTCCCGCATCGGCACACAGGGGCAGTTCCAAAAGGCCTGGGACACCTCGGCCTGCTTGTCCTCATAATGCCGGCAGGGGCAGAGGGCACCTCCTAATTCGTCCTTGTGGCGGGCCAGCCCCTGCAATACCACCGCGGTGACCGAGGGGTCAACACAAAAGTAGGTGCCGGTGCGCTGGGCGTAGGTCTCGGCGAACCGGCGAATCACCTCCAAACTGTCAGGGGTTTTGTCCGCACTGGATGCGACTGGTTGGGAGGCGTCGGTGTCAGCCATATCAGCCATGAAATAGGAGGAGTGAAAAGCGAGGCCTGGATGCGGGTGAACTGATGGGGGGAGGCCAGCCGCAGCAGGGAACTTAACCGGAGCAAACCCGGGGCCGAGCAACCCAGGGGGCGCAGCGGTTGGGGAAGCAACCGCAAAAGCCCACAAACCTGCCAGAGGAACCAGTTGAGAGCCATCCCTTGTCGATCCGAAACCGCTGCTGCCAAAGCCTGGGGATGCGGAACCATTGGTCACCGAAACCCTTGGCCAGGAAACTTTCAGTCACGAAAAGCGGAGGGAAACGAAACCTTGGGCAACAAAACCTCGATCTGCGCCCGCATCAGGCAGCCAGACCCTGGGGTGGCAAAACCCTCGAGACGGCAAAACCTGAGCTGGCGAAGGCCAGAGGGTTACGAAACCCCATGGTTTCCTTTTAACCAACCCTAGGGCAAGACCCGGTGCAGCTGCGGCAAAGGCCATCGTGCCCGGCCGGCTTGTTCATTTGTAGTTGAGCCAACCAATGCTCACAACCAACCGATTGGCGTGGCATGGTGAGACATATCTCCTTGCGCTTGGCCAACAGTCGATGAGCGCTATCAGCATGGGCGCCACCGCTTTGGGCGCCAAAGCCCTGTCAGCCAATCTCCGGGCAGACAGGGCCCAGCCGGCCAAAGGCCAGGCTGATCACCATTCAGTTGATCCCGGCCAGCCAGCGGCTGGTCCCCAATCCCAGGGCCTGCCCACCCGAGATGCGGCCCTGGCCCTGCTGATTCGCCACGGGGCTGGCACGGCAGCCGAACTGGCCAACCGCTTGAGCGTTTCAGTGCAGGTGATGCGACGCCATCTGCGCAGCCTGGAAGAAGAAGGCCTGGTGGAGGCCAACCTCAGCGCCGAAGGCCCCGGCAGGCCCAGCAACCGCTGGCAGCTCACCGGCAAGGGCCAAGCCCTGTTTCCCGATGGCAGCGAGCACTTCGCCCTGGGCCTGATGCAGTCCTTGGCCGGCAGCCTGCCGCCGGCGGCGGTGCGGGCCCTGCTGGAGCACCAAGCTCAACAAAAAGCCCTCGACTACCGCCGCCAGATCGGCAACGGCCCCCTCCAACTGCGCCTGGGGCGACTGGTGCAGCTCCGCCGCGGCGAGGGCTATGTGGCCGAGTGCGAACCAGACGGCGACAAGGCCTGGATCATCAGCGAGTACCACTGCTCCGTGATGCGCATCGCTGAGCAATTCCCCTGTGTCTGCGACCAGGAACTTCAACTTATCCGCCACACCTTCCCAGACTGCGCCGTGGAACGGGTGCACTGGCGCCTGGATAAAGGCCACTCCTGCGGCTTCCGCCTCACCCCCACCTCTTCCAGCCAGCCAGCCTCCAGCCAGCCAGCCTCCGGCCAAACCGATTGCGGCCAATCACCACCAGCTCCCGCCGTCACCGCACTTGAGCCCTGACACCAACCCCGCGGTTAGCGGTTCAACGGCAAGCGCCGCCACCAGCTCCAATGCCAGCGCTGCTGCCACCTCAACCGCCGGCGCCACCGCAAACCCAGCCGACAGCGCTGCTACCAGCGCAACCGCCCCCCCCAGCGCAGGCGCGGAGGCCCCCCTGAACCCAGAGGAGCTGGCCGCCCTGGAGGCCCCCTTGCTGCCAAGCCGAGAAAGGCATCAGCTGCGGTTACTGGCCCATGGCCTGCGCACCTTGCAGCAAATCGCCGGCCGGCGGGCCGGTCCGCCGCCAGAGCTGGCCGCGATTCAGGCCTGGGCCCGCCAGCAGCCCAGCATCGGCGACGACGAAACCTTTGTGAGTGCCTTCTCCATCCAGCTGCAGGTGGCGGGGCAGCAGCTCAGCCAGCTGGCCGGCGATCGCCCAGGCGGCGCCCTGACCCTGGAGCTCAGCGAGCTGATAAGTGCCGCCCAGCGGCAGAGTCAAGCAACCCAAAGCTGAGGGGCTCCCGGGGCTCGGGTGGCGCCGGTTCAAATCGCCACCAGGGCGACACCGAGCACCGCCAGCAGCGCCGCCGCCAGGCCCAGCGCACCGGGGCAATCCCCCTCCAAGTGCGCCAGGGGCAGGGCCATCACCGGTCCTGTGGACAGCAAAGCCACCGCCAGGCCGCCCTTGAGCTGCGCCAGGGCCGTCTGCTGCAGCACCAGGCCAGCACAGGTGCCCAACAGGGTGGCCAGCAGCAGCAGCGGCCAGCGCCTTTGGGCCGGCAACGGCCGCCTGGCGGCGGTGGGCAACCGCCAGAGCATCGGCAACATCACCAGGGCCGCCGCCCCGAGCCGCAGCGTGGCCGACAGCAGCGGCGAGAACAGCCCCTCGCGCAGGGCCGCCCGAGACAGGAGCGCAGCGGCAACACCGCAAAAGACTGCCGCCAGCGCCAACAAAATCCCTAATCCCTGCTGACTCTGCACATATGGGCCCGTCGATCCAGATGGGCCGAGCAAGCCCGTGGGGGCCCTGAAGCCAGGGGAGCCAATGGAGCCAAGGGAGCCAGCTGCGGTGGCAGGGGCCTGACGCGGTGTCTGAGCGGCCACCAGCAATACGGCCAGGCTGATCAGAGCAATCCCCAGCCACTGCCTCGGGGCAGGCACTTCCGCCAACAGCAGGGCGGCGCCGATGGCGCTCAGGGCCGGGCCGGCCGCATCGAAGGTGAGCGCCCTGCGGGTACCGAGCCGCCGCAGGGCAGCCAAGTAGAAGCTGTCGCCGAGGGCTATGCCCACCACGCCGCTGAGCAGCAACAGGGCCACCGGAGCGGCCCCTGCATACCCTGGCGCCCCCCCGGCCCCTGGCGCCCCGAAAGCCACCAGGGCCAGCAGCAGCGGCAGCTGCAGGGCCAAGGCCACCAGGTTCTTGAGCAGGTTGAGTTGGCCCGGTCCCAGGGAGGTGGGCAAACGCCGCCAGAGGCTGCTGGCCAGGGTCCAGCACAGAGCCGCCGCCAGGGCGGCCACCACGCCGATCAACTCACCCTTCACCGCTCACCGCCTCGCCAATCACAAGTCGCCCATCGCCGCTAACCGCTCGCCGTTCACAACTCACAGCTCACCGTTGAACGTTCACCAATCACAAGTCACTCACTCGCCGTTCACCAATCAAAGGTCACCAATCGCCAATCACACAGCGCAGAGCTCGCCACTCGCCAGTCACCAATCAAATCTCACCGGTCAAACCACGTCCAGGGCAGCGCCTTGCGATCATCGCGGCAATCCCCGCAGGCCGGCCGCCGTGAGCCAAAGCATCGCCGACGCCATCAGTTTCTTCCAGCTCAGCTGCGGCCGTTGGCGCTCCCAGCGCAGCAGTCACCACCTGCTGCACCGCCGCGCTGAAGCCGGTAGCTCCTACATCGAGGTGGTGGCACTGGCTGCCGACGACTCGCAGCTGATCGCCATCGCCGAGCTGCACGGCCAGGATCCCAGCAAGCTGGTGGGCGGCTGCCGCGTCACCTGGAACGCCTCGATGGCCTGGGACAGGGCCGGTGAAGCCCATGAGGGCAAGAGCGTCTTTGGCCTGATCCCCACAGACGAGCGGGGCCGCCAGGGCCTGCTGCTGCGCGATCGGGGCTATGCCGAGACGGCCCCGGTGGCCGGCCAGTTCGCCATGGATGACCGCGATGAGCTGCTGCTGAGCACCGGCTACGAGACGATGAACAGCCTGGAGCGCTTCTGCTTCTGGGGACCCAATGTGCGGCTGCGCACCAGCACGGTGGAGGGACTTTCCAACACCGCCTCCTTCTGTGTAGAGACCCGGATACTCGAAACCGAAGCCCCAGCGGCCCCTGATGCCCCCGGGGCCCTTGGCGGCGCCCTTTCCCCGCTTGGTTGGTGAATCCCAGGCACTGCCCCCAGGTAGACCAGGGCCGGGCACCAAGGCGGAGCGGCGGCGGCGCAGCTTGGCCCTGGCTGGCGGGGTGACGAACGTTACGGACTGTGAGGCCTATCCCGGCCTCTGAAGAAGCGCTCCGGCTCACTTCTACGATCACTGACGACAGAATGCCGTAGTCGCGTGGCCCTGCCCCTCCTGCAATACGCGCCCACCACTCAGAACTCCCGCGTGAACCCTCTGCGGGTGGGTTCGGATGAGGATCCCAAGGCCGTCTCCCTTGACAAAGCGATCGATCGCGAAGATCAAAACTTCGTGATTGAATCGGCCTATCGCCAGATCTTCTTCCACGCTTTCAAAGTCGACCGCGACCACACCCTGGAATCCCAGCTGCGGAACGGTCAGATCACCGTGCGCGATTTCATTCGCTCACTCTGCCTGTCGGACACTTTCACCCGCAGTTTCTACAATCTCAACAACAACTACAAGGTTACTCGTCACCTTGTGGAGAAACTGCTGGGGCGTAGCACCTACGGCAAAGCTGAAGAAATTGCCTGGTCTGCGGTTATCATGACTCGCGGCATCAAAGGGGCGGTTGATCAGATTCTCAATAGCCAAGAGTATCTGGACAATTTCGGCTACGACACCGTCCCCTATCACCGCAACCGGGTTGTGGGCAGCCGTGATCTGGGCGAAACCCCCTTCAACATCACCAGCCCCCGCTACGACGCCTATTACCGCGGCATTTTTGGCTTCCCGCAGGTGATCTACACCGGCGTGGCCAAGAGCTACCCCGCCCGCGCCAGCCAGCGCCGCGGCGGCTACCCCGAGGACTACCTGGACATGGTGCGCAGCCTGCCCGCCCTGCGGGCCACGGCAGCCGCCTCAGGCAGCGCCGGCATGGACTACCTCTCAAAGGTGCCCTACCGCAGCATCGGCCGCTGAGCTTGGTCCTGGAGTTAAGACCCTGAGCTGGGCCAGCCAAACCCAGCTCCCCCCAAGCGGCCTACCTGGCCGCTTTTTTGTTGGTCGCCGCCGGGACTCAATGGCGAGATTATCGTCAGCATCTTCTGACCCCGGTCTGCGATCGGGCCTAGAGGGCTTCAAACTCGACCACAATGAAATCAAAAAGAAGTTGCAGCTGTGACCCAGACTCTCTCATTGTTGGCCCAGATGACCCTGCGGCAGCTGCGTAAGGTCGCCAGCGACCTGGGAGTTTCCCTGTACAGCCGCAAATCGAAGGAAGAGCTCGTAGCTGAGATCAGTGCCCGCAACGAGAACAAAGAGCTCAGCCTGCTGGCAATCGAGGCGGAGATGAACCCCGCGCCTCGCCCAGAGGGATTCACCAATGTGGTGTTCCTGCCCAGGGACCCCCAATGGGCCTACGTGTTCTGGGAAATTTCCGCCGAGGATCGACAGGATGCCGAAGAGGAGGGTGCCTCCCAGCTATGCCTGCGGGTGGCCGATGTTACCGGCCTGGCTGGCGGTGCCGCCCATCCCCACACCATGCAGGAGGTGGTGGTGGATCGCTACGCCACCGAGTGGTACCTACCCGTTCCGCTCAGCGACCGCGACTATCGAGTTGAACTGGGTTTCCGCACCAGCAAAAGTGGCGGCTGGATCTCCCTGGCCTTCTCCTCGGTGGCCCGGGTACCGGCGGTGCACCCCAGCGAGCAGATCCTCGATCAATTTGTGCCCTTCTCCCTGGAAACCAGCCAGCCCGCCACCAGCAGTGGCTTTAGTGCCGCTGCCCCAGCCCTTCTGGAGACTGACGACAGCCGCTTGCATGAGCGCCTCTATCAAACCGCTACATCCCGTTGGCGCCGCCTCGGCCGCGGTTCAGAGGCCTTCCACGAGCTGGATCTGGATAATGCCAGTTTCGAATCCTCCGAGCATCACGCCTCTGGAGCAGGCGTATGGGCCAGTGGCCGCAGCGAATCTGGAGCCGGCGGAGTGCAAGCCCGCCAGCGCTCCTTCTGGTTGGTGGCCGACGCCGAACTGGTGGTTTATGGCGCCACAGATCCTGCGGCTCGCCTGCTGATTGGCGGAGAAGATGTTCCTCTCTCCAATGACGGCACCTTCCGGATCCAGGTGCCCTTCCGCGATGGCGAACAACTATATCCAATTGAGGCAATAGCTGCCGACGGAGTACAAAAGCGCGCCATCACAATGGAATTCCGACGCTCCACTCCCCAGGACCACAGCAATCCCGCTGACGAAGCGATCTCGGAATGGTTCTGATGGATACCCGACGCGCTCTGGTGGCCTTCACACCGCTGCTGGGGGCTGTCAGCTTCCCAGTGGCAGTGCCTCTGGTGATGAAGCACCTGGGCATTCCAGCCGCTGTGCTCACCGCCATGGTGCTGGGCTCTCTCTGGTTTGTGGCCATGCTGCGCACCTCAGAGATGCCCAGCCACTAGGCAGGTTCTCAGAAACAGCTAGTTAAGCCCTGGAAAAACCGCCAGCCAAGCATTGGATACCCCTATTTGAGTAATATCAACATCAAAAAGCATTACGGCTGAAGCCCCTGCGGCAATAAAAATAGATTAATTTTGTATCAATTTTTCTAGATCTCCCCCATTCCAACCAAACCAGGAAAATCAATCAATACAGGCTAATACAAATTACGCAGGACAAATCAATAAAGATAAAGTCACCTCGAAAACTCCAAGTCTTACAAATCTCCCGACGCGATAAGCGTTCCGCCAACTCTTTTGACTCTGACTCACAGGTACCGAATAGGGATTTTTGAGGTGCTTATAATATATTTCCTTAAACTTATGCCCAACCCCGATAGAATTTATCGCTGCTGGCCTGGGAACACCAGTACCAATGTTGCTGCAGGAAGAGCCCTGTGGCAATCCTGAAGCCAGCCACTGAAAATCAATGCCCTGGATTAGGCATCACCGGCCAGCACCAGCCGGCAAAGCAGCCTTGCACCGCCAGTCTGCGCTGCAATGCCAGCCGGCCCCGCAGCGTCCAGCTGCCCGCAGACCGGCTGCCGCGCTACGCATCTGTGCCGCTCTGCTGCTTTTTCCCCTGGGGGGCTGTCAAGCAACTGCCCAGCTGGTGGGCAAGCCGCCCACGCCAGGGCCGCTGCCTCCCGGCATTGAGCTGGTGTTCAACCACAACCCCCTGCAGCATTACCGCAGTCCCATCAGCGGCCAATGGCGAGCTGGCGACGACCTGGAGGCTTTAATCCTGCGGGGCATTAATTCCGCCCAGCGGGAAATACTGGTGGCAGTGCAGGAATTATCACTACCCAAAGTGGCCGAAGCATTGGCCCGCCGCCAGAGCGAAGGTGTCACGGTGCGTGTAATCCTAGAGAACACCTACAGCAGGCCTTGGAGCCAAGAGCATCCAGCCGATCTCACCCCCCACCAGCGACTCCGCAACGCCCAGTTGCAAAAACTGGGCTGGGGAGATGCGGTAGCAATTATGCAACAGGCCCATGTGCCGATGATCGACGATACCGCAGATGGCAGCAAAGGTAGCGGCTTGATGCACCATAAATTCATGGTGATTGATCGGCGGGAAGTGATAACCGGTTCCGCAAACTTCACCCCCTCCTGCGTGCATGGCGACCCGGATGATCCCACCACCCTGGGCAACGTCAACCATCTTCTGAGCTTCCAGAGCCCTGCCCTGGCTGAGTTGTTCGCCGCCGAATTCGATCGCATGTGGGGCGATGGCCCCGGCGGTGCGGCCGACAGTCAGTTTGGCCTAGGCAAGCAAGAAGGACCACTGCAGGTGGTGCAAATTGGAGAGACAACGATAGGGGTGCTGTTTGCGCCCCATCCCCGTCGCGATGACAATAACGGTCTGGCAGTAATCGACAACTTGCTCTCCGAAACCCATAGGAGCCTGGATATGGCCCTGTTTGTACTATCCGAACAGCGGCTGGCAGATACGATGGCAACTCTACAGCAAAATGGGGTGAAGATTCGATTACTGGCCGATCCAGGTTTTGCCAATCGCTCCTTCAGCGAAGTGCTCGATCTGCTCGGTACAGGCATGCCCGATCGCCACTGCATGCTGGAGGCCGGCAACAAGCCCTGGCAGCAACCACTAGCTGGGGTAGGCACACCACGGCTGCCCAGAGGCGACAAATTACATCACAAATTAGCGATCATCGACGACGAACGAGTGATCAGCGGCTCCTTCAACTGGAGCCCAAGCGCCTCCTTCCAAAACGATGAAACCCTGCTGGTGATCGATTCACCGCTGCTCGCCCGCCACTTCAAGGCTGAAATCAACCAACTCTGGAAAACAGCCGAATTGGGCATCAGCCCCCGTCTGGCCAGAAAACAACTACGCCAGCAACAAAAATGTGGCCGCGGCCAGCAGCGAAGCCAGGGCCGAACTTAAAATACCAGCAAAGAAAGCAATGAATTTCAAAAGATTAAAATACATCATGACGCCATATGACAGAAAAATAGCAAGCACCAGCCAAGGAGGCTGCACATAGATTCCGGTCATAGTCAGTCAGAAACACTCATACGCTTCTTGACAAAACGCCTGACAACCGCCAGGGGACCCAGGCCGAGGAGAAACTAGCACAGCAGAGAAGAATCACCAGCGCAGCAGATTAGCAACAGCGCCGACATTCATACAGAAAAGCACTTAAACTAAGAAAAGCATATTTTACGACAAAGGATTAAATAATGGAGCGAGCCAATGCTGGAACAAATAAAAATGAGCATGCGGAAGATGACAAGAGAATAAGCGAATTTAAAGAGAAAAAGGCATACACAGATCCAAGCAATGATACGGATCTAAACACGAATAAACAAGCCAATGGGAGGGAAAGCAGAGTATTAAGCACTGAAACTAGCAAAAATAGTTCATCCACAACAGGATGCGTTGAGGCTACGATAGGGGACACCTGCTATCAGGTTAAAGCCATTAATGAGATGCAAATACATATCCAAGCTTATATTAATTCTTTCGCTCCCAAAAAGGGAGACTTTCTTCGCATCGGCATCCACTCCAAGCTACCCCAAGCACAAGGCAAGAGCACGGATGTGCGGCTGGAACTACTGGCCTGCGTCGTCAATGCCAACAGCCGTGAAAGCCAAACTATAGTATGTCAAATTGAATCGCCGACACCTTTAGATATAATACTTCTACGGGAGCTGGCAGCATTTGTAGACCACCCAGCTCCGGAAGAGCAGTCAGTACCACAGCCCAAAGACCGACAATCCGCCTCAAACCAAGTAAATGAAATAACAAAAAAACGAAAACTCACAAAAGGAATAACCCTATGTGGAGGCAGCATCATATTTTTAATCATCATTAAAGCCACTTACAGCGCCTTGAGTACGATTCACATTGACAATGCCATGGTTGAAATTCCACCCAGTCCAGTAGAAACAGCAGTCGACAATGTCACCAGTAAAGATCGGGGTCAAATTGCAGAGATCTTTGTCCGTGAAGGCATGGCGGTAGCCCCTGGTCAAGCCCTATTCAGCACGCGTCACGATCCTAGTATTGATTTAGATCTGGTAGATCGCGCCGCCGCCAGAGATTTGGTGAACCTAAATGCCGAGTTACGGGATAATAGTAGCGAGATTTCTTCGTTGGATCAACGCATTGCTATTGGGAGGCTAGATGCAGTATCGGCTAAGCCCGCGGAAATTCAAGCTCAGGCACTTTACCAACAAGTGGTAATAGCCAAAAGCCGACTAGACAGGAGGCAGGAGCTATGGCGCGAAGGAGCCATTAGCCAGGACATATACGAAGAGGGAATCGGCAAGTTAAGTGACATGGAGTCCAAGCATATTGATGCGGTGAAATCCGTCCAACAAGCCCGTGCTCAATTAGAACGTATACCTGTACTGGAAAGCATTAGGCGACAAAAATTACAGCAGCAGCAGGAACTACTGCTCGCCAGGAAAAAGCTCCAACAAGTCCAAGAATCGCAGTCAGTTATCAGCCGCCAACATCCAGTACCAACCAGCGAACTATCCAAATTCAATACAAATCAGGCAGGAGTGTATCGATCTTCAGCGAGAGGCGTAGTGTTGCGCATCCTTAAATCTAGTGGCGAGAGTGTGCAGGAGAAAGAAACTGTGTTAGTGATTCAAAGAGATCAGATTCCGCCTACAATTATAGCAGAGGTTGCCCAGGCAAAAGCCACACTAGTAAAAGAAGGCAACACGGGAAACGCAGAGATCCCATTCAGCAGGCAACGCTATCCCGTTCGACTACTAAATAAGGCATTTGAGCCCAGTGGCGCCGCTAAACTAAGGCTGCAGTTCTTAAATCTACAAGCCAATGATATCCGCCAAGTTGTCACCCTTGCTGGCATGCCAGTACGCGTCTCACTGCCAAATCAACACAATATCCTGGAACAGCTCTGGCAGTGGCTTAGCCCAAGGAGCACCTGAAAATGCTGTTTGCTTTCCTGCTCTGGGCATCCCAAGTGCCCCCTCCTACAGCAGTGCCTCACCTATGGTGGGCTCAACGACTGGTTGCAGATATCAAGCCGGAAAATAATCGATATGGATCACGTCCAACTCAACTAGAATGGCGTGGCACGAATGGTGCTACTACCACTATTAATCGCACAGTATGCTCCTCGCTCATCACTGGGCTACTGAGAAAAGCCTACAATTATGGACCGGAGACAATGAGGCGCTGGCTCGATACGTCCACACCAAATGCGGCTCGCTATCATCAAGCTATTTCATCTGGTAATCAATTCAATCTCATTACTCAGATACAGAAAATCAAACCGGGAGACGTTATTGCGATTCGATACTCTCAGCTTGACAACAGAGGAGATCGGGGATCTTCCAGTAGTGGTCACACAATGCTGGTGGCCAGCCCACCAATACCTCAGACCTACAGGGCTACGCAAAGAGACATGGCCTTTGGGTCAACAAGCAAACAATACAGAGTTTCGGTAATTGATTCTTCTCGATCTGGCCATGGCATGTTGGATACTCGCCTAATGCCAACTGGGGGCTGGGGTCAGGGGGGGGTAGGTTTAGGCACAATTATCCTGGAAGCCAACCCAACGGGAAATATTCTTGGCTATCGCTGGAGCGATAGACTCGGATCGCCCCTGCGGCGGCAATCAGATCAATCGCTGGTGGTTGGACGCTTCTGCGGACTAAACTGTGGATCACGCCCACGAAGCAACGATGCCACGAGTGATTAACAATGCCACTACCACTATCAAGAGCAGCAAAATCATCCATGGCAAAACCCGTCTAGCACCATACAATATGCAATCGTTAGCATAAGACATCATCGCAATAATCACAAAAAGGTGATTCCCCTGAAATGGCAATGATGTCAAACCAAAATGAATGAAAGCAATTTCCACTCCCCAGACATAAGCCATGCTATACAATAATGCCAAAACATATCGCTTCAATCCAATTATTAAACTGCATCGCGCCAGCTGTACGATCAAAATATACACCAGAATACATCCTATCCCAAACATTAATGCGCTCAGGGGCTGAAGCAGTAGGGCGGCAGCTATCGGAGCCACCATATAGCCACCAGCACGAAAATTTGTGTGCTGATAAATTAAAAATCCAACAACTAAACTGATTAAGAATAGCAGCACACGTCCGTGAAAACGAACCAAGCTATAACTAGTGTAAAAAGGACGCAATGTATCAAAATCCAGTCGAAACACAGTTGCACCGATGATTAAAATTATCGCGGCAAGACAAGCCGTAACCAGAGTAGTAATTACTATTCCCCGCCCCACAGGGGTCACGCCTTGACGGTTAAGATTAAGCGCTATAACCCCAGGCAGCAATGTACCAGACAAGCTATCTATAGAGGTGGGTAAAATACCAGCCGCGATATAAGCCAGAGCGACGGGATAGCTGAGTAGTACAGAAAGAGTCGCTAGTATATACATCTGAGTCCTGCGCTTGTAGTCCACTCGATCTAGCCAGTTTCTATAAATAAAATAGATGACAAATGACAGCAGAACCACCGCCATGGCCCACAGGGGAGAAAGCAGCAGTAAAATCAACAAGAAACCAGGCACAACAATGCCGCCAGGAATTATACCAAAGCGGTCTTTGTAAGCGAGAGCACAACAGCTGCCAATACTCAGGACTAATCTTTGGATTTCTGGTGTATTTAAGTCCACAAAAAAGTTCAATGTGATGAATAGATAGCCGATGGTAAACGGGGAAGCTTTGTCAAATCCAAGCCAAGACCAACGAAGCGCTAACGTCGCCAAAGTTTGTAGATAGCAAGATCAAAGAAAGAGCGATTCGCACGAGTCTCCCTAGCTAACTACTGAAATTGAGAGCTGCAACAGATTAATGTGCTCCAGTAATCGTTCGGCTTGGACGGTATGGATATTCACGGTACCGATCAACAGTACCGGCCGCTGGCCGCCAGCAGTCTGCAATATCTTACTCAAAAGTTGTTCACCATCAGCATTATATTGCTGGGTGGTATTTCCAAGATTAAGCACCTTTATATGCTGGGGGCTTAGCACTTCATTCACTTCAACTTCATAATCACCGAAAGTTACCGCTAGCTCGAAGCCCAGTTCAATGGATAACTCAGCAAATAGCCGCACTCGGGTGGGGCGATCATGGCGATTGTTTAAAATTACCACGCGCTGATGATTTGGATGCTGCAGAAATAGTCGCTCACATAGATCCACGAAACTCTCTCGATCATTGACAGCAAAAAGATTAGCCCACACAATGGTTTGCGATCGTTGTCGAATATGCTCCAATAGAAACGCACCCGGATCGGGCTCGGCAGCCTGCATTGCCCGTAGAGCAATGCCACGGCTTAATCCCAATAAATCAGCTAATACAAAGCCAATTGCCACATTAGCCTCAATAGCAAAATGATTAAAATTTGCTAATTCATCTGCAAAAACAGTAGAATCATCGGCAATCAGCAAGCGAGCGCCTTTCTTAGTTGCCTCTTGAGACAAAATACTTAGCAAGGCCGGCTGCCGCTCAGCTGTTATGATAATTCCATCATATGGAATAGTTTGAGATAGTGACACAGCAATTTCCTCTAGAGTCTCACCCATGTAGTCGGCATGGTCATAGCGAACATTCGTAATTACCCCAATTTGAGATTTCATTACTATGTTCTCCAACCATTCTGCATACACCGGATTAACGGCCATGCATTCCATCACAACAGCATCTGCTTTCTGACGAAAAAAGTTGCGCAATAGTAAAACCTGTTCATTCACATTGGCAAAACCTTTACGACCAAAATCAAAATCCTTGCCGTTCGGCTGGAGTACCCGAGCTGCACTACCCGTAGTCTTCCCGAATGTATGTAGCCCCGCCGCTCGAAAAATTGCGACTAGATAACGTGTAACCGTAGATTTACCTCGAATTCCATTAACATGCACACGCCAAGTGACATTGCTGCGAGCCAACTTGAATTGATAATAGGAATACACAGTCCAACCGGTGTACAAGTAAAGGCCAAAAAGGAAAAAGAGAAAAGTTGCCACTGAAGCACTAACGTATCAAGAACGAATCGAAATCATATCCAGGAGCCAGGCCAAAGCCCACTATTTTGAAATACAGAAGCGCATTTACCCCATGAGCGAAGTAAATATACTGAATAAATCCCTGACTGAGAAATCAGATAGGATAATAACATAGAGATTTAAAGGAAAATGATTAATTCACAGAGCGAAAACCTGTACCCTCAGGGGAAAATACTTCCTGGCCTAAAATCTGACAATGACGAGAAAGGACTCAACGAAATAAGATCAATAAGCAATACTAAACAAACTAATTATTCGAAGCTAGCCCACAATGCGAAGTCCGTCCACAATACAAAGCTGATCTACAACACGAAGCCGACCTATTATATCGAGTTAGTCCATAATTCGAAGCCGACATACAATGCGAGACTGATACATAACGCAAAGATACTCTATAGTGCGAAGTTAGCCAATAACGAGAGACTGCTACATGATGCAAAGCCGACCTATAACGTGAAGCTAGCCCACAACGCGAAGCTGATTCATAATTCGAAGCCGACCTACAATGCGAAACTGATTCATAATGCAAAGCTGATCTATCACGCAAAGTCGACCAATGGAGCAACGCTATTCATTAGCGAAAATGGCGGCAGTAACGAGAATTTAATTAAGGAAATACGACAAGTTTGTGGCAGCCAATATGTTCATACTGATGGCGGTCTGCATATTCAGGACACCTCGAACACCTGCCCATCCCTCCCCTACCAGTCAAGGCCTAGCCAGCCTTATCAATACTTCTTATACCGTATGAGACCAATTCTATTCGCAATTCCACGAAGCACGCCTAATTGCAACAAACACAATTTGGCGAGCAATATGTTCACAAGGGCTGGCGCATTGATAATGGCTAGCGCATTGATAATGGCCAGCACATTCGCCAAAAGCAATCTAGCAATACCACCTGGCAGATAGCCAGCACAAGTTAAACTAGCGATACAAAATTGCTCAAGAATGTCTAGAATTATCGCCACACAGAAGCCAGGCCTGGATCACATGAACCTTGGATCACCTGCCACCAGAATTGCTCCGCCAACAACAAATACAGCGCTGATCCTGAAAAAAACCAGCAGATGGTCCGAACTGCTCGTGGCAACTCTCAATGGCGCCAAGCCAATAGTTATGATCAATTTTCTACTGTTATTTCTGTTAACAGCTTGCGGTCAGAAAGACACTCGACAAAGCAACACCGGTTCAGATTTGCTGAAGGGTCTGGTGGTGGCCACTGATGGCAGACCAATAGCCGCAGCCACTGTGCAGGTGGGACGGTTACAGACCAGAAGCAATGCCGAGGGTTGGTTCAGCCTGCGGCTGCCGGTGGAGCCCCAGTGGTTGGAAGTGCATCACCCAGGATTTTTAAGCGAGGTTCGGGCCGTAAAACCTGGCTCGGCGCTGCTGGTGCGGCTAACGGCCGATGACGGACGGACGCTGGTGGTGACGGCCGTTGGAGACGTGATGGCCGGTCGTCGCTTCTACGGCTCCAGCTTGCCTGACGTGGTGTTACCACAATTGGGGCCACAAGATGGCACCAAGCAGCATCTGGCACTTCTCACCCAAGTGCTGCCAATGCTGCAACACAGCGATCTTAACATCGCCAATCTGGAGACTCCCCTAAGCCGTTCAGCACTAATTACCGAAGGAAGTGAACGCTCTACCCTACTACACGCAGGCAAAGATTATGCCTATGCCAGTTCACCAGCACTGGCATCTGCCCTGCGCAGCGCTGGCTTTACAGTGCTCAGTCTCGCCAACAACCATCTCTACGACGCCCTTGATTCCGGTGTCGCCAGCACATTGGACAGCCTGCGCTCAGCAGGCTTCAAGGATGGCGAAGGATTTTTTGGCGCTGGTCTTAATGAACAACAGGCCTGGCGCCCCGCCGTAGTGCATCGACAGGGACAAACAATCGCCCTACTCGGCTGCACCAGTATCAGTGGCTTCCAGCACGAGATCAGTTATGTGGTGTCTAAAAGCCAGCAGAAGGGGGGCGCCGCCCTGTGTGAGCCAAACCGTCTCTTTACCGCAATCAAAGCCGCCAAGAGACACAGCAGTAGCGTGATCTTGATGATTCATGGCGGCAATGAATATCAGAGAGAACCCACTAGTGGCGTACAGCGGTTAATCACAGGAGCCAGGCAAGCAGGAGCCACCCTAATCCTCAACCATCATCCCCATGTCCTGGGTGGATTCAGATGGGACAGACATACATTCGTAGCCACATCTCTCGGCAACTTTTTATTTGATCAAACAATCTGGCCCACCTTTGAATCTACACTATTAAGATTATACCTACGCGATGGCAAATTAGCCCGGGTCACAGCTTTGCCGCTGATGCTGCACCAATACCGCCCCTATGCCGTAGTTGGAGAGCTGGCCAACTCCGTAGCGCGGGGCTTATCAGGGCGCCAACCTGGCCCCTGGCTGGTGGAAAGCGGGTTAATCGAAGCCGACCTCCATGGTGATCGCCAAAGGCACAGCGCCAGGATCTCCCTGCAAGCAAACCAAGACGGCGGCAGTCTCTGGCAACTGCCTAAGGGGGTGACGGCCAGCTGGGGGGGCGGAATTGGCAGGGTGGAATGGGGGCGCGACTTGCTCTGGGTTGGATCCTTTGAAGACGAGTTGGTGGGGGCAGGCAAGCAGGTGGGAGCGCTTTGGGGCCCGGCAACGGCCGATAAACGTCCAAAGCCGGAAGCTGCCTATGCGGGCCAGCTAGGCATGCTGCTACAGCGCAGCCCCGCCAATCGCTCGCCGGTAGTGCTCAGTCCACTGCATCGCATTCCAGTGCAGGCAGGCGATCAGCTCTCGATCATCGGCATGGCCCGGGGCAATCCCCAGGGTTCACCGCGGCTGCTGCTCAGCTGGTATACCGCTAGACGCGGCACCTCCCAGGCCCGCCTGCCCTGGGCAATGCCGCGTCTTAATCCAAATAAATGGAGCCCTTTCCGATTAGACGTGACTGCGCCAAAACACACAGTGGCCCTTGGATTGCATTTTCTATTAAATCCAACTCGGGTCAATAGAAACAAAATAAATCTAGATAATATACGGATTATTCACTGGAACAAAGCCAGTAAAGCGACCGCCAACATCCTATATGACTGGATAAGAGTTAAAGGTCGCAGTGATCTCGAATTACAAACGGAGTTTCTGCCTGGAGCAGAGGCTTTTGTCCCCACGCCAACAGCAGAACCATGGCCCGCAGTCCAGACCAATTAGTAAAGCTCTGAAAAATCCGAGCCACCGGCAATGGAGCCACGTTGCGCAAAGCTTCTCGGGTGACAGGATCGCCTCAGTGTTGAAAATACAAACCATTAAGCACCAAGAAAAACTATAGCGTGGGGGAACCACAGGGGAGCCACCGGCTCCAGCCTGGGGCCAGCTCAAAAAAGGCTTTCCAGCCCAGCTAATGGCAAAAAACAATCAAAATGCAGCTAAATAGCTCTGCCACTTGGCGAAAACAAGCTGCGGAACAGGGCCACTAGGTTAAGAAAATCATCGGCTTTATCTTCTGCCCTCCAAACCGTTGCCAGGTTGAGCACAATGAGGCTCAACCTCCGTGCCGCTGGCTTCAGGCGGCGTCGCGATGCCAGATCACTTTTTCACCACGCGACGGCGCCTGAGCGGCCTGGCGCTGGCCTTTGCCCTGCTGGCCCCCGGGCTGGTGAACCCCCTGGCCGCCGCGGCCGAAACGGTGCTGGAGCGGGCGGCCCGCACCGGCGTGATCACCATGGGCGGCCGCACCGATCTGCCCCCCTTCTCCTTTCTCGATGGCAGCAAAGCGGTCACGGGCTTCTCGATTGATGTGGCCCGGCTGATCGAAGCGGAGGCAACCGCCTACCTGGGCAAGCCGGTGAAACTGGAGTTCCAGCAGGTGAACGACCCCGCCACCCTGTTCCGCCAGGTGAGCCACGGTGAAACCGACCTGGCCTGCGGCGCCCAATTCACCTGGGAGCGGGAGATGTTTGTGGATTTCTCGCTGCCCTACAGCCTCTCCGGTATCCGGGTGATGAGTAGAGATGGGCGCATTGATGGCTCGCCCCAAAGCCTGGTCGGCAAGCGCATTGGCGTGCTGGCTGGCGGCCTCGGCGACACCACCATCGCCGACCTGCAGCCCAAGGCCCTGCGCCAACCCTTCCCCGGCCTCAACGAAGCGGTGGAGGCCCTGCGGGCGGGCAAGGTGGACGCCGTGGCCGGCGATTCACTGCTGCTGATGGCAATCCGCAAGCTCAAGGGCAAACAGGGCCTGGAGCTAAGACCCGAACAGCCCCTGGCCCGCTATGCGGTGGGCTGCATAATGCCGGAAAATAATTCCACCTTTCGCAATTTGGTAAACATAGCCATTGCCCGGCTTCTGCAGAGTTACCTCAACGACGATCCGGCTGCCGTGGCCATCGTCAATCGCTGGTTCGGACCCCAGGGGATACTCGAGCTGCCCACCCCGATGATCAAGGCCTATTTCGCAGCCGTGATGCTCAATTATGAGCAGATCCAGGTTGCCTCTCCCTCCACCGCCAAATAGCAGCAGATTCATGTCGATTAATAGCCGCTCTGGCCTGTTCGCCTTCCTGATGGTGCTGGCCACCCTGCAGATCCCCGCCGGCCAGGCCAGTGCTGGCGCCGGCGCCGAGGCCCCTGGCAACCCAGCCCCCGCCGATTCGATCACCGGTTCGATCGAGGCGCGCCTGCAGCGCATCTCGGCCGCCCTGCGGGAACAGCAGCTGCAGGGCGGTATGGAGGCCGCCGTTGGGGCAGACCTGCGCCTGGCCGCCGGCTTCGTCAATGGTGGCCGTGGCGGCTGGGGTAATAGCCGCTATGGCAGCTTTGGCAATGCCCATCCCTACTACGGCGGTGGTGTCGGCTTCCTCAATGGCAACGGTGGATTCCGCAATGGGGGTTTCCGCAATGGCGGCTTCCTCAATGGCGGCGGCTTTCGCAATGGCGGATTTGTGAATTGGTAGAGCAGGCAGGGGAGCGGAGCATGGGGCAGATCCAAGCGATCCAAGCCACCGGTGAGCCCAGCTACGGGCCGATCAGCCTGCTGGTGGTCCAGGCCACCCCCTATTGCAACCTGGACTGCGACTACTGCTATCTGCCAGATCGCGACAACCGCGCCCGGCTAAAGCCAGAGTTACTCGATCCGATCCTGGATCGGCTGCTCAGCAGCCCCTTCATCGACGGCGACTTCACCCTGCTCTGGCATGCCGGGGAGCCATTAGCCCTGCCAGTGAGCTTCTATGACGAAGCCAGCCGCCGCATCCAGGCGGCGCTGGAGCGTCATCCCGAACGGGATATCGCCATCCACCAGTCGATCCAGACCAACGGCACGCTGATCGATCAGCAATGGTGTGAGTGCTTCCAGCGCCACCAGATCAGCGTGGGGGTGAGCCTGGACGGACCCGCGTTTCTCCATGATGCCCACCGCCGCACCCGCACCGGCCTGGGCAGCCATGCCGCCACGATGCGGGGCATTGGCTGGCTGCGCCGCTACGGACTGCCCTTCCATGTGATCAGCGTGCTGGGGGAGCTGGGCCTCGATCACGCCGACAGCATCTTCCAGTTCTTCCTGGAGCAGGGCATCCACGACGTGGGCTTCAACATGGAAGAAACAGAAGGCATCAATCGCGCCTCCAGCCTGCAGGGAAGTGAATGCGAAAGGCGCTTCAGCGCCTTCATGCAACGCTTCTGGGAGCTGACCAGGGCCACGGGCGGACAGTTCGTACTGCGGGAGTTCGAGAGCGTCTACTCACTGGCCTATGCCAATGCTCGACTCAAGCAAACCGACATGAACAAACCCTTCGTGATCGTGAGCGTGGATCACCAGGGCAACTTCTCCACCTTTGACCCTGAGTTACTAGCTGTCCACACGGAAGAATATGGTGATTTCGTGCTCGGCAACGTGCAAACTGATAGTCTGGAATCAGTTATTGCCACGGAAAAATTCCAACGCATCCAGCATGACATGGCAGCTGGCGTGGCCCGCTGTCGCCAAAGCTGCGACTACTTCGGCCTATGCGGTGGCGGCGCCGGCAGCAATAAATATTGGGAAAATGGCAGCTTTAACTCCACCGAAACCCAGGCCTGCCGCTACCGGGTAAAGCTAGTGGCCGATGTGGTGCTAGCCGGGCTGGAAGAAGCCCTGTCCCTGACACCGTAAAAACCAAAAAATACAGCGCACGAAATAAAGGTCAACAAAAAGACAGCGAACAAAGACAGTGAGCAAAAGAAGTGAACAGAGGAAGTGAAAAAAGGTAGCGAAAAAGTCAGTGAAAAAGCGGCCTGTGCGGCCAGCTCCAGCCGCGGATCCGGAAATTGAGGCAGAGAGCCTACGATCAGCCCAAGCCCAGAGCTCGCGCCATGGAGTCCAAGCCCACCTCCGTCCAGCACGCACCCACCCTGGATGCGATCCAGCTGATGCTGCGTGATCTGCACACCCGCCACGAGGAGATTCGCCACAAGGCGGCCTTCCGGGGCTGCACCCGAGAGCTGTTGGAAGTGCAGCAGGAACTGGTCGACTACCTGCTCACCAAAAAGAGCAACCTGATGGGCCAGGAAGCCTCGGGCAGTGCCCCGAAGCGGAACTACAACTCATTTGTCTGAGCCCCTGGCTTG
>JBIKVR010000150.1:0-4987 GCA_044356735.1 Prochlorococcaceae cyanobacterium
CTGAGCCCCTGGCTTGTCTGAGCCCCTGGCTTGTCTGAGCCCCTGGCTTGCCTGAGCTATTGGTTTGCCTGAGACCCTGGCTTGCCTGAGCAGCTGGCTGGCTTGAGCAGCTGGTCCGCTGGTTCTGATCCCTCCCTCGTTCAACGCCATCCTTTCCTGAGTTTTCATGCGAGTAGTGGTGGTGGGAGCCGGGCCAGCGGGGGCCTCCCTGGCCCTGGCCTTGGCTCGGGCTGGCATCGCCACCACGCTGGTGGAGGCGGCCAGCAACTTCGATCGGGAGTTGCGCGGTGAGGCCCTGATGCCCTCGGGCCTGGAGGCCCTTGGGGCCCTGGGCTTGGCGCCCATTGACGCGGCCGTGCCCCAGAGGGCCCTGGCCGGCTGGGCCGTAGCCGTGCAGGGCCGTCTGCTCTTTGAATTGGATGAACCGCTCGGGGCCAGTGACGAACCGGCCTGCACCCTGGTCAACCAAACAGCCTGGCTGGAGCGACTGCTCTGCCCCGCAGCCAGGCCAAACTCCCTGACTCTGCTCACCGGCCAGCCGGTGAAGCAGCTGTTGCGCCACGACGACAACAGCAGCCCGGCCCGCGTCTCGGGTGTGACCCTGGCCACAGGCCAGCAGCTCCAGGCCGATCTGGTGGTGGCTTGCGATGGCCGAGGCTCCCTACTAAGGCGCCTGGCAGGCCTGGCGTTAATCGGCCAGGACAGCCCCATCGATGTGCTCTGGTTTCGCTACGCGGATACGCCCACAGCGCCGCCCCTGGCCGGCCGCTTTTACACCCTGGTGGGCGACGAGGGGATCGGCAGCCTGTTTTGCAACGCCAGCGGTCGGGTTCAGCTGGGCTGGGTGATCGATCATCGAGCGCCCACCCCGGTGCGCAGTGCCGCAGAATGGAGCGCCAGGCTGGCCAGCCAGGCTCCGCCGCAGCTGGCCAGCTGGCTACTGGCAAATGCGGATTACGTAACCGCTCCGGTGCGGCTGAGCGTGCAGGTGGGCATGGCCGAACGCTGGTGGCAACCAGGTCTGCTGCTGCTGGGCGATGCGGCCCACCCGATGAGCCCGGTGCGGGCCCAGGGGATCAATGGGGCCCTGCGGGATGCGGCGGTGGCGGCTCGGCAACTGATCGAGTTGGCGCAACCCCTGGCCCCAGGCGCCAGCCCGCCGCCGGCAGCGATCGACGCCAGGCTGGCCGCCATCGAAGCTGAGCGGCGGCCAGAGGTGAGCCAGCTGCAAATCCTGCAGGCAGAAGAGCTGCGGCGCGGCGAATTGCTGCGCCAAGCACCAGCCTTGCGCTGCCTGCTGGCGGCCACAGCGCCCCTGCTGGGGGGGCTGATCGGCAGGCGCTGGCGCAGCCAGCAGCTACAGCTGCGCAAGGGGATCAATCGCCTGACGGTGCGGCCATGATGGGGCTCCATGCACCGCCTGCTGCCATGGGCCGCCTCCGCCGCCTCACCCACCTCTGCTATTGCGGCCTGGTCTCTGGAAACCTGATCACTGGGGGCCTGCTCGCTGGGGGCCTGGCTCTCCCCTCCGCGCTGCGGGCCGCCCCCAAAGAGATCAGCTATCCCAGCGCAGATCTATGGCGCAAACTACAGCTCACCGTGCTGGAATGTGGCCGCGAGAACACAGCCGCTAGCTGCAATCTGGCCCGCAGCACCGCCGACCCGCTGCTGGATCACCCCCAGCTGCCAGCCACCTGCAAGGACAACCTTTGGACGATTCGTGACCAAGCCGTGGTGGCAGCCAGCAATAGCTACGCCCGTCGCGAACGGCTCAACAAGGCCGCCAGTGAGCTGCTACCGCTATGCCGCGAACGAATCAGCAGCCCGGCTAAGAACAACAAGCCAGACCAGGGCGGCAAAACCAATAGCCTGCTCAAATTCTGATCTCAGGCGTTCAACAGCACAAGCGATCTACAGAAGCAATTTTGAAGGCGAGATCCAAGTTTTTGAGGTGTTCACAAATACAAAGTGAATTGACCAGATAACTTCCTGATCTAACTATAAAACTTCAGCATACCCAAAATCTAGGCAATCTCCAGGTTTCTGCCAGCGGTGATCCACCAGCGGATCTGCTGTCAGATGGCAGGAGCAGCCCCAGGACCGCCTCCCGCAAATGGCTGTAGCCCGGCACTTGGCTGTAGCCCGGCAAATGGCTGCCGCTCAGATGTGGCACCATCGCGGCAATGGCCATAACCCGGAAGTGGCCGCAGCCAAGAAGTGGGGATCCGGCAGGGCGGCACGGATAATCTGGCGCGGCACGCCGGCAACGATCCGTGAGCGTTCAGCACATCAGCCTTGCCCAGCCCTTCAGCGACCAGAAGCCTGGCACCTCTGGGCTGCGCAAGAGCTCCAGCCAATTTGCCACCCCCCATTACCTCGAAAGCTTTATCGAGGCCACCCTGCGCACCATCCCGGGCGTCGCTGGCGGCACCCTGGTGGTAGGAGGAGATGGCCGCTATGGCAACAGCCAGGCCATTGGCGTCATCTGCCGCATGGCCGCGGCCCATGGCCTGGCACGGATAATCACCACCAGCGGCGGCATCCTCTCCACCCCCGCCGCCTCGCACCTGATCCGCAGCCATGGCGCCATCGCCGGCATCATTCTCTCAGCCAGCCACAATCCTGGTGGTCCAGACGGCGACTTCGGTGTCAAGGTGAACGGCGCCAACGGCGGTCCGGCTCCGGAGTCGATCACCGACGCCATCTATGCCGAAACCAAGCGCCTCGATGGATATCGCATCGAAGCGGATGCGCCGCTGCCCAACCTCTCCGTCTGCGGCGAGCAGCGGCTGGGGGAACTGGTGGTGCAGGTGATCGACGGAGTGGAGGACTACGTGGCACTGATGCAGCGCCTGTTCGATTTCGATCAAATCGGAGCCCTGTTACGCAGCGATTTCCCGATCGCCTTTGACGCGATGCACGCCGTCACTGGTCCCTATGCCAGCCGCCTGTTGGAAGGGCTGCTGGGGGCGCCGGCCGGCACCGTTCGCAATGGCATCCCCCTGGAGGATTTTGGCGGCGGCCACCCCGACCCCAACCTCACCTATGCCCATGAGCTAGCCAGCCTGCTGCTCGATGGCGATCACTACAGTTTTGGGGCCGCCTGCGACGGCGATGGCGATCGCAACATGATCGTGGGCCGCAGCTGCTTTGTGAACCCCAGCGACAGCCTGGCGGTGCTGACCGCCAACGCCCGCTTGGCGCCTGGCTATGCCGATGGCCTGGCCGGCGTCGCCCGCTCGATGCCCACCAGTGCCGCCACAGACGTGGTGGCCCAACAGTTGGGGATTCCCTGCTACGAGACGCCGACGGGGTGGAAATTTTTCGGAAACCTGCTAGATGCGGGCCGAATCACCCTTTGCGGTGAGGAGAGTTTTGGCACCGGTAGCAACCACATTCGCGAGAAAGATGGCCTCTGGGCGGTGCTGTTCTGGCTGCAGATTCTGGCGGTACGCAAGTGCTCTGTCGCCGAAATCATGGCCGAGCATTGGAACCGATTTGGCCGCCATTACTATTCGCGCCACGACTACGAAGCGATCCCCAGCGAAGCGGCCCACGGCCTCTACAACCGTCTCAAGGAAATGCAACCCAGCCTGGTGGGCCAGGCCTTTGCCGGTCGCAAAATCGCCACCGCCGATGACTTCGCCTACACCGATCCGGTGGACGGCTCGCTCACCACTGGCCAGGGCCTGCGGCTGCTGCTCGATGACGGCAGCCGAGTGGTGCTGCGCCTCTCGGGCACCGGCACCCAGGGGGCCACGTTAAGGGTGTATTTGGAAAGCTATGTGCCCGCCAGTGGCGACCTGCACCAGGATCCCCAGACCGCCCTGGCCAGCTTGATAACGGCCATCGATCAGCTGGCTGAGATCCGCAGCCGCACCGGCATGGGCCAGCCCACGGTGATCACCTGATTCCTGGAGTTGGACGGGGCCCGCATCAGCTTTTGTGGGGCCCGTCCTTTTATTCGGGCCCGCCCTCACTCAGCTCTGGTGGGGCCCGTCCTTTTCGCCAAGCCGTATGAGGCGGATCTGGCGCATGGTTTCACCCCATGCGCCACAAAATCCAGCTCCGAACAATACAAGCAATACCCCATGCGGCGGAAATGGGGCGAAAAGTTGACCAGGCACATTGGCGGCTCGGTTGAGCAGGAGCAACACCACCAACGCCATCAGCACGCAAAGCAGCGCTGAAAAAACAATGCGCCGATTATCTCGGCGTAACTGACGACGGGGGCGATAGCCAGGGGGCTTGGGAAGTGGCATCACTCAAGGCTGGACAGGTTCAGGCAGTACAGGCTCCGTTTGCTTGCTGGCAGGAAACCAGTCTGACTCCAGATTCTTCATCAGCACATAGAATGCAGGCACCACAAACAGGCTAGTCACAGTAGCCACCAATAGACCACCAAAGATCACTGAACCAACCGAACGCTGGCTCATGGCGCCGGCACCATGGGCCACCACTAGCGGGAAGAAACCAGACAAGGCCGCTGAGGCCGTCATCAAGATGGGGCGCAACCGGGATTCAGCCGCGCCCTTGACAGCCTCTGGAGCCGATAAGCCCGCCTGCATACGCTGATTAGCCAAATCAACAATTAATATGCCATTCTTAGCGGCTAGGCCGATCAGTGTTACCAGGCCAACCTGCGCATAGACGTTGTTGACTTGATGCATAATCACCAGAAACAGCAGCGCTCCGAGTATGGCCAAGGGCACAGTCATCAGAATGATCATTGGATCAATATAGCTGCCATACTGGGCTGAAAGCACCAAATAAACTACAATTATGCCCAGGGCAAATACCAGGGCAGCCAGGGAACCTGCGGCCACTTCAGATCGGCTCAAAGCAGACCAGGCAAAACCGATGTTAGCGAAGCTAATCTTGTTGAAAGCAGCCTGCAAAGCCTCGATCGCCTGCCCACTACTCTTGCCAATATTTTCCATTCCCTGAATCAGCACAGTTCGATATAGGTTGTAATGGCTAATAATTG
>JBIKVR010000011.1:0-40217 GCA_044356735.1 Prochlorococcaceae cyanobacterium
GCTCTCGGCTCCATCAACAATCTCAATGCCGCTGAGGATATCGGTGCCTTCCGCACCGCCTGCGACCACCTGCCAGCCAGGCTGGTTGCCCGCAGTCGCAGCATCAATGTCCGCAACCGTCGTGAAGGCGCTTCCCGCCAGCGTGGCGGCGTAGATGGCGGTATCGTTGTCGGAGCCACCAACCAGCAGATCGCTGCCGTCACCACCCGAGAGGGTGTCGTTGCCGGCGAGACCGTTCAGCGTGTCCGAACCGTCAGCGCCATTGAGCTCGTCAGCCCCGGGCGTTGCATTGAAGAAGTCGGTGTTGGCGGAGCCGATCAACTCATTTCCAGCGAACGTGCCGGTGGTGTTGTTCTGAATGAACACCTGGGTAAAGCTGCCGCCGCCGGACAGATCGAAGGTGTTGTTTTCGACGTCCGTGCCATCCCGGCGAGCGCGCAGAGCGCTGCCAGTCGCGGCGACGCCGCTGAACACGTTGTTGGTGATCGTCGAGTTTGACACGTCGATCGTGACCAGCGTGTTGCCGAACGGCTGCGAGGTCACCGAGCTGATCCCGCCCGTCGTGCCGGACACCGTGTTATTGGTGAAGGTGACGTTGTTCGAAGCGGAAGCTGAAGCGCCGCCGCCATTGCCAAGCAGAATGAGCTGACGGGGGAAGTTGTTGCTAACGTCGAACTGACCGGAGAACGTGTTGGTCGTCGAGCTTTGAGGCTGCGAGCCCACAAAGGTCTTACCGGTGAACGTGTTGCCGTCGATCAACGCGTTGGTGATTGCGCCGGCGAATTCGCTCATCAAGCCAGCGTCGCCATTGGCTTCGATTTTACTGTTGAGCAGTGAGAAGCCCGCAACGTTGCCCTTCAGATAGACGGCCGCCTTTTCGATCGCGCCGTTTCCGTTGACGCCCACGACGTGCAGGCCATCGATCGTGACATCGTTCGTACCTGACAGGATTTGGAAGGTCCCCAGCAACGACGAGCTGTCGCTTCCCTGGACCGTCGTCGCCCCTGAACCAGTCAGTGACGTGATCGTAATGCCGGACGTCCCGATCTGGACGTTTTCGTTGAAAGTGCCGTCGCCAATGATGATCGTGTCGCCAGCGCTGGCGGCATTGATGGCGGCTTGGATCGTGGTGTAGGTCTGACCGACGCCGACATTGAGCGTGGCCAGCTGATGGCGCCAGGCCGCCAGTGCCCGGGGCTGGAAGGGCACGATGCTATTGCCCACCACAGCCGGGGCCTGGTGGGTGGTGGCTCCGGTGGCCAGCCATTCCAGATCCCAACTCGCCTTCTGGCTGGGGTGGCCCACAGCATTGGCGCTCGCCGCCACCGGGCAGGCCAGCAGCTCCTGCAGCCGCTGCACCATCGCCAGATCCGCCGCCAAATGGCAGGCATAGAGCTGAACGGAGGTCAGCTTCCAGGCCGAGAGGGTTTGGGCCCGCTCCTCGATCAGGGCTTCGGTGATTGGTCGCGACCCGATCAACAGAGCGCCGGGGCGCCCGTGGCAGAGCACCACCAAGCGGCTGGCGCCGCTGCTGGCCAGGGCCGCATCAATGGCCTCAATCGCATCCACCTCCCTGCTCAGCGGCAGCACCACCACCTCACTACTGAGCCCTTCGAGCAGCAGCTCGAGATCTGGCAGCTGAGCGTCGACCGCCAGCAGAGTGCTGGCCGGTGCTCGGTCTACGGATGCACCCAATAGCACAGAATTACCGGTAAATGCAATTAAGGTGTTCATGAGATCTACTGAGGAGGACAGTACCCTTAATGCGGACAATACCACTTTTGGGGCATTTGCGCAGCATGCGCAAATGTTGTGTTTTACACACATTTATGAGTTCACGCCTCCACGCCTCGCCCTGGCTTCGGTGCTCGCTCCGTTGCGGGGGCTGCCAGAGCGGCTGATGGAGCCATTCTTTCCCCAGTATTGGAGGATTTCATTCCATGGCGGCAACATCTGTGCCAGGGAAATTTCTTGGAGCAAGGAATCCTGTGTCCAGGTGTCATATTTAGTAACGTGGCAACTCCTTCAACTGGAAAGCCGATTGAAGCCGCCCAAACTGATGCCCTTCGCTGCGGGCAATAGTTTGGAATCAGGTCTAAATTCGCCTGCTCTCGCTGGCAACCAGAGCTGTTCCCCCAGCAACACCATCGCCTCGGCGTCGATCGCCGCGGGCAGGGCGGCGTCGGCTCCCCCTCGCAGGGGCAGTTCCCGCGGCGGCGCTAGGGGCCGGGTCAACTCTTTCCCCTTGGCCAGGCCCGCCGAAACCATATCCCAGATGCTCAAGCTGCCTTGGGGCAGATCGCTAAGCAGCCAGAGCTGATCTGGCTTGGGCTTGTAGATGGCCGCCGAAAATCCCCCCAGCGCCCTGCCGCCTCGATTGAACCGCGGCAATTCGAGCTGCCGCACCAGCTGCCAACCAGCGCCGCTGGGACAGGGCAACGCCACCAGCTCCTGGGCCGCCATGGGCTGGGCCGCCAAGGGCTGGGCCGCCAAAGGCGAGAAGCCGAGGTTGAAACCCCAAGGCGAGAGAGCCGCCAGCACTGCCGCCAGCGGGCCTGAAGCAGACGCTAAAAGCTTCACTAGACCAGCATTGGCGATTACCGCTCACCATGGCGGCATCCCAGAACACCAAACGATGAATCAACACTGCTGAGAAACCCGCACCGGATTGACCTGACAGGCACACATAAGTCGCCCTGAGGGTTGGCGAAGCGATCGGTGTTAGCTAAGGTAAAAATCAAACAAGTTTTGGCCATGGCAGTACTACACGACAAGCTGAAGCAGCAGGTGCTTGATGCCGAGCGAGATCCAGCGGTCAATACCGGCGAAGCGGCCGTCCAGCTGGTGCAGGAGTGGCTGACCACCCATGAGCAAGAAATCGGCGCCAAGGCCGTGCCGGTGCCGACGGAATTTAACGGCACAATGATGCAGTGGTTTCACTGGTATGGCGAAGCCGACGGCCAACACTGGCGGCGGCTGAAGCAAGCGGCACCGGAGCTGGCGAAGGCTGGCATCACAGGGTTGTGGCTGCCGCCTGCCACCAAGGGAGGAAGTCAATGGGACGTTGGCTACGGCATCTATGACCTGTTCGATTTGGGGGAGTTCGACCAGAAGGGCACGGTGGCCACGAAGTACGGCACCCGGGCGGAGTTGGAGGCCGCGATCGTGACCTGCCATGCCGCCGGCATGCAGATTTATGCCGATACGGTGTTCAACCACAAGATGTGGGCCGACGCCGCCGAGAACTATGCTGCCACCCCCTACGACCCGGCCAACCGCACCAGCGCCCTGGAGGGGGAGCAGCCGATCCAAGCCTGGACGCACTACCGCTTCGACAAGCGGGCGGGCCAGCACTCGAGCATGCAATGGCATTGGTACCACTTTGACGCCGTGGACCACAACCAACTGCGGCCGGGCTACAACGCCATTTGGAAGACACAGGGGGCCAGCTTCGAGATCAATGTCGATCTGGAGAAGGGCAATTACGACTACTTGATGGGCTGTGACCTAAACATCAACCACCCCGAAGTGCGCGGCGAGCTCAAATACTGGGGCCGCTGGATGCACGACACCCTCAAGGTGGATGGCTACCGGCTGGATGCGATCAAGCATATTAGCAGCGATTTCTTCCTCGACTGGATCGACGATCTCGATCAACATGCCCAGCATGCTCACTTCGTGGTAGGTGAATACTGGACCTACGACCTGCCGGCCCTCTCTTGGTATGCCGCCAATTCCGGCGGGCGCATGCATCTGTTCGATGCGCCGCTGCACCGCAACTTTCATGAGGCCAGCCGCAGCGGTGGCCATTACGACATGCGCCGCCTACTGGATGGCAGCCTGATGCAAACGATGCCGTCGCTGGCGGTGACGCTGGTGGAAAACCACGACACCCAACCGCTGCAATCCCTGGAATCGGTTGTGGAGTCGTGGTTCAAGCCACTGGCCTATGCCTTCATCCTGCTGCGCGACCAGGGCTACCCCTGCGTCTTCTATGCCGATTACTACGGCGCCCACTACAAGGGTAAAAAAGACAACGACGGCCCGGAATATGAAATCTGGCTCACCAGCCATCGCTTCCTGATCGATCGTTTCCTGCTGGCCCGCACCCACTGCAGCTACGGCCCCCAGTACGACTACATCGATCACTTCAACACGATCGGCTGGACGCGGCTGGGAACCCCGGGGCACCCTCGAGCGATGGCGGTACTGATGAGCGATGGCCCAGCCGGCAACAAGTGGATGGAGGTGGGCAAGCGCAACACCGCCTTCCGCGATCTCACCGGCCACATCCGCGAAACGATCACCACCAACGGTGATGGCTGGGCCGAATGGCGCTGCCCAGGCGGCTCCGTCTCGGTGTGGGTGGAGGAAGCGGCCCTGCCTGAGATGGGGGTGGAAAATCTCTGATCACGGGAGATATTGATTCACCATCAACCAGATTCTGCCAACTTGAGGGTGCGCTTGTTCAGATTGACAACCGCTATCGATGGTGTGAATTGTGGCGTCGATCGACTGGGCATCGCCCAGCAGCTCTCCGCTCCGCGAAACCATTAGAGGCCTCCCCTCGCTGAAGCCTGCTGTGTCCGCCTTGATCAGGTGAGCAGCGGCAAGCTGTTCACCTGATCAAGGCATCCCCACTGAGAGTGGGTTCCTGGTGTTGCCGTGGGCGGAACAGGCCTGCTCCTGCGACGAAACAGGCATGGTTGAGCTCCAATGCGCAGGTTTTGTCGCATGATGCCCCCATGACCCCGCAGCTGGACAGGAAAGAAACGGCCCTGAAGCTGGCCCGTAGCCGCGGCCTCCTGCGCGTCAAGGAGGCTGCGGCGGCTGGCGTCGATCGTTCGACCCTGGCGCGCCTGTGCGAGAGCGGCCTGCTGGAGCGTCTGGAGCGGGGGCTCTACGGCCTGCCTGAGGCGGCGGTGCGGGAGCACGTCGATCTGGAGATCGTGGCCAAGCGGGTGCCCCAGGCGGTTTTTTGCCTGCTCACGGCCCTGCGGCTGCACAACCTGGGCACCCAGCAGCCGCGCCGGGTCTGGATCTGCCTGCCCCGCAGTGTCCACACGCCCAAGCTGCAGTTCCCGCCGCTGGAGGTGATCCATGCCGAGCCTGCACTGCAGCGGCTGCAGCGGGACACGATCAGCTCGGGGCCCATCCGTCTGCGGGTTTACGGGGTGGAGAAAACCCTGGTCGACTGCTTCCGTCATCGCAGCCGTCTGGGGATGGAGGTGGTGCTGGAAGCCCTGCGGGATGCCATTAGCCAGCGGCGGATGAATGTTGATGAGCTATGGCGTCAGGCGAAGGCCCAGCGCATGCAGCGGGTGATGGCGCCGTACCTGGAGGCCCTGCTGTGAGCCAGAACCGGGCCGCTTCGATTCGGCAGCGTCTGCTCAACCGGGCCCGGCAGGAGCAGCTGCCGTTCGATGCGGTGCTGAACCGCTTCGGCAGGGAGCGGTTGCTGTATCGGATCGGGATCTCTGAGTACCGCGAGCAGTTCCTGCTCAAGGGCGCGATGTTGTTCGCCCTGTCAAGCGACATCCGCTTTTGGTCCTCTGGCGACATGCCTCACCGTCCCACGCGGGACATGGATCTGCTGGGGTTCGGCCCGGGGGAGCTCCATGTCCTTGAGAGAGTGTTCAACGAGATCGTGCAGCAGCCGGTGGATGACGGCCTGCGATTCGAGCCGGCAGTGCAGGCCAAGGAGATACGCAAGGAGGCCAATTACGGCGGCGCCAGGGTGCTGCTGATGGCCTCCCTGGAACAGGCACGCATCCCGCTGCAGGTCGACATCGGCTTCGGCGATCTGGTGACGCCTGCCGCTGAACAGATCGATTACCCGGTGCTTTTGGAGGAATTGAACCCTCCTTGTCTGGGTGCCTATCCCGTGTACACGGTGGTTGCCGAGAAGCTCCAGGCGATCGTCAGCCTCGGCATGGTGAACAGCCGTCTGAAGGACTATTTCGATCTGCAGGTGCTGCTGGATCGCGAGCAACTGGACCAGCTGGTATTGGTAGAGGCCGTGGGGCGGACCTTTGCCGTGCGATCGACACCCCTGCCGCAGAGGGTGCCGCTGGGTTTGAGTATTGAGTTTGCCGACGATGCGAATAAACAAACCCAGTGGCGGGCCTTTCTGAAGCGCAACGAGCTCGATGCTCTGCCGCTCCCAGAAGTGGTGGCGCAGCTGCGTGCGTGGTTGATGCCGGTGTTGCTCAGCGCTAGGCAGGCATCTAGCTGACCGCCTGCAGGTAGGGCCCAGCCAGCAACCTTGAGCCGCTTCACAGGCTTCCTCAAAGTTTCTGAATTGCCTGATCAAACCAACCGATGAAATCCTGGCTGGCGTGCAATCGTTCAGATCGCTTAAGCGCAAGAAGAATCTCACGCCCACGACAGAGATACTCTTTCCTGGTGGAAATTGGCAGCAAAGAATTAAGTGATCCTAGCTTGGCGCAAGATGCCGCCACATCCACCTGCCACTCTGTGTTCGCCGGATCACGCTTCGCCAGGCCTTCTCTGATCGTTAGCCCCGCCTCGTAGGCAGCCAGCGCTCCGGCGCTATCACCCTGCGCTAGTAGCACATCACCGATCTTGTTGTTGCTCACCGACAGATCGCGCTGCCGCTGCAAGTTCGCCGGATCACGCTTCGCCAGGCCTACGACGATCTTTAGCCCCTCCTCGTAGGCCGCCAGCAATCCGGCGCTATCACCCTGTTTCGCCAGCACATCACCGATTCGCTGGTGGCTCACCGAATGACAGATAAATTAATTCACAATATACTTTAAATCTTTGGATCTTGCGAGCTAAGGCTCGCATAAAATACCATAGGCAGATCTAAAAATTCTCAAATCATCTTCGTGAGCACAGCTAAGCTTTTCACCAAGATCTTTGGCAATACGCTCAATATGATTTTGCTCTAAAAAAATCTGCTCATATATTCCATCAATTTTATCATAATTTATCAAGTACTTATCATGCCTAAAATTTATAGATAGCCAATGCAAAAAAGAGACTATAGTTATAGCTGCAAATCCTATATAACCACTTCTTTCTATATAATTTGTATGCACAGGGAAAAATCCATTCTCAATAAAATATTTCGGCGTGGGTGAATCAAGAGCCAGCATGTACAAAACATCAAAATCATTTAATAAAACTTCAAGAAGATACTTGCCGGTCTTGCTAAGCTCAAGAGTTACATCCTTTCGCTCTGTATCATCTAGTTTAGAATCAATCCATCCAAAAGCTCTGGCGTCTTTGACAACCTGGCCAACATTTTCTACATCATAGCCGAAGCCTTCAGTAAGAAGTTTATCTAAATGACTTTGTTTAAGTCTTGTGTTAAAAAGCAATTCTAGCATGCGTATTCGCAAAAATAAATTGGAGGGGCTTGTTTTAAGCTGGGGATATATATTTTGATCAATCCAGAATGGATTTATGTAGGGATATCCTTTCTCTCTATTTTTTTCCACAAATGTTTTTTGTGTCTGCAAATAAAATTCACCATTCAAGAAAAGATTTCTTTTCATCAGCTGGGAAGCCTGTTTTTTAAGGTCAAGATCTGGTTTTTTGCCTAGCTGATGCCATCTAAATCTTATCTGTTCAGCCAGGGTTGCCGAATTTACAATTACGTTTCTGAAGTTTTCATGCAAAATATCAGCACCTGGAAGGCACGTCATCGCTGCAGATATTGTGTTTATAATAGAATTACTTGTGTCTCTACTGCTAATATCTGTCAAAACCACACGCAGCCACTCGATTCTTTTCTTCATTAACTCATTTATGTCCGGAGATATGTGTGTAATTTTTTTAGGATTTACTGATTTATCCCATCCCAATATGCTGCCATCTTTACTTTGAATATCTATCCAAGTTCTCTCTCTCATTACGGTAAGTCTTAGTTCGTTAAATTCGCCCTTCCTTAGCGTAAAGTTAATTAGCTCTGGAACCAGCAGATTGTATATATTAACACCCGCATCTGTATTCAGATGTAGTCCATCTACACCATCAAGAATTAGTAAAAGTTTAATGCCATAATCTCTAAGGCTGTTCTTCGCATACAGCGCACATTCTTTCCATCTTGTAAACTCTCTTCGCTTAGAGGCTTTGTCATTAAACAAATTCTTGTAAATGTATTCTGATTCAATCTCAAGTGTCTCAGAGACGTGGGTATCTATGTACCAATATATTGGCTTTAATACTCGCTCTCTAGTCTCTACTGCACGTGCTTCCTTATATGTAAATGTATCTTGGCTCCTTTTAAACTCTTTCATAATTCTTTCGGGCAAGCCACCGGAATTTTTTTGCCTTGCCAAAACAGCCAGCAACTGAAAGTCCATATAATCTTCGATTGTAGGATGCTCTATAATTCTTTCAACAGAATCCGCCATATCTTTGTGCCCTCTCACGGATTTTACTGTTAAAACTTTTTCAAATGCATTATACAACCTTTGGGCATCACATCTTAGATAAAGCACATCTTTTTCTTCAAGTTTTTTTTGATTTTTACTTAGCCAATGATTTAGCACTGATGTCTTTCCGCTACCCTTAGGACCAATATAGATGACATGGCTTTACAACCATTTCCCACTTTCTCTTGGCAAAAGATAAAGATCCAGCCTGCTGCAGCTAGGAGTAGCGACGAAGTATGGGCTGTCCTCCAAGGGTTTATAATTACTATATGCAGCAGAATCCGAAGTATTTTTATATCTTTCTATTGCATGGAAGAAATCTTGATCTTCTCTAGCAAAAAATTCTTGAGGATTTTCATACTCATCAGCACGCATGCGACTAGCAATACTTTCATATTCATATGGAAATATGACATTACTTATTTTTTGATCTTTCCAGCTCCATGAATTAAGTATTTCGTTGAGATTGGATATGTTAATATTCATATTAATGATAATTAATCATTGCTAGGTAAAGTGCTTAGTTTATTATACATTTCTTGTCTCTTTTCCCTGAACATGTGTACCACTTTGTCTTTAAAATTAGGGTCATCATATATAGTTTTAGCCTCAATGGCCTCTTCGATTTGCGAAACACACGATACAAAAATTGGTGTCAAACTGAATTGATTAAGAAACTGATTAGCTACCTGATAGATGCAGTAAGGATCGCTACATTTGGACAGCGAAAGTAGGATTTCATCAACAATGGCTATATTGCACACCAGATCCTTGTGCTCTTGGACTCTAGCCTGAGCGGCTTGCATAAGTTGAAATTTAAATTGTTCAAGGACTTTATCTCGCTCCTTCTGAAGTAAGTGTTTGTGCTCTTCACTTTCCATGGATAAGATCAATTTCAACCTCTCTGTTTCTCTCTGCAGAGATGATTTATATCTTTCAAAATGTCGTCCAATAATTAAATTGGCAAATTTTGGCTGAACAACAGCAAGAAGCGCTGATATGCCGCTTACACCGGAAATGGCAAAAAATAAATCCTTTACGGATGCTAAAATTTCAGGCAAATGGTCCTCCATTGTTAGGTAAAGACAAAAATTACTGACGCTAGCTTAATAGCCACCATCAATATCAATATGAACCAGCCAACGCTAATAGTGGCTGCTCAAACGCAGGCGTTCATACCTAGGTGTCTAAGGAAGGACTGACTGGATCATAACCTCACCTGACAATTTTTGACAAGACCTGGTTCACCACGATACACAAGCAGCCCAAACGCACTCCCCTATAAGCTAGGGAGTTAGCCCAACGACTGATTTTTGGGCCAAATGAGGGGGAAATTCCCCGAGCTGACTAAAAAGCTCGCCTCGCTGGATCCTGTAGCGATTTATACCATTAATAAAGATAGCCCCAATTCCCCAAGGCCAAGATTGCCTGGCTAGTTTGAGAGTTGTTATGGACTAACCCCCACCAACTCCCTAGCCAGCCGCCAGCCCCGTGGCATGGCGGCGGCGCAGTTGGCCGCAGGCGGCGTCGGCATCGAGGCCGCGGCTGGCGCGCACGCTTACGGCGATGTGGCGCCGCTGCAGCAGCTGGCGAAAATCCTCCACCGCCCTGGGGGTGGGTCGCTGGAAGCTCTCCTCGGCGATCGGGTTGTAGGGGATCAGGTTTACATGGCTCTGGAAGCCGCGCAACAGCTGGGCCAGCTCTTCTGCGTGGCGCGGCTGGTCGTTGAGCCCCCCCAGCAGGATGTATTCAAAGCTCAATCTTCTGCCGGTGATCGCCACGTAGCGGCGGCAGTCTTCCAATAAAGCCTGCAGGGGATAGGCATGGGCGGTGGGGATCAGTTCCTGGCGCAGCTGTTGGTTTGGGGCATGCAAACTCACCGCCAGGGTGAATTGGGCCCGCCCCAGCCTTTGCAAGGCCCGCTCCGCCAACTTGGGCAGGGTGTGGGCCACGCCTACGGTGCTGAGGGTGATCTGGCGTTGGGCCATACCCAAATCGCCGCAGAGGCAATCAATTGCCGCCAGCACCGCCTCGATATTTAGTAGCGGTTCGCCCATGCCCATGAACACCACATGGCTGGGGCGCTCGCCCATCACCTCGCGCACACTGAGCACCTGGTCGACAATTTCGTGCACCGCCAGCGAGCGCTGCAGACCCCCCTTGCCGGTGGCGCAGAAGCTACAGGCCATCGGACAACCCACCTGGCTGCTGACGCAGACGGTGAGACGCCCCTCGGCCGGGATGCCCACGGTTTCGATGCTGAGCCCGTCGTGGGTGCTGAGCAGCAATTTGGTGGTGGCATCTCGGGCGACGCTGCGGTGCAGCTCCCGAGAACGACCAATCCAGTCGCCCGCCCCAGCCGGCGACTGGGCCAGCAGCTGCTGGCGAAAGCCCTTGGGCAACACCGAGATCTCATCGAGGCTGCGGGCCCCCTTGGCATAGAGCCAATCGTGCAGCTGCCGGCCGCGAAAGGCGGCCTGGCCCTGGCCCACCGCCCACTGCTCCAGCTCCGCCAGATTCATACCCAGCAGCGGCTTGCCAGAGGATTCGCCCCCCTGGTGCTTACCCGTGGGGGGCTGGCTCCTGGGGGGCTGCTGAGCAGTGGTGGTCGGTGTCAGGGCCACACCAGCAGGCCGTGGCCCAGCAGCTGCTCCGCCACCAGCAGGGCTATGAAGCCGAGCATGGCCGCCCGGCCATTCAGCTTTTCGGTGTGGCTGTGGAACCCGAAGCGGGGTAAGCGCCGCTGGGGGATGGGGGTGCCCAGGGCGGTGAGCTTGGCGTTGGTCATCGTTGGCGGTAGTGGGGAAGCACCGGTTGGCCCAGGGCAGGTTGGCGCAGCAGCGGATCGCCTAGGGCCGGGTGGCCCAGGCAAAACTCGGTTAGCCGATCACCATGGCGGAGCGGCTCAGTCATCGGTGAGCAGGCCCTCCTCCTGGAGACCCTCCAGGGCGGCGGGATCGGCGATCAGTTCCTCCTCAAGGCCCTCGTCGAGGATCGGCCTGGTGAAGGCAGCGGGTGAACTGGTGTCGATGCCGTGGCGGCTGCGGGTGGCCTCCAGGTCGGCATCGGAGGGGTCGTCCAGCAGGGCGGCGGCGGACACCGGCGGCGCCGGTAACTCCACCGTGTAGTCGGGCCGCAGGTTTTGCACGCGCCGGTAGCCCATGCTCTCCTCCTCCAGGATGTCTGGATGGGGGCCAGCCTCGGCCCGCAGCTCCTCCTCAAAGCCACTGAAGCCCGTGCCGGCCGGGATCAGGCGACCGATGATCACGTTCTCCTTGAGACCGCGCAGCCAGTCGCTCTTGCCCTCGATCGCCGCTTCCGTGAGCACCCGGGTGGTCTCCTGGAAGGAGGCGGCGGAGATGAAGCTGTCGGTGTTCAACGAGGCCTTGGTGATGCCCAGCAGCACCGGCGTGAACTCGGCGGGGGCACCGCCGGTGATCGCCATGGCGCCATTCACCTGCTCCACCTGGCGCAGTTCGATTAGCTCGCCGGGCAACAGAGTGGTATCGCCGGCGTCTTCAATACGCACCTTGCTGGTCATCTGTCGCACGATCACTTCGATGTGCTTGTCGTCAATCGAAACCCCTTGGGATTTGTAGACGTTCTGCACTTCCTGCACCATGCGGAATTGCAGCTTGGAGATCGACTGTTGGGCCGCCTCCATGGTGGGTTTACGGGTGCGCAGATCCTCGAAGTAGCTCTCCAGCAGCTCGTGGGGATTGATCGGACCGTCGGTGAGCTGATCGCCCGCATGTACCTGCTGGCCATCGCTCACCATCACGGTGCGGCCCAGCAGAATCGGGTATTCGCTGATCGCATCATCCTGTTCAATCACGGTAACGGTGATCGAATCGTCATCCTCTCCCTGCTTGATCTGCACGGTGCCCGATTTGCGGCATAGCACCGAGGAATCCCGCGGCCGCCGGGCCTCCAGCAGTTCCTCAATACGCGGTAGACCCTGCACGATGTCACCGGTTTTTTGCCGCTCGAACACCAGCAGGGCCAGGCCATCACCGCGCTGCACCAGTTCGCCGTCGCGCACGTGCAACACCGAATCCGGCGACACCATGTAGGGCCGGCCGAGGCGGATGGTAACGATTGAGCCATCAATCGCCTCCACCTGGCCGCAGCAGGGGGCCGCGATGCCCTCGGCGAGGATGTCGCCATCGACAATCCGCTGGCCCACCGTCACCAGGGCCGGGCTGTCACCCAAATCCAGGCGGCTGATGTCATCGGCGCGCTCCACAATCAAACGGCGAATCGGCTCGCCCTCCTGCTGGTCGGGCAGTTGCACCACGCCATCCTCCTTGCAGAGAATCTGGGTTGTGGCCACCACGTCGCCGCTCTTCACGGTGGATTGGTCCTCCACCTGCAGCTCGGTGTGGGTGGAGCCGTGGCTGGCATCAGAAATGGTGTCGCGGCGCACCAGCAGCGTTTCCAAGATGGTGAGCTGCAGTCGCTCAATCGTCTTGGCGCGCTTATCGGGTACCGCCTCCACATCCACAGTCATTTGTGGTGTGGTGTCAAAGGTTTCCAAGATCAGCTGGGTGCGCAGCAACTCAACACCCTCCACGCTCTTGATCACCTCGCCGTCTTTAAAAGCGAGCCGCTGGGTAGCCTTCAGGCCCAGCAATGGACCACCACTCTGCTTCACCGTGCTCAGTTCTGGCAGGTGAGCCTCATCGGGAATGCTGTATTCCTCAACGGGCCGCAGCAGCAGGGCGCCGCCTTCCGGTGTGTCAACTGTCTCCACGTACACCATCGCTTCTGGTGTTAGATCCTTGGCAATTTCCTCCCCGGGATTGCACAGACGCCCCTCTGAAAAATTGGAGAGAATTTTGCTGTCGGCCACCAGGTGCAGGCTACCGGAGCGAACGATGATTTCGCGCAAAATATCGTTCTTTTGCGTCACCGTCACGATGCCGGCGGTCTGGCTGAAGATGTCCTTCACCACCTCGGTGCCGGCCTCAATCCACTGTCCATCCTCAATCATCAACAGGGAGATGTCCTTGTTGATCTCGTGGGTTTCCTGGGGAATCCAGAGCAGCGTGCCACCCTTGCTCACCTCATAGCCGTTCTTGGCACTGCGAGCCTTTTTGATCGCCAGGCCTGGCGCGAATTTAACGATGCCGCCGGTTTGGGTGCGGAAGCGATCATCGGCCAGTTCGGCGATCACCTCGCCGCTGGCAATCTTGGTGCCGGGGCGGGTCTTGAGCAGATAGCGCAGATTGTCCTTGCCATCGAGGTGCCAAGTTTCGCCGGAATGGCTGGATTCTCCCACCAACTTGCAGTCTTTCAAGGTGAGGCTGGCGGTAACTATCTGCACCTCGCGGGAGTCACCCGCCGATTCCCGCAACCTCACGGCACCGCCGTACTCACTCACCAGCCGGCTTTCCACCAGCACATCGCCGGTCTTGACGGCGCTATTGCCAGTCAACACGGGCTGGGCATTGGGCGGCAGGTTATAAACGTCGCCACTGAATACCCACATGCGGCCGAGGCGCTGGGCCTTGAGGGTGATGTTGCCCTGGCGGTCAACCACCTCCCGGGGCTGAATCGCATCCTCGTAGCGAACCTGACCAGCCAGGTCGCAGATCACATCCTTGGTGGCTTTTTCCACGCTCTTTTTCACCGTGGCGCCAGCGGAAATCTGGGCCAAGATGGTGTCAGACTCGGCATGTTGGCCGTTGTAGACAAACATGATCGAGCCGGTGGTGATTGCCAGCGATTGGGGCTTGCCCTTGCCGCTCGGCTTCACCGTGATATCGAAATCGGTCTCGGCGATCTGGGCCTCCACCCCGTGGGGGGTGCGGTAGGGACGCACCCGGGCCTTGTCGCCGAATTCGATCACGCCCGTGACCACCGAACGCACCACGCCGGTTTCGGCCGTAGACACACCGCCGGTGTGGAAGGTGCGCATGGTCAGCTGGGTGCCGGGCTCGCCGATCGACTGGGCGGCCACGATGCCCACCGCCTCGCCCAGGTCCACCAGCTGGTTGTGGGCCAGGGCCCAGCCGTAGCAGCGGCGGCACACCGACCGGTTTGCCTCACAGGTGAGCGGTGAGCGCACCACCACGGTCTTGACACCCGCCGCCTCAATCCGCCTCGACATGATCGGGTCGATTTCGCCATTGCGATCGACGATCAGTTCGCCGTCGCTGCCGATCACCGGCTCCGCCGCCAGGCGACCCATCAGCTTGCTGGCAAAACCACCCCGCTCATCAGCATCGATCGGAATACCGCGGGTGGTGCCGCAGTCGTCTTCTCGCACGATCACATCTTGAGCCACATCCACCAGTCGGCGGGTGAGATAGCCCGAGTCAGCGGTGCGCAGGGCCGTATCCACCAGGCCCTTACGGGCACCATAGGAGGAGATTACGTATTCAGTAACCGTTAATCCTTCGCGGAAGTTGGTACGAATTGGCAGGTCGATGATCTCGCCTTGGGGGTTGGCCATCAGGCCGCGCATGCCCACCAGCTGACGCACCTGAGACATGTTGCCCCTGGCGCCGGAGTTGGCCATCATCCACACGGAATTGAGTGGATCGTTCTCATTGAAGTTGCGCCGCACCGCCGCCACCAGGCGCTCGTTGGTTTCGGTCCAGGTGTCGATCACCTTGGTGTGACGCTCCACCTCGGTGATTTCCCCCAGCCGGTAGCGCTCTTCGGTTTCGGTGATTTGCTGCTCCGCCTCCGCCAGCAGGGCCGCCTTGTCGCCGGGAATGCGCAGGTCGTCTACCGAAATCGATACGGCGGCCTGGGTGGCGTAGCGGAAACCTAGATCCTTGAGGTCGTCGGCCATGGCGGCCGTGGCGGCGGTGCCGTGGTGCTTATAGGCCCAGGCCACCAGGTTTCTAAGCGCTTTTTTGTCCACCACCCGATTGCGAAATGGCGGCGCCTGCTTGCTCAGAGCCACGTTCACCGGGGTGATCGGCGCAGGGGCGGCGGCGCTGGCGGCAGCCTTGGCGGCCTTGGACTTTTTGCTGGTTTTCTTGGCGGGGGTGGCGGTCATGGCGGCGGGCGAATTAGGTGGCGAAGAGGGTTTCAGGCGATCTGCCGGCTCTTGGTGCGAAACGTGCGGCCAGCCGGTATCTCAGTTATCAGGCCGTTATTTTATCAGGCCGTTATTTCAGGTGGAGACCCTTAGTTGACTGCCCTGAATAGGCGGCACTGAGTTGGCATCACTGAGTTGGCGGCACTGGATAGAGGCCATTGAATTAAGCGGCGGCCACGGCGTCGATGATGGTGCGGTTGATCACTACCCGGCCCACGGTGGTAAGTAGATAGCGACTAATCAGGGCCCCATCTTCATCAAAGCGGTCGCGGCGGTACAGCCACTGTTCAATGCGGGTGCCATCGCTGAGGGTCTCTTCTTTCTGGGGTTGCTTGTCTTCTTCGCCGCAATCCACCTCGCCGTTGAAGCGCACCCATATCCAATCGTGCAGGCGGAGGTGTTTACCCTCGAAGGCGGCCATCACGTCGTCGAGGTTGGCGAAGGTGAGATCCCGATCGCCAAAGGTGGGCCGACTCGATCCCGGCTGTTCGGCGGTGAGGTAATAGGCCCCCAGCACCATGTCCTGGGAGGGGGTGATGATCGGTTCGCCGGTAGCCGGCGAGAGGATGTTGTTGCTGGCCAGCATCAACAGACGAGCTTCTGTCTGGGCCTCGATCGCCAGGGGCACGTGCACGGCCATCTGGTCACCGTCGAAGTCGGCGTTGAAGGCGGGACAGACCAGCGGGTGCAGCTGGATGGCACGACCATCCACCAGCTTCGGCTCAAAGGCCTGAATGCCCAGGCGGTGCAGGGTGGGGGCGCGGTTTAGCAGGATTGGGTGACCTTCGATCACCTCTTGCAGCACCTGCATCACCTCGTCATCGGCCCGCTGAATCAGCTTCTTGGCCGCCTTGATGTTATTGACGATGTTCTGGCGGATCAGCCGATGAATAACGAAGGGCTGAAACAGCTCAATAGCCATCTCCTTCGGCAGGCCGCACTGGTGCATCTTCAGCTTCGGCCCCACCACGATCACCGAACGACCGGAGTAGTCCACCCGCTTACCGAGCAGGTTTTGACGGAAGCGACCCTGCTTGCCCTCGATGATGTCGCTGAGCGATTTGAGGGCCCGGTTGTTGGCACCTACAACAGTGCGACCGCGGCGACCGTTGTCGATCAGGGCATCTACCGCCTCCTGCAGCATCCGCTTTTCGTTGCGGACAATGATCTCGGGAGCGAGGATCTCCTGGAGGCGTGCCAACCGGTTATTGCGGTTGATCACCCGGCGATAGAGGTCGTTGAGATCGCTGGTGGCGAAGCGACCGCCGTCCAGCTGCACCATCGGCCGCAGATCGGGCGGGATCACTGGGATCACATCCAAGACCATCCACTCGGGACGGGCATTGGTGGCAACAAAATTGTCGATCACCCGCAGCCGCTTGATCAGCTTGGCCCGCTTTTGGCCCTTGCTGGCGGCGATCTCCTCCCGCAGCTGCTCAGCGGTTTCGTTTAGATCCAGGTCTTCCAGGAGTTGCTTCAGCGCTTCGGCGCCGATGCCAACCATGGGTTCATTCTCAATCTCCGAATCCTCGGCATAGATCTGATCTTCGATCTCCAGCCACTCATCTTCGGTGAGCAGCTGTTTATAGGTGAGATCCTTGTGGTCGCCTGGGTCGAGCACCACGTAGCAGTTGAAGTAAACAATCTGCTCCACATCCCGCAGGGGCATGTCCAGCAGAATCGCCACATAACTGGGAATCCCCTTCAGGTACCACACGTGGGATACCGGGGCGGCCAGCTTGATGAAGCCCATGCGGTGGCGCCGCACCCGACTCTCGGTAACCTCCACGCCGCAGCGCTCGCAGACGATGCCGCGGTGCCGGACGCGCTTGTACTTGCCGCAGTGGCACTCCCAATCCTTGGAGGGACCAAAGATCTTCTCGCAGAACAGCCCGTCCATTTCGGGCTTGAGCGTGCGGTAGTTGATGGTTTCGGGTTTGGTCACCTCGCCCACCACCTGACCGTTGGGCAGGGTGCGCTGCCCCCACTGCATGATCCGCTCGGGGGAAGCGAGCGTGATCTTCACGTAGTCGAAGTGGTTTTCGGTGCGCAGGTTGCTGTTGGACATCTGCTGGAGGCTGGCGGAGATCGAGAGAAGAACAGAAGGGAAAATCGCGACGCCGGCTTGAGCGGCAGCTCGCGATCCATCAGCGATCAGTCGTCGTCGTAATCCGCGACGCCGAGGGATTCGTAGGTGGGACGGCTGGGGGTGCTGCGGCGGGGATTGACGTCCTGCATCAGATCCACCTCTTCGCCCGCATCCGTGTAAACGGCGATGTCCAGACCGAGGGACTGCAGCTCGCGCATCAGCACCTTGAACGATTCGGGGGTGCCGGGGCGGGGGATCGGTTTGCCCTTGACGATGGCGTTGAGCGCCTCGTTGCGGCCCTGCATGTCATCGGACTTGACCGTGAGCAACTCCTGCAGGGTGTAGGCGGCGCCATAGGCCTCCAGGGCCCACACCTCCATCTCTCCCAGGCGCTGGCCGCCCTGCTGGGCCTTGCCCCCCAGCGGCTGCTGGGTGACGAGCGAGTAGGGGCCGGTGGAGCGGGCATGGATCTTGTCATCCACCAGGTGCACCAGCTTGAGGATGTGGGCATAGCCCACCGTTACCGGCTGATCAAAGGGTTCGCCACTGCGGCCATCGATCAGTTGGATCTTGCCGGGGTTATCGGGGTTGTACACCCATTCCTTACCCGGTTGCTTGGCGGCTTCCTCCAGATAGGCCTGCACGGTTTGCTTCGATTTCTCAGCGCCATGCATTTCATCGAAGGGCACCACCTTGACGCGGCAGTCGAGATTGGCGGCGGCCCAGCCCATCAAGCACTCGAATACCTGGCCCACGTTCATGCGGCTGGGTACCCCGAGCGGGTTGAGCACGATGTCGATCGGCGTGCCATCCGGCAGGTAGGGCATGTCCTGGGAGGGCAGGATGCGACTGATGATCCCCTTGTTGCCGTGGCGGCCTGCCATCTTGTCGCCCACCTGGATCTTGCGGCGCTGGGCCACATACACCCGCACCACCATGTTGGCGCCGGGCGGCAGTTCATCGCCCTGCTCGCGGGTGTAGATGCGCACGTCGACGACGCGGCCGCGCTCGGTGTTGGGCACCCGCAGGGAGTTGTCGCGCACGTCGCGGGCTTTTTCGCCAAAGATTGCCCGCAGCAGCTTCTCTTCCGGCGGCTGGTCTGATTCGCCCTTGGGCGTCACCTTGCCCACCAAGATGTCGCCGCTTTCCACATAGGCACCGATGCGGATGATGCCCATCTCGTCGAGATTCCCTAGGGTTTCTTCGGCGACGTTGGGAATTTCGCGGGTGATCTCCTCGGGTCCGAGCTTGGTTTGCCGCGCTTCAATCTCGTACTTCTCGATGTGTACCGAGGTGTAGAGGTCGTCGGTAACCAGCCGCTCGCTTACCAGGATGGCGTCTTCGTAGTTGTAGCCCTCCCAGGGCATGTAGGCGATCAGTACGTTTTGACCCAGGGCAATCTCGCCCCCTTCGCAAGCGGAGCCATTGGCCAACACCTGGCCGGCGATCACCGGATCCCCCTGGCTGACAATCGGGCGCTGATTCAGGCAGGTGTCCTGGTTGGAGCGCTGATATTTCTGCAGGTAGTGGGTGTGATCGTTGTTGAATTCATCGCGGATCACAATGGCGGTGGCATCCACGAAGGTGACCGTGCCGTTCACCCTGGTGATCGGCACCATGCCGGAGTCGCGAGCCACCTGGGTTTCCAGGCCGGTGCCCACCAGGGGCCGCTCGGGCCGCAGCAGCGGAACCGCTTGACGTTGCATGTTCGAGCCCATCAGCGCTCGGTTGGCATCGTCGTGCTCCAGGAAGGGGATCAAGGAGGTGGCCACCGAGATCACCTGCACCGGTGACAGCTGCACGTAGTCCACCTGCTCGGGCGGCACTTTTTCGAAGTCCTGGCGGTAGCGCACCGGCACCAGTTCGGCGGTAATGCGGCTATCGCTGTCCGTGGCCACATCTCCCGGGGCGATCCGACATTCGTCTTCCAGGTCGGCGGAGAGATAGATCGGATTGCCCTGCTTGAGCACGATGCCGTTTTCCACCCGCCAGAAGGGGGTTTCGATAAAGCCGTATTCGTTCACCCGGGCGTGGGTGGCCAGGGAGCCGATCAGGCCGGCGTTGGGGCCTTCCGGAGTTTCGATCGGGCAAATCCGACCGTAGTGGGATGGGTGGATGTCGCGCACGGCAAAGCCGGCCCGCTCGCGGGTGAGACCCCCGGGGCCGAGGGCGCTGATGCGGCGCTTGTGGGTGAGCTCAGCCAGGGGATTGGTCTGGTCCATGAACTGGCTCAGCTGGCTGGAGCCAAAGAACTCCTTGATCGCCGCCACCAGCGGTTTGGGGTTCACCAGTTGGGCAGGGGTGAGCGAATCGGTTTCACCCACGGTCATCCGCTCTTTGATGATCCGCTCGAGCCGATTCAGGCCAACCCGCACCTGGTTCTGCAGCAATTCACCCACGGAACGCACGCGGCGATTGCCCAGGTGATCGATGTCATCGAGGCTGGCGCCGCCCACATCAAGTTCCAGATTGATCAGATAATCAATCGTGGAGAGCACGTCCTCGGGGGTGAGGGTGCGCACGGCATCGGGAATGGTAAGCCTCAGCTTTTTGTTGATCTTGTAGCGACCAACCCGACCGAGGTCGTAGCGCTTGGGATCGAAAAAGCGGCTGTGCAGCAGGCTCTGGCCGCCACTCACCGAGGGCGGTTCGCCGGGCCGCAGTTTTTTGTACAGCTCCAGCAGCGCCTGGTCTTCCGAGGAGATGCCCTCGTCGTTGGCGGCCTCAATCGACTTTTGGTAATACTCGGGATGCCGCAGCTTGTCGAGTACATCGTTATCGGATAGGCCGATGGCGCGCATCAGCACATGGGCATTGATTTTGCGGGTTTTATCCACCCGTACGTGCAGCAGATCGTTCTTATCGGTTTCAAATTTCAGCCAGGCGCCGCGGTTGGGGATCAGGCTGGCGTTGAATGTCTTACGGCCGTTCTTATCCTGTTCGTCCTTGAAGTAAACCCCGGGGGAGCGAACGATCTGGTTGACGATCACCCGCTCGGCACCATTGATGATGAAGGTGCCCCGCTCGGTCATCAGCGGCAGTTCGCCGATGAACACCTCCTGCTCCTTGATCTCGCCGGTTTCCTTGTTCACAAGCCGGCAGGTGACATACATCTGCGAGGCAAAGGTGGCATCGCGACGCTTCGCTTCTTCCACGTCGTGGCGCGGGCGCTTCAGGCGGTACTCGCTGCCAATGAAATGCAGCTCCAGCTTGCCGGTGTAATCGGTGATCGGTGAGAAGCTCTCTAGCTCTTCAATCAGGCCCTTTTCCAGAAACCACTTGAAGCTGGCCCGTTGCACCTCCACCAGATCTGGCAGGTAGGTGACGGTCTTGGCGATCTGGATCGCGCTGCTCATGCGGTGAACCTGCAGGAACGGGGGAGAGAGGGGATAAGGCCGGTCTAAACCTGAAGCCGGGACCAATGGGTACCCGCCGACTGGGCACCTGCCGACACGAACAGCCGCCCCCTGGGGGAGCGGCTGCCGGGTGGCGCGCCTCAACGGACTCGCTTCAAGGCTTCAGACTTAGACAACAGGGGGAGCGGTACAGCTTCCGGGCCAATGAATTATCCTACAGTGTCAACGGGCAGATTGAACAGCCTGGAAGCGGTGGCGGTGCTGCATTTCGCCACAGCCTCCAGGCTTTCGCCCCGCAGTTCGGCCACCTTGGCGGCCACAGCGGCCACGTAGGACGGCTCGTTGCGCTTGCCCCGCCGCGGTACTGGGGCCAAAAACGGGCAGTCGGTTTCGACTAGATAGCGATCCGCCGGTACCGATCTGACGCAGTCATGGGTGGCCTCGGCCTTGGGGAAGGTGACCACGCCGCTGAAACTAATCATCATTCCCAGTTCCAGAAAAGCGGCCATTTCAGCGGGCGTGCCGCCCCAGCAGTGCATCACGCCGCGCGGGCAGCGGCCGGCATCGGCGCGGCGGCGCAGCTCCGCCAGCATCGGCGCGGCGGCATCGCGGCAATGGACGATCACCGGCAGATCCAGCTCCACGGCCAGGTCGAGCTGGGGCCCCAGCATCGCCAGCTGCTCGTCGAGGTTGGTGTCGCGGAATAGATCCAGACCCAGCTCGCCGATGGCCACCACCCTTTCATCGCCGCTGGCCGCCTGGCGCAGCAACTGCTGGGTGTCGTGGCGCCAATGCTGAGTATCGAGCGGATGCACCCCCACCGAGTAGCGCAGTTCCGCGAAGCGATCGGCCAGGGCGCGGATCGCCGGGATCTCGGCGGGTTCCACGCAGGCGTGCACCAGGGCCTTGACGCCGGCATCCCGCCAGCGCTGGGCCACGGCATCGAGATCCTCGTCGAAATTGCGAAAAACGATGTGGCAGTGGCTGTCCACCAGGGTTGGCAGCCCATCGGCTGTAGCTGAACCAACCTGGGCGCTCGGGTCTGGACTGGCTCGCCCGGGCCCGAATGAATCTGTTCGCCCGCCCTGGACTGCTGGCTGGCTGGCTGCTGGCTCGATGGCTGGGGGCTGGCTGGCTGGGGGCTCGCTGGAGGGGTTGGCCATGGCAGATTCCGGCGCTCTGGAGGCCGCCATGGTGGCAACAGGGATCAAGCGGCGGGGGCGGGCTCGATCGCCTTCTTGACAGCCACACTCAATCGGGCCTTTTGGTGGGCACCGGTGTTGCTGTGCATCACCCCTACCTTCACCGCCTTGTCAATCTTGCTGAAGGCGGCATTCATGGACAGCTGCACAGCGCTTTTGGCCTCATCGCCAGGCTTCTGGCTGTAGGCCAAGCAGGCGGTGAAGCAGCGCTTCATCAGCGTGCGCACGGCCGACTTATAGCTGCGGTTGCGCAGGCGATTGCGCTCGGCGATTTCAATGCGCTTGATCGAAGACTTGTTATTGGCCACAGGCGGTTCTGACGCTGGATCGGCAAACGAAAATCCTACCTGCCGGTTCTCCTGCCCCCATCCAGCCTGGACGTAGCTTCGGTTTTCCCGCGCCCTGACGCCGTGGTCGCCCCTGCCGCCCCCACCATCGCCTGCCTGAGAGACCTGCGGGCGGCGGCGGTGCGGCTGGAGGAGATCGCCAACCGCACCGGCGGCGGTCGCCTGGCGGCGGAAGCGGCCAAGGTGGATTCAATTTTGGCCCAGGTGCGCGAGCGCGGCGATAGCGCCCTGCTGGAGTTCAGCGAGCGATTCGACGGCATCAGACCAGAACCGTTGCGCATTCCCGAGCAAAGGTTGGCGGAGGCCTGGCAGCAATGCGAGCCGCAGCTGCGCAGCGCCCTGGAGCTGGCCCACCAGCGGATATTGAGCTTTCACCAGCGGCAGCTGCCCAGCGATCTGAAAGTGGTGGGTGCCTACGGCGAACAGCTGGGTCGCCGCTGGCGGCCCGTGGATCGCGCCGGCATCTACGTGCCCGGTGGGCGGGCCTCCTACCCCAGCACCGTGCTGATGAATGCCGTGCCGGCGATCGTCGCCGGCGTGGAGCGGCTGGTGATGGTGACGCCACCGGGGCCGGGCGGCGAACCCAACCCCACGGTGCTGGCGGCGGCCCACCTGGCCGGGGTGCGCGAGCTGTACCGAGTGGGGGGTGCCCAGGCGATCGGGGCCCTGGCCTACGGCACCGAGACCATCCCTAGGGTGGATGTGATCACCGGCCCCGGCAACCTCTACGTCACCTTGGCAAAGAAGGCCGTCTATGGGCGCGTGGCGATCGATTCGCTGGCTGGCCCCAGCGAAGTGCTGGTGATCGCCGATCACACGGCCCCGGCGGAGCTGGTGGCCGCCGACCTGCTGGCCCAAGCCGAACACGACCCCCTGGCTGCGGCGATTCTGCTCACCACCAGCGAGGAGTTGGCGGCGGCCCTGCCCGCCGCCCTGGAGGCCCAGCTGGCGGATCACCCCCGGGCCGAGATCACCCGCCAGGCGATACACGATTGGGGCCTGGTGGTGGTCTGCGACAGCCTGGCCACAGCCGCCGAGCTGAGCGATCGCTTCGCCCCGGAACACCTGGAACTACTGGTGGAGGATCCCGAACCCCTGGCCGAGCGGATTCGCCATGCCGGCGCCATCTTCCTGGGGCCCGATAGCCCAGAAGCCGTGGGCGACTACCTGGCCGGTCCGAATCACACCCTGCCCACCTCCGGCACGGCCCGCTTTGCCGGTGCCCTGAGCGTGGAAACATTCCTGCGCCACACCTCTTTAATCCGCTTCAACCCGGCGGCCCTGGCCGCCACCGGCCCGGCGGTGGTCACCCTGGCCGAGAGCGAAGGGCTGCACAGCCATGCCGAATCGGTGCGCAGACGCCTGGCCCCGGGCGCTACGGCAGCCAGCGGCGACTGACTTGCCCCCGCAGCTGCCCAGGCCTTCGCTGAGGAAAACAGTTTCGTGTTGATGACCCAATTTGGGCTTGCCAGCCAGTTTTGGGAGCCGGCTTCGACTTGGAGAACCAGTTTCGTCTTGGTTACCAAGCAGGGAGCTGCCGAGTCGTCCAGGCCCCGCAAAGGGGCTTAATATTTTCTTGAGATTTGGGATTTAACAGTTTTGTACGAAGATCACCCTGTAATGGTGGCCATGGCTCGCCAGCTGCTCGATTTGGAGCGGGTGTATCGCCTTGAGCCCACCGAATTCAATCGCTACCGGCTGGTGCAACTGGAGCAGCGCCGGGCCCAGTGGCTGGCGGTGCCCCAGCTCTAAACCGCCACTACCCGGCCGCTATTGACCAGCCGCTACTGACTGGCCGCTTCTGCCTGGCCCATACCCCCTAGCTGGCCAAGCGCAATTGGCTGGCGTAGGGACCCAGCCCCCCAGCGCAGGCCGCACCACAGTGACAACCAAGGCTGACGGCCTGCTCCACACTCCAGCCCGCGGCCATGCCGGCGGTTACCCCAGCCGCGAAACTGTCTCCACAGCCGTAGCTGTCCACCAGGGGGCTGGGCAGCTCTGGGGCGGCAAAGCGCCCGCCAGGCGTGGCCAAACCGCCCCGGGCTCCCTCGGTGGCCAGACGCAACAGGGGGGCGGGGTCCAGGGCTCCGGCCGGCACCGCCTCGCCCGGGTCTAGGCCGCTGCCAATCAAGGCATCCAGCCCGATACCAGCTGCCTGCAGCACCGCCAGCCGCACCCGGGGGGTGGCCCCGAGCCAGCGGGCCTGGCGGCAGATTTCCAAGGCCGCCACGTCGGCGGCGGTGATGAAGGCGCCATCGCAATCGGCCAGTTGCCGCCAGTCCAGGGGGTCGACGGCGCCGGGGGTGAGCCGATCGCCAATCACGGTGATCGTGCGCTCGCCGCTGGCATCGACAAAACTGACGCCGCGGCGGCTGGGACCATCCCGCCAGGCCACCTGCAAATCCAAGCCCAGGGCAGTTAGCCGCTCCGCGCTCTGGCGGCCGATGGCATCGCGCCCCAGGGCCGTGAAAAAACTCACCCGCTGGCCCGTGAGCCGCGCCAGTTGCACCGCCACCACGGCACCGCCGCCGGCCGGTTCCTCCAAGAAGGTGTTGGCATGGGAGATGCTGCCGGCGGCCGGCAGCATCTCCACACCAATGAAGCTCACCCACTCGATGTGGCCCACCACCGCCAGCCGCAATGGCGGCAGCGGCGGCAGGGAGCTGAGGGGATGCAACTGCATCGAATGCACCGGGAGCGACGCCTGAATCCTGCCCCCTCACCCTTTTCCCAGCTGGCGCCAATTTTTACTCGGCGCAATGGACAAGGCAAGTACAATAGCCAATACCAGCGCAATAGCCAAACTACGGAAATAGCCAATCGGCGTAAACACCCAATCATCATATTCAGCCAACTTTGGCAATTGATGCTTACTGCCACCAGTACTGCCAACATTGCCGGTACTGGTACTGGTACTGGCGCCATTACTACAGCAACTACCATTGCAGACGCCTAGAAAAATTCCCAATTCCACCGTTCTAATAATTCATCAAGCTTTACGGTTACCGACCTTGCCCTAACCAATAAGGGCTGAGTTTGCAATTTATCGAGGTGCCCTTACCGCTATCGCTACCGCTACTACCGTTACTACTGCCGTCGCTACTACTACCGTTACCGCTACTGCCATTGCTGCTACTACCGTTACTGCAGCTGCCGCCGCCATTACTACCGTTGCTGCCAGACCGCCGTGGCGGCGGTTAAAGCCGCCCCTGGGCCACAGAGGCTCAGGTAGGGAAATTGCAATTGTCTTTGGGCAGCCTGTTGCAGCTCTTGGGGTGAGAGTTGCTCGGCCCGGGCCAGGGTGTCGGCCACATGGGTTTCGGCCAGGCCATGGCCAAGCACCATGGCCATGCGATCGGCAATCTGGCCGCAGGTTTGGCGGCCCATGGCGTCTTGGCCGCGGAATTTGGCCTTGGCCAGGGCCAGTTCCGCTTCCGAGAGCGGCTGCTGCAGTAGCCGCTGCCACTCATCGAGCAGGGCAGCGGTAGCCTCCCCCGCCCGCTCGGCGGAGGTGGAGAGGTGCCAAACAAAGGGCGTCGCCCCCCGGCGGGCCGGCATGTGCAGACCCACGTCGTAGGCCAGGCCCCGCTCCTCCCGCATGGTCACGAACAGCCGGCTCGACATCCCCAGCGCCAGGTGGCACTGCAGCAATCTCAGCGGCAGGGCATCGGCATGGCTGATCGGCACGGTGGCGGCCCCCAGCATCAGCACCAGTTGCTCGGTGTCTTGTTCGATGCTGCCGAGGCGCTCGCCGCCGCTGCCTCCCGGCCCAGCCTGGCTGCCAGGCAGCTGGGTGGACCAGGGCTTCAGCCGCAGATCCCGCTCCAGGAGCTGCAGCAGCCCGTCGCTGGGCTGGCCGCAGAGCACCAGCACGGCCCCCTGGTGGCCCAGCTGGGCGGCGCGCCGCCCCAGGGCAGCGGCATCGAGTTGTTTCAACTCAGACTCCACCCCCAGGGGGTCATGGCCATAGGGGCCGTCGCCGTACAACTGATGGCGCAGCTGGTCGTGGGCGAGCTGAAAGGGATCCTCCCGCTGGCGCTGCAAGCTCTGCAGGTTGAGCTGCCGTTCCAGCTCAATTTGATCTGGCTCCAGCCGTGGCTCCCGCACCATGGCCAGCAGCAGCGGCAGCAGCTGATGTGCATCATCGGCGGCGCACTTGAGGCTCAGCCCCAGGTGGTCTTCGCTGGCTTCAGCCCGCAGGGCGGCGCCGCAGCCCTCCACCAGGTCGGCCAAGCCCTCGGCATCAAGATCGGCGCAGCCGCGGGTGAGCAGGCCGGCCAACAACTGAGCCGCACCGCGCTCGCCAGGGGCGTCGCCGCCGCTGCCGCCGCAGATCCATAGCCGCGCCGCCAATACCCGCGGTCCGCTGCGGCGCTGCAGCCTCCAAGGCAGACCACCGGGCAACTCCTGGTGTTCCCAATCGCCGAATTGAGTGATGGTCATGCGGGCAGGGCCTCCAGGATGCAGGCCAGACGCGGATCCAGCAGGGGCAGCGCTTGCTGCCTCAGCCGCTCCGGACTCCAGGCCGCCAGCAGCTCCAGGGGCCGGGCCAAGTCCTGGCCTCGCCCCCAGAGGTGGTTGTTGCCGATCAGGCCGGCCACCCCCCCCGGTGCCTCCAGGCCAAAGCGATAGCCATTGGTAACCAGGCGTTGGGCCCGCTGCCATTCAGCGGCGCCGATCGGGGCTTCCATCGCCTCTTGCCAAACCGTTTCGATCGCTTCCCGTACGGCCGGCAGGTCGTCGGTTTCGCAGACCACCTCCAGCAGGGCCAGGCTGGCGCACTCCATCACGTGCAGATCCAGGTCGATGCTCTCAACGATGCGCAGCTGTTCCCGCAGCCGCTCCACCAGACGGCTGCGGCGCCCCTCCGCCAGCACCGTGGTGAGCAGATCCGTTCCCATCACCCCCTCCTGATCGCTGGCGGCGGGCAATTGCCAGGCCATCAGCAGCCGCGCCGATTCCAACCGCGGCAAGCTGATCCGGTACTCCCCCGGCCGCAGCCGCAAGCTGGGCAGCTGTTCGCCGGCAACAGCGGCCTCCAGGCTGGCCAGGGCACTGGTGTTTAGCGCCGTCTCCAGCTCCAGCCCAGCCGCCGCGATCGCTCCGGTGATTGCCAGCACGCAGTGATCAGCGCGATAGCGACGGCTCTGGAAGCTGGCCATCGCCTCTGGGGTGTGGGCCAGTAATCGGGGCCGCAGCCCCAGGATCGGCAGGCCGTAATTGTGGCTGCCGCAGGCGTGGCCCAGCAGCACCTGCAGGGCCCGATCGTCTGGTTGGTCTTCGCTCTGGGCCAGTTCTTCGAGCACCACCTGCCGCTCCATGGCAAAGGCCTCGGGGTCTAGGGCCGGCGCCAGCACCAAATCCAGCAGCAATTGCAGGGCCTCCGGCGCCGCCTCCGGCGGGATGAGTACGTGGTAGTGCACGTCGTCGAAACCGGTGGCGGCATTGCTGCTGCCGCCCAGGGCCTCAATGCGTAGATCGAACTCGCCGGCGGCCAGCCGCTGGGAACCCTTGAACACCATGTGTTCGAGGAAATGGGCGATGCCGCTCTCCTCAGGGCGCTCAAACAGGCTGCCGCCACGACACCAGAAATCCAGGCAGACCAGGGGGGCCTCCGGCATCGCCAGGCTCACCACCCGGGCCCCGTTAGCCAGCCGCAGGCTTTGGGGGGGCGCCAGGCCGGGCAGCAGGGGGGCGCAGTCAGCCTGGGGCAAGCAGTTAAACCGTGGCAGGATCTGCATTCTGCTGGTCCGGCCACCCAATTGAGTTCCGCTCCATCTTCGGCAGCTGCCACCAGCGGTGGCCTGCACCCCCTGGTCGATGCCCTCGCCGAGCGCATTCGCGATCACTGGCGCCACCTGCCTGAGTTGGCCCCCTTGGCCGTGGATCCGGAGCTGGAGGCGATCAGCGGCAACCTCGACGGGGAGGCCCTGTTCATCAGCAATGAACTGCGCCGTTGCCGCGGCCTGCGCAAGCTGCACCTGGAAACCGCCCGCCTCGGTGCCGGCCTGCAAATCCTGCACTGCGTGTTTTTTCCCGATCCTCGCTACGACCTGCCGGTGTTCGGCGCCGACATCGTCGCCGGTCCGGGCGGGGTATCGGCGGCGATTGTCGATCTCTCGCCGGTGCTGGGCGAGTTGCCGGCCGGCATCGCCGCCGCCCTGGCCGAGCGGCCAAAGCGTAGTTATTGCCAACAGCGGCAGCTGCCCGACTGGGGTTCGATCTTCTCGCCCCACGTGCGCTTCGTGCGGCCCAGCTCCAGCGAGGAGGAGGCGGCCTTCATCGAGGAGGTGGGCGAATTTCTGCGGGTACTGAGCGAGGCGATGCAGCTGGCTGAGGCTCAACCGCCGGATCACCCCTCTACCCTGGAGCGCTGGCACGGGCAGGGCCGCTATTGCAAGCAACAGAAACAGAACGACAAGACCCGCCGCGTGCTGGAGAAGGCGTTCAACCCGGCCTGGGCGGAGCGCTACATCGAGGAATTGCTGTTCGACGACCCCCCGGCACCCTGATGACTGCCATAGCTAGCCGTCGCTGGTGGTTGCTGCTGGCGGGCTTGGCTGCCCTGGCGGCCCTGGCCTTGGTGCTGCAACAGCGCAGCAAATCGACTAAGCCTGAGCTGGCCCCAGCCGCGGCCGTGGCGCCGGCCCGCCAGGAGGGGGTTGCCGCCCTGGGCCGCCTGGACCCCCAGGGCGATGTGCGCAAGCTGGCTGCCCCGAGCGGCGGCAATGGTGGCGGACCGCGCATCACAGCACTGCTGGTCAAAGAGGGCGATACGGTGCTCTCCGGCCAGCTGTTGGCCCGCTTTGATAGCCGCCCCGGCTTGCTGGCTGATCGCAGCAAGTTGACCAGCCGCATCGCCAATCTCGATCGCCGCCTGGTGCTCCAGAACCGCGACATCGCCCGTTATCGAGAGCTCAGCCGCACCGGCGCCTACCCAAGCGGCGACTTGGACGCCAGGGAAACCCGCCTGCTCGAATTGCAGGCCCTGCGCGCCGATGCCCAGGCCGAGTTGCAGCGGGTGGAGGCCGAATTGGCCCTCACCGAATTGCGGGCGCCCATCGCTGGCACCGTGCTGCGACTCAATGCCAGGCAGGGCGAGCGACCCACGGATACAGACGGCGTGCTGGAGCTGGGAGCCAGTGCCCAGATGGAGGCTCTGGTGGAGGTGTATGAGAGCGATATCGGTCGGGTGCGCATCGGCCAGGCGGTGAGCTTGGTGAGTGAGAACGGCGGTTTCCAGGGCAGCCTCACCGGCCGAGTGATCCGCATCAACCCCCAGGTGCGCCAGCGCCAGTTGCTGGCCACCGATCCCACCGGCGACGCCGATGCCCGCATCGTGGAGGTGCGCGTTTCCCTCGATGCCGCCGATAGCCAACGGGTGCGCAATCTCACTGGCTTGAAGGTGATCGCCAGGCTGGAACCGTGACCAATTTCTGGAGATCTCGCCGCATCCCCCTGGCCTGGCTGTTGCTCAGCCGTCAACCGGCGCGGCTGGCGGTGGCCCTGGCGGGGATCGCCTTCGCGGGCATCTTGATGTTCATGCAGCTGGGCTTTCGCGACGGACTATTTGATGCCAGCGTCACGGTGCACAAGCTATTTGACGCGGATTTGGTACTGATCAGCCCCCGCACGATGAGTTCGATCGGCATGGCCGGCTTCCCGCGCCGCCGCTTGGTGCAGGCGATGGCCGACCCGGCCGTGCGGGGAATCACGCCGGTGAACTGGAACCTGCTGCTCTGGCGCAATCCGCAAACCCGTTCCACCCGTTCGATTCTCGTGCTGGGCTTTGAGCCCGCGGACCCCCTGTTCACCGATCCCAGCATCGCCGTTAAGGCCAAGGGCCTCAGCCAGAAAGGTCGGGTGCTATTTGATCAGCTTTCTCGCCCTGAATTTGGCCCAATTGCCAGCTGGTACAACCAGGGAAAAGTGGTGGAAACCGAGGTGGCGGGCAAGCGGGTAAGGGTTGCGGATTTGGTGAGCCTGGGGGCCTCCTTCGGCGCCGACGGCAACATGCTCACCAGTCGCGAAACCTTTTTGAAGCTGATGCCCAGCACGCCCCCCGGCAGTATTGAATTGGGCCTGATTCGCCTGGTGCCCGGCACTGATATACAGGCGGCCAGTCGCCGGATCAAAGCCCTGTTGCCAGAAGATGTCAAAATACTCACCAAGCAAGGTTTCGAGGAGTTCGAGAAAAATTATTGGCGCAGCAGCACGGCAATCGGGTTTATCTTTACCCTGGGATCAGCCATGGGCTTCGTGGTGGGCTGCGTAATTGTTTATCAAATTTTATATTCCGATGTTAGTGATCACCTGCCTGAATACGCCACCTTGATGGCCATGGGTTACCGGTTACTTGGACTGCTGGGGGTGGTGGCCCGGGAGGCCTTGATTCTGGCGGCACTCGGCTACCTGCCCGCCTATATCTCTGCCCAACTTCTCTACGGCTTGGTGCGCTCGGGCACCAAGCTGCCCGTGGCGATGGATCCCCAGCGTGCCCTGCTTGTGTTCATCCTGATCCTGGTGATGTGCCTCGGCTCGGCGGCCGTGGCGATGCGACGCCTGGCCGATGCCGATCCCGCCGAGATTTTCTAATTCACCCAGCTTGGCTTACCAGGGTTTATTTCCTAAAATAATCACTCTTAAATAATGGCTCAATCATTACCTCCCCACGCCATCGGCAGCGCTGCCGGCAACCCGATCCCAGCTAATACTGCGATTCCCAGCAACGGGATCAATCCAGCCAGCCAGCTGAGTAAATCCAGCCAGCCAAACCCAGTCAACAGTCTCAACCAGCCAGACAGTCTTAACCAGCCAGATAGTTTGAGCCAAGCAAATAGTCTTAATCGCTCAAACATTGTGGAGGTGGTGGGCCTGAACCACTGGTTCGGCACTGGCAGCATGCGCCGAGCGGTGCTGCAGGGGGTGGATCTGCGCATCGGCGCCGGCGAGATGGTGCTGCTCACGGGCCCTTCCGGCTGCGGCAAGACCACCCTGCTCACCCTGGTGGGGGCCCTGCGGGCGGTGCAGCAGGGCTCGGTGCGCCTGTTCGACCAGGAACTGAACGCCGCCAGCCGCGACCAGCGCCAGCGCCTGCGCCGCCGCATCGGCATGATTTTCCAAGGTCATAACCTGCTGCGCTGCCTCACGGCCGAGCAGAACGTGCAGATGGGCGCCGATTTGCTGCCCGATCTGGGCTATCGGGCACGCCGCGATCTGGCTCGCGAATGGCTGCGGGCGGTGGGTTTGGGTGATCACCTGGCCAAACTTCCCCATGACCTCTCCGGCGGCCAAAAACAGCGGGTGGCCATTGCCCGTGCCCTGGCCGGGCGGCCCCAGCTGTTGCTGGCCGATGAGCCCACGGCGGCGCTGGACAGCCGCACCGGCCGGGAGGTGGTGGATCTGCTCCAGGGCCTGGCCCGCGATCAGGGTTGCGGCGTGCTGATGGTGACGCACGATCCGCGCATCCTTGACGTGGCCGATCGCCTGGTGCAAATGGAGGACGGCCGGCTTTTGGAGCCTGCCCCCGCCAGCCAGTACAGCCATTGAGTAGTGTGAGATTTAATCGTTCTCCCCAATCGCTGCCCGTATGGCCAAGCGCAGGAATCTTAAGAAGGAAAAGCAGGAGCGCAATCGCGCCTACGCCCGCAAGTTCAAGAAGCGCAAGCTGCGCAATGAGGGTCGTGGCGAAGGCGCTGGCAATGGCGTCACCGGCACCGCCAACAATGGCGGCGCCGCAGACTGATCCCATCTCGATAGACAAGCCGGGGGATCCGTAGGGGTCCCCTTTTTTTCACTCCATCAATTCCGGCCTGCTGTGCATCCCGGCAGGCTCTGACGCCGGTTCACCAGCATGTTCATCAGCGTCGTCATCCCGACCTACAACCGGCTGCCGATCCTCCAGAAGTGCCTGCTGGCGCTGGAGGCCCAGCAGTTGCCTCCCAGGGCACCACGGCAAGCCGCCCCAGCTGCCGCTCCAGATGCAGCCCGACAAGCTGCCCCAGCTACTGCCCCAGATTCAACCCCGAGGGTAACTGCGGAACTGGAGTTGGATTTTGAGGTGGTGCTTGTGGATGACGGCTCCACCGATGCCACCATCAGCTGGTTGCAGGCCAATGCCGCATCCCTGCCCCACGTGCGCCTGGTGCGCCAGGAGCACGGTGGGCCGGCCGCGGGCCGCAACCGCGGTGTGCAGCATGCTCGCGGCGATGTGATCCTGTTCATCGACAGCGATCTGGTGGTGACGCCGGGCTTTTTGCAAGCCCATGCCCGGCAGCTCCAGCGCCATTGGCAGCGCAGCGGCAACAGACTTTGCTTCACCTATGGCGCGGTGATCAACACCGCCAACTTCGAGAATCCCACCGGTGAGCCCCACAAGCTGCGGGATCTCTCCTGGGCCTATTTCGCCACCGGCAACGTGGCCATCGATCGGCAGGTGTTGGAGCGCAGCGGCCTGTTTGATCCCGCCTTTCGCCTCTACGGCTGGGAGGATCTGGAACTGGGCGAGCGGCTGAGGCGCATGGGGGTGGTGCTGCTGCGCTGCCCTGAGGCGGTGGGCTACCACTGGCACCCCCCCTTGAGCCTGGAGCAGATCCCGGACCTGATCCGGGTGGAGCGCGAGCGGGCCCGCATGGGCCTGGTTTTCTATCGCAAGCACCCCACCCGCCGGGTGCGCATGATCATTCAATTCACCTGGCTGCACCAGCTGCTCTGGGAGCTGCTCACCTTGGGGGGAATCCTCAATGAGCGCAGTCTGCGGCCGCTGCTGGCCTGGCTGATCCGCAAGGGCAAGCCAGGCCTGGCGATGGAGCTGTTGCGCCTACCCCTCAATCGCCTGGGGGTGCGCGCCCTGTTCGCCGAGGCCCGGGCTGAGGGCCTGGCCTGAATCAGGCGCTGGGGGGCTGGGCATCGTTTGATACGTTGGCTAGGTCCCATTACTCCGCACACCTGCACGTTTCGGGTGACTGAGGCGATCGGTTGATCAGCCCATCACGGTCCCTGGCAGGTGGAGGCGAACCCGAAACCCCCGAATTCCCATGGCTGTCGTCACACTCGCCGAAATGATGGAGGCTGGTGCCCACTTTGGGCACCAGACAAGGCGCTGGAACCCCAAGATGTCGCGCTACATCTACTGCGCGCGCAACGGGGTCCACATCATCGACCTGGTGCAGACCGCCGTCTGCATGAACAACGCCTACAAGTGGGTGCGCAGTGCCGCCCGCAGTGGCAAGCGCTTTCTGTTCGTGGGCACCAAGAAGCAGGCCTCCGAGGTGATCGCCCAGGAAGCCAGCCGCTGCGGCGCCTCCTATGTGAACCAGCGCTGGCTGGGCGGCATGCTCACCAACTGGACCACGATGCGGGCCCGCATCGACCGGCTCAAGGACCTGGAACGCATGGAGTCTTCCGGTGCCATCGCCATGCGCCCCAAGAAGGAGGCCGCCGTTCTGCGCCGGGAATTGGAGCGACTGCAGAAGTACCTCGGCGGTCTCAAGAACATGCGCCGCCTGCCCGATGTGGTGATCCTGGTGGACCAGCGCCGCGAAACCAACGCCGTGCTGGAAGCCCGCAAGCTCGATATCCCCCTGGTGTCCATGCTTGACACCAACTGCGATCCCGACCTCTGCGACGTGCCGATCCCCTGCAACGACGACGCCGTGCGTTCCGTGCAGCTGGTGCTGGGCCGCCTGGCCGATGCGATCAACGAAGGTCGCCATGGGGCCAGCGACCAGGCCTCCGACGACGAGGGCTGAGGCGCCCCTGGGCCGGCCTCTGGTCGGTCGTGATCCGGAGCTCTGCCATCCAGGCGACGGCGGAGCTTCGCCCCTCTGCTCCAACCTTTCCCTGTTCCGCTCCCCCTGCCTACCAGTCCCATGGCTGAGATTCCCGCCACCCTCGTCAAGACCCTGCGCGAAAAGACCGCAGCGGGCATGATGGATTGCAAAAATGCGCTGAAAGAGACCAACGGCGATATCGACAAGGCCATTGAGTTGCTGCGCCAAAAAGGCATGGCAAGCGCCGAGAAGAAGGCCGGTCGCACCGCCGCCGAAGGCTCAATTGGCTCCTATATCCACACCGGTGCCCGCATTGGCGTGCTGGTGGAGGTGAACTGCGAGACCGATTTCGTGGCTCGCGGTGATGTCTTCCAGGAACTGCTGCGCAATGTGGCCATGCAGATCGCTGCTTGCCCCTCGGTGGAATACGTCTCCGTTGAGGATATTCCGGAAGCGGTGGCCAGCCGCGAGAAGCAGATTGAGATGGGTCGCGATGACCTCGCCGGCAAGAAAGAGGAGATGAAGGAGAAGATCGTCGCCGGTCGAATCAGCAAGCGCCTCAAGGAACTGGCCTTGATGGATCAGCCATTCATCAAAGAAAACACGATCACTGTTAACGAGTTGGTCAAGCAGGTGGCCGGTAAGCTTGGCGAAAATATTCGCGTGCGCCGCTTCGTGCGCTTCAACCTGGGCGAGGGCATCGAGGTGAACAAGCTCGATTTCGCCGCCGAAGTAGCCGCCATGGGCGGATCCTGATCGACCCCATGGCGACGGCAGCGGCGGCAGCTGGGGGGGACATGGATTCCCCCCAGCAGGAGTTGCGGCGCAGTTGCGAGCGTTTGCAGGCTGAGGTGGCCGAAGCCAATCCCCAGCTATACCGCCAGCTCGCCCTCTACCTCCAGGTGCTGCGAGATGGCCTGCTGGATGTCTGCCGCCAAGCCTGTTTCCATCTGGCGACCCAGGTACATCCGCGGCGCTATAGCTCCCTCAGCGAGTTACGTAGGCGCTCGTTGCAGCGTCGCCTCGGAAATCTTGTGGCGCGGGCTAGTTGTCTGCTCACGGTGGAACAACTGGCCCATCTGGCCAGCGAACTGCAGCAAGAGAAGCTGGAGCGGCAACAGGATCGCCAGCAACGCCTGATCAGGGCCATGGGCAAGCGCCAGCCCAGCAATTCGCCGGCTAAAGCCAATTCGCCGGCTAAAGCCAATGCCCAGGCTATAGCCAGTGCCCAGGCTACAGCCAGTGCCCAGGCTAAAGCCAAAGCTCCAGCCGGTTCGGTGCACCTGGGCCTGGACCTGCCGATTGGCAGGGGCCTGATCGATGGGGATGGACTCACCTCCATGCTCATGGAAACAGGCGGCAATAGTGATGAGGAGCTGGAAGATTTCCTGGCCGATGATCTAGACGACTCCCAGTCAGATGAGCAACAAAAGCATCCTTCCTTGGCGGATATTGTCAGCGCATTGACTGGCGCGATGGGGGGCTCCAACACTGATCTGGATCAGGCTTTCCCCTGGCAGGTTGGTCGGTTGCCCACTGATCCCATGCTGCTGTTGCACTGGTTGGAGGGCTTTGAGCTGGCCCTTGGCCGGCGGCTGCGCAACCTCTCCCACGCGCTCAATACCGAGTTGCTGCGCCAGGGGGTAAGCCCGGCCCTGTTGCCGAACTCCCTTTTGGAGGCGGTGTTGCGCGGCCAGTTCGAAGCCCTGCCCGCCCCTGCCAACCTGCTGCGGGTGCCGCTGCCCTTCCCCACCGATGCAGGCGCAGACAGCCTCACTGGCGAGGCTGTGGTGGTGCTGCTAAGGCCCAGCGATCTAGAGCAGGAGCTGCCGGCCCTGCGCACCTGCCGCCGACGCCTCCAACAGGCGCAGCAGGAGTTGCGCAGAATGGCTCAAGAATCCACGCGGCTGCGGGCGCGGCTGGCAACTCTCGAGGCTGAACAGCTGTGGCTGCAGGACATCCACGCCTGGAAGCGGTTGCCGCCGGATCCCCCCAGGCCAGCAACCAGCAGCTGACAGCAGAACTGCAGGACTGGTTGCGCGGCCTGCAGCAGAGTCTGCAACTGGAAGTGGATCGCGGCTTTGGCAATCTGCAGGGGCGGCGACAGCGCTTCAGTGACTTTCTGGCCGCAAGCCTGGGCGAGCCTCCCGCGGCCCTGGGGCATGACCAGCGGCAGCGGTTGCAGCCCTTAAGCCTGCATTTCAGCCACTACGACGACCTCACCCTGCAGCACCGCCAGAACCTGGTGCGTCAATGCCGCCAGACGCTGCAGCAGTTGCGCCAAAGTCTTGAACCGACGGCCCCCATAGCTGCTCCGCGGCTGCGGCTCCAGCCGGCCAGCAGGGGCCCAGCCGCCAACGCCAACGCCACCAGTATTGAGCTGAACACCCCCCTGGCTGGGATCCAGGGGGTGGGACCGCGCACCGCCAGCCGCCTGGCGGCCCTGGGCCTGTTTGTAGTGCGCGATTTGATCCACTACTACCCGCGGGATTATCTCGATTACGCCAACCTGGTGCGAATCACGGGTTTGGAGCCGGGCCGCACGGCCACCATCGTGGCCAAGGTGCGCCGCTTTAACGGCTTCATCAGCCCGCGCAATCCCAACCTGGCGATTCTGGAGCTGCAGCTGGCCGATGCCACCGGACGCATCCGGGTGAGCCAGTTCATGGTCGGCAAGCGGTTCGCCAGTCCCGCCTGGCTAAACAGCCAGAAGCGCCACTATCCGCCGGGCGCCAGCGTGGCAGTCAGTGGTCTGGTCAAGGAAACCCCCTACGGACCCGCCTTTCAAGATCCGCTGATCGAGGTGCTGGATAGTCCCGGGGCGCCTGTGAAATCGGCAGTCATCGGTAGGCTGCTGCCGGTATATGGGCTCACCGAGGGCCTGGGGGCCGATCGGGTGCGCCAGGCGGTGGCGGCGGTGTTGCCCTTGGTGGGCCAGGAGCCCGAGCCCTTACCAGAACCCCTGCGCCAGCAACTACTCCTCTGCTTGCGGGCTGATGCCCTGCGGCAAATCCATGCACCCGATACTGCCGAACAACTGCAAGCCGCCCGGCGGCGGTTGGTGTTTGACGAGTTTTTGTTGTTGCAGTTGGGGTTGATGCAGCGCCGGCGGCAGCTCACCCGGCTGCCGGCGCGGCCTTTGGCGGCCCTGGCGGCGACAGATCAAGGCCAGCTGAGCGGATCCAGCGATCTGGTGCAGCGCTTTCTTCAGCTACTGCCCTTTGCCCTCACAGCAGCTCAGCAGCGAGTATTGGGCGAAATCTGCTCGGATTTGCTGCGAGAGCAGCCCATGGCCCGCCTGGTGCAGGGTGATGTGGGCAGTGGCAAAACCGTGGTGGCGATCGCCGCCTTGCTCACCGCCATCGCCGCCGGCTGCCAAGGTGCCCTGATGGCCCCCACCGAGGTGCTGGCCGAGCAGCACTACCGCTCCCTATGCCAGTGGATGCCCCAGCTGGCGGTCAGCTGCGGCCTGCTCACCGGTGCCACCCCCGCCGCTCGCCGCCGCCAACTCCTAACCGACTTGGCAAATGGCAATCTGCAGATGTTGGTGGGCACCCATGCCCTGTTGGAAGATCCAGTGCAATTTGCCCATCTGGGGCTGGTAGTAGTAGATGAGCAGCACCGTTTTGGCGTGGCTCAGCGCAATCGACTGCTGGATAAGGGCATGCAGCCACACCTGCTCACGATGACGGCGACACCGATCCCCCGCACCCTGGCCCTATCGCTACATGGCGATCTGGATGTGAGTCAAATAGACGAACTGCCGCCCGGCCGCACCCCGATTCGCACCCAACTGCTGGGGGCTGGCGAGCGCCAACAGGCCTATGAGTTGATTCGCGAGCAGGTGGCCCTGGGCCAGCGCGCCTATGTGGTGCTGCCGCTGGTGGAGGAATCGGAGAAGCTGGATCTGCGCTCCGTGGCGGTGGTCTATCGGCAGCTGAGTGATGAGGTGTTTCCAGAGCTGAGCGTCGGCCTGCTGCATGGACGACTGGCCAGCGCGGAGAAGCAGGCGGCGATTGGGGCCTTTGCCCGCGGCGACACCCAGGTGCTGGTGAGCACCACGGTGGTGGAGGTGGGCGTGGATGTGCCCGAGGCCAGCGTGATGCTGATCGAGCACGCCGATCGCTTTGGCCTGGCCCAGCTGCACCAGCTGCGGGGCCGGGTGGGGCGCGGGGCGGCGGCCTCCCACTGCCTGTTGATCAACGACAGTCGCCAGGCCCTGGCCCGGCAGCGGCTGGAGGTGCTGGTGCACTGCCATGACGGCTTTGAAATCGCCGAGATGGATCTGCGGCTGCGGGGACCTGGCCAGGTGCTCGGCACCCGTCAAAGTGGCCTGCCAGACCTGGCCCTGGCCAGCCTCACCGAGGACGGTGACCTGCTTGAGCTGGCCCGCCAGGTGGCCCAGCAGATCACCAGCACCGATCCAGATCTGGAGCGCCACAGGCCCCTGGCTGAGTCGCTGGCCCAGCAGCGCCAGCGACTCAGCCAGGGGGCAACATTGAACTGATGGAGCAAAGGAAAAATCGCAATTGCCCAGCCAGTGCCTCCAGAACATTGGTCACATCAGATCGATGGTTCCAACGCCATGAAAGCGGTGACTCCTGGTGGCTCCTGGGTTGGCAACCCTGGCTTGCTCAGGAATTCTGGGGTTCAAAGATCAGGGCTACGCCATTGTTGCAGTAGCGCTTGCCGCTGGGCTTAGGACCATCGTTGAATACATGGCCCTGATGACCGCCGCAGCGACGGCAATGGTATTCAGTGCGCGGCACTATCAATTTAAAGTCGAGCTTGGTGGTGATGGCACCCGGCAGGGGCTGCCAGAAGCTAGGCCAACCGGTGCCGCTTTCATATTTGGCCTTGGAGCTGAATAGCGGCAGTCGGCAGCCGGCACAGAGGAAAGTACCCGGTCTCTTCTCACTATTTAAGGGGCTGGAGAAGGGGCGCTCGGTACCCTCTTGGCGTAGTACCGCATAGGCCGCTGGGCTAAGCCTGGCCTTCCAAGCGGCGTCGCTAAGTTGCCATGCCGGGTCGGCGGCAGGGCTGGCAGCATCGGCGGCCTCGCTATAAAGCGAACCAAAACCCACCCCCGGAATGGCGGCCAGTAATCTTGCCATCAAACCGCGACGGCTCATCACAGGCAACTCCGATAATTTAGTTTCAATTAACCTGGTTTGTTTTTAAGTAAACTGGTTTGTTTTTAATTAAACTGACTACCTGCCAAGTTTTATTACTTGCCAAATCAGTTTAGCGGCTAAACCGGCTTGATTGCCAAGCTAGTCTAATTGCCAGGCCAGTTTACTTGCCAAGCCAGTTTACTTGCCGAGCCAGCCAGCGCTGAGCACCACCGCCAAACCAAGAAAGATAGCCAGCAATGTCCAGCTGATGCGGTTGAGGGTCTGCTCGGCGCTGCGGGCACTGCTGAACATCGAACCACCACTGGCGGCAAGGCCCCCCATGCCATCGCCCTTGGGGCTGTGCAACAGCACGCTGATAATCAGCAACACCCCGCTGACCAGCCACACCCAAGATAAAATGCCTGCAATCATGAAGTCAGCCGATAAGGCCTTTACACTGCCGCAATGCTAGTACCCAGCCCCCAAGCCAGTATCCAGGCTACAGCCAGTAGCCAGGCTAAAGCCGTTAGCCAGGCAAAAATCGAGAGCCGGGCCAAGGCACAGGGTTGACCTGGGTAGGTGCCATTTTTTGAGTGCGGAAACCTCAGCCTGCCTTGGCCAATTGGTAGAGCATGGCGGGAATGAATTTCCCATCCAAGGCCAATGGCTCCCAGATTCCGCAAATACCATCCAATGACAGGGTCGCAAAAATCGCCATTTCCAGGGTATCACCAAGGGGCATGCCTGGGCCAAATCGAATAATTAGCAGAGAAAAATGTTTGGCAACTTTCGAGTCACAACCAAGCAAAATGCCGTGACTCAGACAATCAAGAACTCTGTCTAAGGGCAAATTCAATGGGCAAATTCAATGGGCAAATT
>JBIKVR010000179.1:0-3140 GCA_044356735.1 Prochlorococcaceae cyanobacterium
TCGACGACGTGATCTTCACCGGACGCACCGTCAGGGCCGCCCTGGAGGCGCTGCAGACCTGGGGGCGGGCCCGGCGGGTGGCCCTGGCGGTGATGGTGGATCGGGGACACCGGGAGTTGCCGATCCAGCCCGATTACTGCGGCCGGGTGGTGCCCACCAGCCGCCAGGAAACGATTCAGGTTTGCCTGCGAAACATCGACGGCGAGGAGGGGGTGTTCCTGGTGCGCAGCTGAAACTCAGGCCGTTTCCAGTTCATCGGGGCGAAAGTGGGCCCGGAACTTGCCGAAGGCCACCAGCACAGGCAGGTTCGGACTGATCACCCTGCCCTTCCAATCGTTCAACACCGTCACCACCTCACCCTGCTGGCCGATGAGGTCATAGGCCTGGCCCCGATGTTGGGGATGATGAAAAACCACCACGTTCTGGCTCACCTTTACCTGATCACCTGGCTGCATTGAGCTGAGGTTGTTGAGGGCAGGGATAATACTGTCACGCCTTCAGCTTTCGCGCTTTCGGCTTTCGCGCTTTCAGCATTAGCGGATTTCCCGCCTTCAGCGCTGGCAGGCGGTTTCCGGTCCCGCCTCCACCACCCTGCCGCCGAGGGCTTGGCAGGCCCCCACAAAGGCCGCCCAGTCGTTCTCGCCCCGGGCCAGGCGCTTGCGCACCTCGGCATCGAGCTGGGCCTCCGGCACCATGTGGGGAAGGGGACCGTGGGCATCCTGGCCGCCGTGGTCTTGGTCCAGCCTGGAGATGGCGCGCTCCACCCGGGCCCGCAGGCCGCTGGCCTGCTTTACCCACCAGGGATGATCGAGGCGATTGAGGGCATCCAGGGCCTCCCACCAGCGCTGTTGGGCCACCAATCCCCTGGCGCGCTCCAATTGCAGCCGGTTGCGGGTCCATCCCTGGCGCAGTCGATCTCCCAGGCTGCTGCGATCGGCGCGACGGTTTTCGCCCATCAGTTCCAGCAGGGCCAGGGCGCCGGGCAGATCGCCATTGCGATACAAGCCAAGGGCCCGCTGCTGCAGCTCGGTTTGCCAGCCGCTCAGCCGCTGCTCATCGCCCGCGCTGCCGGCCCGGGAGTTCACCAGCTGCAGCTGCAGTGCCAATGCTTCTCCCCAGTGCTGCTGGTTCCACAGCAGCAAGGCCTTGCGGCGCCGGCAGGATCCCTGTTCGCTCGGGGCGGCCCCATCCAGCCAGCGGAAAGCCTCCAGCTGGCTTGCATAGCGAAGGCAGGCGTCCAGATCGCCCCGCTGGGCCGCCTGTTCCAGTTTCAGAGGCAGCTGATGCTCCCACCAGTAGGCCCCAGCCACGCCGGCGGCCAACAAGCCGAGGGTGATTCCCAGCCAGATCCGGGGCAGCCTGTGCTGGCGCAGGCCCAAGCGAAGGGGTTGGCGATTTGCCACCCTTTCTATGCAGTTTCAGGCACTTTGACCAGGGGCAATGGGAATTAGCGCACTGGTCCCAGGCAGCGATCCTCCAGGCTCGCCCCACTGACCAGATCGCTGCCGCCCAGCTGGAGCTCACCGGAGGCATTGATCGCAAAAAGCAATCTCAGCCTGTCTTGGCCGCGCTTGCCCGGCGGCCGCAAAGGGATCGCCGCTGGCTGCCGCTGCCAGGGCACCAGCCGCGCCTGGCCCGCCGGGCGCGGGCGCAGCACCGGTACCCCCGCTTCAAAAACCACCTCGGCGCGATCATCTGGCTCAGGTTCACCGAGCACCAGCTCCACTTGCCCCTGGCCGTCTTGACTGCAGGCCAGCACCAGTTCCAGGGGCTGCTCACTGGGCCAACCCTGGCCGGGCAGAAACAGGGGATGCCAGCGATGGCTGCCCGCCCGTTGATCCCAACAGCGCAGCGACACCCCATGGCTCAGCACATCGCGGATGCGCAGTCCAGGCGTTAAGGCCAGGGCTCCCAGGGCCACCGCCTCCACCGGACGCTCACAGCGGATTGGGATGCCGTCGCAGCGCTCCTGCAGCCAGCGCCGCAGGCGGGGGATGCGGCTGGCTCCCCCCACCGGCAGTACGGCGGCGATGTCCGCGGGGCGGATGCCGTGGGCCCGACCGGCCGCCAGCACCTGTTCCAAAAGTTGATCCAGCTGCGCCAACAGACCGCGCTGCTCGAGCAGCAGCTCCAGCTCCGGGCGAGTCAGGCGCAACTCTTGGCAGCGGCCGCTGCCATCTGTCCACAAAGCGATCGCCTCGGGTCGCTCGCTCAGCTCGCATTTGAGCCGTTCGGTTACCTCCAGCAGGCCCGCGCTCAGCGGCGCATCGAGAAAGAGGTGGCGGGCGATCCAGCGATCCAGGTCGCGACCGCCCAGAGCGATGCCGGCCTTGCCCAGCACCCGGGCCTTGCGCGGGGTTTGGGCGCTGTTGGCCAGGTCACGGCCGCCGAAGCGCAGCAGCTGGGCGATGGGGGCCGCCCGCCCCTCACCGCCCTCCAGGCTCACCAGGGACAGATCGATGGTGCCGCCGCCGAAATCCACCACCAGCACCTTGCTGCCGGCGGGCAGGCCGGCACCGATGGCGGCGGCGGTGGGCTCATCCACCAGAGCCAACTCGGCTATGGGCAGTTCGGCGCAGGCCCGCAGCAGCCACTGGCGGTAGGCGCGATAGCTGTCTACCGGGGCGGTGAGCACCAGGCGCTCCGGTTCCAATTCCCGGGGCAGGGCCTGCCAAAGCCGGCGCAGCAACAGCGCTCCGGCCTGTTCGGCATTGAGCAGGGTGCCAGCGGCTGGTTGAGCGGCGCCGATCAGGCGCTTGAAATCGCGATGCAATTCAGGCCCTTCGTGCATGGCCAGGCCCGCCTCCAGCACCTGCCGGCCGATCAGGGGGCTGCCGCTGTCGGTGCTGGCCAACCAGAGCAAACTGGGCACCAGAGGCTGCGCCTCCAGCCCGTAGGGGGTCATCGGCAACAGCCTTGGCTTGCCGCCGCGTTCTTGCCAGGCCACCACGGTGGTGGTGCTGCCCAAATCGATGGCCAGGGTGCCGAGCATGCTGCCCTTCTAGCTGGTCTGCCGGGCCCCCAGCAGCAGCAGGATGGTGGCCACTGCCTTGGTGGAGGGCCTTGACCCATGGCCCTAGACCAATGGGCTGGACCCACTGCCTTGACCAATGGGCTTGATCAATGGGCTTGATCAATGG
>JBIKVR010000064.1:0-16327 GCA_044356735.1 Prochlorococcaceae cyanobacterium
CAATGGGCTTGATCAATGGGCTTGATCAATGGCCTTGACTTAAGATTCCCAAATTGATGGGCCTTCCATGCAGAGCGGTGTGCAGCTGAGCTCCAAGGAACTTGCCCAGCGAGCAGAAAGCTTGATTCGTTACTCCAGCAATCGCTACCTCACCACCGTACGCATTGCCTTTCGCGCCAAACAGCGCCGTTTTGACGACTTCGACGGCCTCATGGATGAAGCGATGGTCAAGCCTGTGCAGCGAGCGATCATCGAGCTCTCCGACGAACAGGACCAACCCAGCGTGCTGCCCGGCTAACACTGGGCTCAAGCCCTGAGGATCGGCGCGTTGTGCAGGTTTTAGAGGGCGAGGGTTGGCGCTTGTCGGTCGATCCCAGTCGCGGCTCCTTTTGTGTGCTGGTGGGCGGGGCTGACTGGGCTTTCGAGCTAACGCTGAGCGAGGCCAGGGCCTTTCAGCAGCTTGCTTCGAGATTGGAGCGGCAGCTGGCCTCCCTGGCGGATCAACTGATGCCAGAAGAGCAGATCGGCTTGGAACTGGAAAGGGATCTCGCACCCGGCAGCCTCTGGATGGAGCTGGAAGGCCAGCCCAGCAGTTGGTGTCTGCGCTTTGTGCTCAGCCCAGCGCCGGGCAGTCGCTCGGTGGAGGCCGGCTGGAGTTGCCAGGCCAGCCCGGCGATTACCGCTGCCCTGGCCGATTTGGCCCTGCCCTGAGCCGGCCCGTTTTGCGGTTGCGCGAATGGCTTTGCGGCTGGGCGAATGGCTTACGCCTGGGCGAATGGCTTGCGCCTGGGCGAATGATTTGCGTCTGGGTGAATGGTTGGCGATGGCCTGGGCAAAGCTGGGCTCTAGATGAGACACGCCATAAATCTGCGGCAGATCAGCTCTTTTGATGGCCAGGTCTTTCCGCCACCGGATTGCCGCAGTCCAGGCAATTTCCACCTGTTTTCCCCAGCATGGCGGCGTCCTACCCCTGCCCGGCACTGGATCTTGAGGAAAAGCTCGGGGCTGTGCTCAATCCCCTTGACAGCTGCCGCCCCTTGGCTTGGCTGGCTGGGATGCCGTGGGGCCGCGGCCAGCTCAAGCCTGGAGCGGCGGCTTGTCTCATGGCGAGACAGGTTGAGAGGCTGTCGCTCCTGCCCCATTTGACAGCCGCCGGCGGCTGTGGGGAACTGGGTCAGCGAATCGGTGCAAATGCATGGATGACAGCCTTCGGGAATCGCAGGCGATGGTGAGTTTGCGGGCGGAGGTGCCGGCTCCACTGCTGGCCTCGATGCGCCTGTTCATCGATAGCCATCCCAACTGGGATCAATACAGATTGGTGCAAGCTGCGCTGGCCGGCTTCTTGGTCCAGAACGGAGCGACCAGTCGCGCCCTCACCCGCTGCTATCTGCGCAACATGTTCCCCAATCAACCTGGCTTCAGGGCCGGTTAGGGGGCTAGCGGCCCGGCGGCTCAATTCGCTCTGGCATGCCAAACAGCTGTCGGTAGGCGGCGGTGAGGATACAGATGGCCACTGGCAGCGCCACCACCAAGCCCAGCAGCAACAGCAGCACTCCCGCCAGCAGGATCAGGCCCACCACCAGAGCCAGGCCCAGGGCCTGGAGCCAATGGGGATCGATGGCGGCGCGACCGCTCTGCACCGCCCGCAGCGGCGAGGCTTTGCCCAGCACAGCGATCGGCAGACAGAGCACCTGATCGGCAGCCAGATAAAGCAGCACCGCCAGCCGAGCCACCAGGGGCAGCGAGGCCAGCGGCGGTTGGATCAACACCAGCAGGCTGGCGGTGGCATCGGCCAGTTCCCGCACCCCCCAGAGGGCCACCGCCAGCAGGGCCAAAGTGCCGCTGGCCCTCACCATCCCAGGCCAGTCTGGGCGCAGCAAAGTGGCGGCCCCGGGGGTGTCTCCGCCGATGATTTGCTCCGCACCGCGCAGCAGACCCACCAGCAGCCACAGGCCGGTTAGTACATAGACGGCCAAGGCCAAGCCAGCGCCCAGCATCGCCAGGGGTTGAGCATCGCCAGCGGCGCTGAAGGCCCCAGCCCAGGCCCAGCGGAAGGCCACCTGGGCCAACAGGTTCAGGCCACCGCTGAGCAGGCTGAAGCCGCTGAACAGCAGCGGATGGCGCCGATAGGCATGCCAGCCCGCATCCACCGCTTGCCGGATGGCAATTGGCTTGGCGTCAATCGGGGCAACTGGTTTCACCCCTGCTCCAGCAGGATGAGCAGCCGCTGGGCGGTGTCGGGGGGCACCGGCAGAATCGAGAGCCGGTTGCCCCGCTTCACCACCCCCAGTTGCTCAGCGGAAAACTGCTCCTTGAGCAGATCAAGACTAAGCAGCTGGGGAAAGTGGCGCAGATAACGCAGCCTGGCGCAGTCCCAACGGGGCTTTTCTTGATTGGCTGCCGGATCGAAGTAAGGCGATTGGGGATCGAACTGACTCGGGTCTACCAGAGCGGTTTCAACTACCTCCATCAGCCCTACAATACCCGGCGGCTTAACGTTAGAATGATAAAAAAATACCCTATCTCCAGGCTGCATTGAACGCATAAAGTTTCGGGCTTGATAGTTGCGAATGCCATCCCAAAGAGTGGTGACTTCCCTCGCCAAGTCATCGATTCCATAGACATCAGGCTCGCTTTTCATCAGCCAGTAGTTAACGGCATCACCGGATAAATTTGCGTCAGTATTAACAGGCGAATCAGCAATTTTATTGATCGCCGGATCGGTGCTGGGATTTTCTTGTTGATGGGGTTCCATTTTTACTGGCTAGCTGAGGCCGGGGGCTGATGGCTTAAGGCTGTTGCTTTAAGGCCGTTGCTTTAAGGCTGCTGCTTTAAAGCTGTTGCTTTAGGTGGTTATTTTATGGCTGTGGGTTGAGGATCTGGATTGAGGGTGTGGATTGAGGGTGTGGATTTAGGGTGTGGATTGATGGCCCATTAGTTAGGAGCCCAGGGATGGAGATTGGTCGATAGATACGGGTAGATAAACTAGAGGCGAATGGATTGCGGAGCCATGGCATAGGGAACCATATAGCTTAGAGCTCATGGTTTAGGGGCCCATGGATTGCCTGTAACTGAATTCAGGGCTAGTCGGCAGCGCCCTGGCAACGGATTGTATTTCAGATCACCCCGTTGCTGTTGACGGCCTTCTGCGGAAATCCGAGACTAAGCTCTAGCTATTAGAGCTGAGCTCACCATGCAATACGGCGCGATCATCCAACAGGGCTGGCGAGGCTTTGCCCGCAATGCCTGGGTTTTGGTGGGCTTTGCGCTCGTCTACGCCCTGGTAATTGGCTTGATCAGCTGGTTGACCTCGCTGGTATCGGGCCGCATCATCGAGGCTGATACTGCCACGGGCTCCCTCTGGCTCTTTGTTCCCTACCTGCTGTTGTCACTGCTGCAGGTGGTGGCGCATCTACTGGGCCACGTTGCCCTGCTGCACGGCGGACTGCTGGCCGCCAAGGGCCAAACATTTAAATTCACCGATCTGTTTGACATTTCAGCCGAGATCTTTAATCTGCTGGGCTTCCAAGTTTTCGCCCTGGTGGCGATCCTCTTTGGTCTGCTCGCCTTCGGGATCCCTGGCATCTACCTGGCCGTCGCCTACTGGTTTGGCGCCTATGTGCTGGTGGATCGCCGCGTCGCTTTCCTGGATGCCATGGCCATCTCGAGAGCTCTGGTAACCGCCCGTTGGTTTGACATCGCCGCTTTGCTGCTGGTGATCGGCGGCATCGGCCTGCTGGGCCTGCTGGCCTGTGGCGTCGGTCTGTTCGCCACCACGCCGCTGGCGGTATGCATTGGCGCCGCTGCCTACCTGGAGCTCAGCGCCGAGCAAGCCTGATTCAGACCGATCCTGATCAGAGTTGCAACGCCAGCTGGCCAAATCAGAGATTGATCACCAGCTGGCTATACAAGAGTTGCAACGCCAGCTGGCCAAATTAGAGGTTTATCACCAGCTGGCGGAAGTGGTCTCCCCGCTGCTCGAAATCGGTGTATTGATCGAAGCTGGCACAGGCCGGTGAGAGCAGTACGGCCCGGCAGCCCAGTTCGCTGGCCAGCCGGGCCGCCAGGGGCACCGCCTGGTCGAGACCTTCACAGCCCTGCACCAGGCCTGGATAGCCCCCTTTACTCAGCAATTCGCTGAAGGCCTGCCTGGCCGCTCCATAAACCAGCACGGCTGCGGCTTGGCCGCTGAGGGCCTGCACCCAGGGACCGCCGTCGCCCAATTTGGCCTGGCCGCCGGCCAGTACCACCAGAGGGCCCGCCAAGGCCTTGAGGGCCACGGCCGCGGCGTCGTAGTTGGTGGCCTTGCTGTCGTTGAACCAGCTGATGCCCTCCCTTTGGCGGATCAGCTCCAGGCGATGGGGCACGCCAGCAAAACAGCGACAAGCCGCCTCGATCTGGGCGCCGCTCAGGCCCGCCTCCAGGCCAGCGGCGGCGGCCAGCAAAAGATTCTGAAGATTGTGCTCCCCGGGCATGGCCAGGCAATCGGCCGCCATCAAATCCAGCGGTTCGCTCTGGTCGGCCCGCTGCAGCCACACCCGACCCTCCGAAATCGACAGCAGCGGCGTGATCGTCGCCGGCAGGGCCCGCCGCGGCCCAGCGGTGATCCACTGCACCGGCTGCCGCCAACCGCTGGCATGGGCCAGCAGATCGGGGTCGTCGGCATTGAGGATGCGCAGCTGGCTGCGCTCCAGCAGGCCCCGCTTGATTGCTCGATAGGCCGCCAGGGTGCCGTGGCGCTCCAGGTGATCGGGGGTGAGGGTGGTCCAGATGCCGATGCGCGGCCCGATCGAGTCGGCTGCCTCGATTTGATAACTGCTCATCTCCATCACCAGCCAATCGGCCGGCTGGCCAGCTTGCAGGCATTGCCGCAGCACCAGCTCGGCGGCGGAGATGCCAACGTTGCCGCCCATCGGCGCCCGCAAGCCGGCATGGCACAGCAGGTGGCTGACCAGGTGAGTGACGGTGGTCTTGCCATTGGTGCCGGTGATGCCGATCCAGGGCACCGAGCCGCTGGCTTGCCAGGCGGGCAGCAAATCTCCTTGCACAGCCACGCCCCGCTGGCGCAGGGCCACCAGGGTGGGATGGTCCCAGGGGATGCCAGGGCTGACCACCACGGCGTCCCAGGGGCCGAGGGCCTCAAGGGCGTCTAGCTCCAGGGGCACCCCCAGCTGCACCGGGATGCCCTCTGAGCGCAGAATCTCCGCCTGGCTCTGCTGCTGGGGGCCCGCCTGGCTTTCCAGCAGGCATACCTCCTGACCCCGGAAATGCAGCAACCGGGCCACCCCCATGCCCGAACGAGCCAGGCCCACTACCGCGGTGCGGACTGATGCTTTGGGCGAGCCGCCAAAAGAAAAGGCGTTTGCTTGCGCCGGAGTCAACAGAACTTAAAAAGAAAGGAGTGGGCGATACTGGAATCGAACCAGTGACTCCTACCGTGTCAAGGTAGTGCTCTACCTCTGAGCTAATCGCCCAAGCCCCAGGAACTTAGCAGCCGGTCGCCACCAGGAGCCTGGCCAGCTACCCAAAGCCCCCCTGAAACCAGCCGGCACCCGCAGCCAGCAGCCAGCAGCCAGCCAAAAGCCGCCAATCAACAGCCACCAACGGCAAACCGCCAGCCAAGAGCCGCCAGCGAAGAGTTGCCGCCTCAGAGGCCCAGCTCAGCGGCTTAACCCAGCTCAGCGCCTTACCAGCTCAGCGCCTTAACAGGGTGAGCCGCCAGCGATCGCGCTTGGTAAGCGCCATTTGCTCCAGTTCCAACTCGCCGCGGCCCGCCAGCTGCACGCGATCTCCCACCGCCAATTCCTTGCTGGGGCTGCTCACCGCACGCCAGTTGATGCGCACCTCCCCCTGGCGGATCAGCTCGGCCATCCGAGCGCGCGACAGACCAAAGCCCGCCGAGGCGACGGCATCCAGCCGCAGCGAGGCCTCTACAGTATTAACCCTCTTTGGGTTGCGAACCGCCGGCAATTGCAGCTCCGCCAGGGGGCGGGCCTCCAAGCGCACCTCCACGCTGCGCACATGGGTTTGGCAGCCATGCAGCCTTTGGGCCAGGTCGCTGGTGACGATCGCCTGGCCGCCGCGATCGCCCAGTCTCCACACATCCCCGAGGGCTCCCGCCGCGGCGCCAGCCGCCCAGAGGGCCTGGCGCAGATCCTCGGCCTCGGCGGGATCGAACAGAAAGTTGCCGCTGATCTCCAAGCCAGTCAGCTCGCCGGCCAGTTCTTTGGGCAGTTCTCCGGCAAGCTCTCCCGCCAGCTGAGAGGGCTCCTGGCTGGCTTCCCGGCGTTGGAGCAGAAGTCGCCGCCGCTCAGCTGCGGGATAGCCGCCATCGCTGTGCAACGTCAGTTCGCTGAGCTGACCCAGGCAGGCCTCCGCCTCCTCCCTCAGGGCGCCCCCCAGGAAGGGGGTCCATTGGGGCTGCCAGGTGCGCAGCACCGTTTCGGCAGAGGCGATCAAGGGTTCGAGCAGCTGGGGTTGGCGCGAGCCCCGCAGCAGCTCAGGGCGGGGCAGCATCTCAGCTATCCGCCAGGCGCACCACCGCCTTGGGGCGTGCCTGTTGCAGGGTGGTCCAGGGCATCTCGACGCCGTTGGCCGTCTCCACCAGCAGCAGCCAGTTGCCCTCCTCCAGGCGATTGCGCAGGCTGCGGATGCGGTCGTCCGCTTCTGAGCGCACCGAGGCCGCCGCGGCGTAACTGCCCATCCAGCCGGAACCCAGGCCCAGCAGGGCGCCGATCAGGTGCTGACTCCAGGCGCCAAAGAAGGCGAAGGTGTCCAGATCGGTCATGTAGGTGAAGGTGAGGCCCGCCATGAAGCCAAATGGCAACAACCAGCGCACCAAATTCTTTTGGCGCTGGCGACGGGCGGCGGCTGGATTGAGTTGAGCAACCTCATTGATCGGCATTTCCCCCTCGCCGATGGCGGTGAGCAAAGCCAGGGGCGGTTGCTGGGCCGCCAGCTTTTCCCGTAGCAGCTTCAGACGCTCGTGTCGGTCGATTACCAACACCACCCGCGTGGCCAACCGCTTCCCCCCGCCGCCGCAGGGCGGACTGTTCAAATCGATTTCATTCTGGCGCCCGGGCAGGCGCCCCATGGGGCCAGTGGTGAGGGGCTGGCGGCAGCGGCTCTCTACACTGCACCTCCGGCTCTCTGAACTCCCCGCCGGGCATGACAAAGGTACTGGTCTCCGATCCCATCGATCAGGCGGGGATCGACATCCTGTCCCAGGTGGCCCAGGTGGATGTGAACACGGGCCTGTCGCCCCAGCAGCTTGAGGCGATCATCGGCGACTACGACGCCTTGATGATTCGCTCTGGCACCACCGTTACCGCCTCGATGATCGAGGCCGCCAAGAAGCTGCGCATCATCGGCAGGGCCGGGGTAGGGGTCGACAACGTTGATGTGCCCGCCGCCACCAAGCGTGGGGTGCTGGTGGTGAACTCCCCAGAGGGCAACACGATCGCCGCCGCCGAGCACGCCCTGGCCCTGATGCTGTCGCTGTCTCGGCATGTGGCCCACGCCCATGCCAGCACCATGGCCGGTGGCTGGGATCGCAAGACCTATGTGGGTAATGAGCTTTATAAAAAGAAGCTGGGCGTGGTGGGGCTGGGCAAGATCGGCTCCCACGTGGCCCGGGTGGCCAAGGCCATGGGCATGGAGCTGCTGGCCTACGACCCGTTCATCTCGGCGGAGCGGGCTCAGCAACTGCAGGTGAACCTGCTCAGCCTGGCCGAGCTGTTCGCCCAGGCCGACTACGTCACCCTGCACCTGCCCCGCACCCCGGAAACCGAGAACCTGGTCAATGCGGAGCTTCTCCGCACGATGAAACCCAGCGCAAGGCTGGTCAACTGCGCCCGCGGTGGCATCGTCGATGAGGCGGCCCTGGCGGAGGCGGTGGAGACGGGCGTGATCGCCGGCGCCGCCCTCGACGTATTTGCCAAAGAGCCCCTGGCGGCCGATTCACCGCTGCGGGCCGTGAAGGAGCGGCTGGTGCTCACCCCCCACCTGGGGGCCAGTACCGCCGAGGCCCAGGAAAACGTGGCCATCGACGTGGCCGAGCAGATTCGCGACGTGCTGCTGGGCCTGCCGGCCCGCAGCGCCGTGAACATCCCCGGCTTGACCCCCGACGTGCTGGAGCAGCTCAAGCCCCATCTGCAATTGGCGGAAACCCTGGGGCAGCTGCTCAGTCAACTGACCGGCGGTGCGATCGCCCAGCTGCAGGTGCGGCTGCAGGGTGAATTCGCCTCCCATCCGGCCCAGCCCCTGGTGGTGGCGGCGCTCAAGGGCATGCTCTCCACCGCCCTGGGCGACAGCATCAACTATGTGAACGCCACCCTGGAGGCCAAGGAGCGGGGCATTCATGTGCTGGAGGTGAAGGACGAGTCGGCCCGGGATTTCGCCGGTGGTTCCCTGCAGCTCAGCTCCAGCAGTGCCAAGGGCGACCACACCGTGACCGGGGCGGTGTTTGCCGATGGCGAGCTAAGGATCACCAGTGTCGATGAATTCCCGGTGACGGTGAATCCAAGCCGTCACATGCTGTTCACCCGCCACCGGGACATGCCGGGCATCATCGGTAAGTTGGGCTCCCTGTTGGGCCAGCACAACGTCAATATCGCCTCGATGCAGGTGGGCCGTCGCATCGTGCGCGGCGATGCGGTGATGGTGTTGAGCGTGGACGATCCGATCCCCTCGGATTTGCTTACGGCGATCCATGCCATCGAAGGCATTCAGACAGCCAATCCGGTGACCCTGTAGATGGGTTTGGCCTGGTGGCGGCTGGAGATGGCCGCCTTGCCTGAATTGGAGGAGTCGCTGCTCTGGAAGCTCAATGATCTGGGCATTTCCCGAGTTGCGGTGGGCCATCACCCGGAGACGCCCGCCGAGCGGCGGCTGATCGCCTGGCTGCCCCAGGTGGACTGGCCGGAGCGGGAGCTGCCGCAGCTGGAGCTGAGCCTGGCGCCGCTGGCGGCCACTTTCGACCTGGAGCTGCCACCGATCCAGTGGACCCAGCAATTGGATGAGGATTGGAGCCTGGCCTGGAAGCAGCACTGGCAGCCCGATCCGGTGGGCGAGCGACTGCTGATCCTGCCCGCCTGGCTGGAGCTGCCCCCGGAGTACGCCGATCGCCTGGTGATCCGCATGGATCCTGGCAGTGCCTTCGGCACCGGCAGCCATCCCACCACCCGCCTCTGCCTGGAGGCGATTGAAGCCATGGCCGCCGCCGGGGGCCTCCAGGGCGGCGGCCCGCCAAGCCTGGGGCCGATGCGGGTGGCGGATCTGGGCTGCGGTAGCGGCATCCTCGGCCTGGCGGCTTTGCTCCAGGGGGCAAAGAGCCTGGCTGCCGTGGACACCGACCCCCTGGCGGTGCGCGCCAGCCGCGAAAACCTGGCCAGCAGTGGCGTGGAGGCCGCCTTCGAGGTGGGCCAGGGCTCCGTGGAGACCCTGGCCACCCTGCTGGGGGGCCAACCAGCCGACCTGCTGCTCTGCAACATCCTGGCGCCGGTGATCGAGGCCCTCTGTCCCGCCTTCCACACCGTGCTGGCCGCCGACGGGGTGGGCCTGCTCAGTGGCCTGTTGGTGGATCAGGCTCCGGACTTGCAACAGGCCTTGGCAGCAGAGGGCTGGCGGGCGGAGCTCAGGGCGCAGCAGGGACGCTGGGGACTGTTGGTGTTGCATAAGGCACACTGATCTGTAGCCAGCCTTTGATTGGCCTTCTCCGACTTGAACGCTCAAACCGTCGGGAACAGGCTGCTGCGGATGTATGAATGGCGGGTCCTACAGGTCCGGCTCGCCGGCTGCCTGTGAGCCCCAATCCCTTCCATGGCTTCCTTAGTTTCCTACAAGGTCACCCTCATCAACGAGAGCGAGGGTCTCAACAAAACTATTGAGGTACCCGACGACCAGTACATCCTCGATGCCGCTGAGGAGCAGGGAATCGACCTGCCATATTCCTGCCGCGCTGGCGCCTGCTCCACCTGTGCCGGCAAGCTGACCGCAGGCACCGTTGATCAAAGCGATCAGAGCTTCCTTGATGACGACCAGATTGAAGCTGGTTATGTGCTGACCTGCGTGGCCTATCCCACCAGCGACTGCACGATCACAACCCACGTTGAAGAAGAGCTTTACTGAGCCGCTGGTTCAGTTAGCTAACCTGGGGATTCTCCGAGCAATCGCTAGTTTACCTGCTTACTTGCTGACAAATAGTTTGTAATTTTCAGGGCGGCTCCTTTGATGGTGCCGCTTTTTTTGTGGTTTACTCAACTGGCTTGTGGATTATCGGAAGTCAGTTTGTCTCGATGCCAGGGCGCCGCAAAGACCCTGGAGACCCTGGACCCTGGAGACCAAGATGGATGGCCAACCGGCCGACCTGCTGCTCTGCAACATCCTGGCGCCGGTGATCGAGGCCCTCTGTGCCGCCTTCCACACCGTGCTGGCCGCCGACGGGATGGCTTACTCAGCGCCTTTGTGGATCAGGCTCCGGACTTGCAACAGGCCTTGGCAGCGGCGGGCTGGCGGGCCGAGCTCAGCGCCCAGCAGGGGCGCTGGGCGCTGTTGGTGTTGCATAAGGCACACTAATCTGTGACCAGCCTTTGATTGGCCTTCTCCGACTTGATCGCTCAAACCGTCGGTAACAGGCCGCTGCGGATGTATGAATGGCGGGTCCTGCAGGTCCGGCTCGCCGGTTGCCTGTGAGCCCCAACTTCTTCCATAGCTACCTACAAGGTCACCCTCATCAACGAGAGCGAGGGTCTCAACAAAACTATTGATGTATCCGACGACACTTACATCCTTGATGCTGCTGAGGAGGCGGGACTCGATCTGCCATATTCCTGCCGCGCTGGTGCCTGCTCCACCTGTGCCGGCAAGCTGGTCACAGGCACCGTTGATCAAAGCGATCAGAGCTTCCTTGATGACGACCAGATTGAAGCTGGTTATGTGCTGACCTGCGTGGCCTATCCCACCAGCGACTGCACCATCGAGACCCACGTTGAAGGAGAGCTGTACTGAGCCGCGCCACTGGCCCGTGCCTACTGAGCCGCGCCTACTGGCCCGTGCCAATGATCAGCGCCCAATCGCCACTCCTGTTTGCCTGGCAAGGGATTCAGGTTTAGCCCTGATCAATCAACTTGATCGATCAGATTGGAGATTGGCGATTTTGCACTCTCTGGCGATGGTTTAGCGTCCGGCCAAGCTCACGGTTGGTTTTTTGATGTCTAGCGCCGCCGCCAGCGCTGCTTCCCAGGCCTTGGCCGCTGCCCAGCCGAGACAGGCCTGGGTGCTGCTGGAGCCCGGCAGCGAGCACAGCAGTCCCGGCGGCCACTACAGCTACCGGGTTTTGGGGCCCTGCTGCCGCCTCTTCGACCGTGAGGAACTGCCCTGGCCCTGTTGTCGCCTGGCGTGGCGCAGCAAGGAGCCCAGCTGGCGCCGGGTGGGTCGTCGCTTTGTGGCCGATCTTGCCGCCCGTCGCTGCCCTTCCTATGCGGTGGAATTGCTGCAACCTGGCGCCCGATCCACCCGCACCGTGATCACATTGTTTCCAATCCGCTTGGCGCCAGCCCTGCAAGAATGGTGGTATAGCAAATTACCTGCATCTTTAGATCCATCCAATATAAAACCAGCCCAGCCTCAAGATTAGGTCTGATCTTTATTGGCGCTTGCTGCTTTAGCCAACTGGCGGAAGTCGCCCAAGGGTGAGGCAACCGAGGTCTTCCACTGACCATTGGCTTGGCTGGCAACAGTTGGGCTGGCAGCAAAAAGCGGCAGCTTGGCTGGAAGCGGCAATTGACTTGGCTGGCAACAGCTTGACTGGCAGCAAAAAGCAGCAGCTTGACTGAAAAAATTTGGCCGACAAAAAACCGGCCCTTGGGAGGCCGGCTGGATAATCAAGTGAGTTTAACTTCGGGAGATTTGATTCAGTGATCTGACTACTTCGCTGATCCAGCTAAGCCAATCCCGGCGAAGCGGTTGAATTGGCTTGGCGATCCCGCGGCAAGCAGAGCGGTAACAACAGACCAGCAAGCTATCTGCTCAAATACAGACAATTCAACAATCTGCTCAAATGAAGGTTAGACTAAATGGTGTTTATTGGCTCAAAAATAGATCTTGCCGCCGCCCCATTGGATGCCCTGTACCTTGGGGGAAACCAAAATGTAACCGGCCATTAGGTTGAGGTCGGCTTCGTCAAGATCACGCATCTTCACGAAGATATCACTGCTTTTAATGCTGGGGTGTACGTCGGAGATGCTGAACTCCCCGTCGTAGCTGGTGGGGTCCTTCATGTAGTCCACCAGGGCGGCGACATTGTCGCGGGCCGGTGTGGCCAGGGCCAGGGTTGTGGGATCAAGGCCCACGTTTTGGTTGGTCTTGGTAATGCCGCCGGCATGGCATTCACCGCAGCTGTTGTTGAACAGCTTCTTACCGGTTTTGATCTCCTGTTCAGAGAAGGTCACCAGGGTGCCGTCGGCGGAGGCGGGCACGGTGAGCTGATCTGCCGTCCATTGGGCAGCGAGGGCGGGAGCTCCGAAGCCGGCGCACAGCAGCAGTGCCAGAGGTAGCGCCAGAAGCGTGCGAGCCAGCGCGCGAACGGCTGAGGAGAAGGAGTAGGCCATCAAGGGAAGCCGGTCGGGAGAATCCGGGCGGAAGGACGGTGATCACCGCATCGGAGACCTTGTATCACGGGCGGCGGGGCCTCTGGGAGCGAAACAGGAGAACTGTTGCAGGCCCTGATCTAGCCGATCCCCAATTCAGGGCCAGGCCCAGGCCAGTTCGATCGCCGCCGGGGGCCGACTGGGCCGGATCCAGCCGGTCTGCGGGCTGCTCCGTGGGCTGGTTGCGGGCTGCTCAATCGACTGGTCGCGGGCTGCTCAGCGGGCTGCTCTGTGGGCTATTCAGCAGGTTGCTCCAGGGGGCTGCCCCGGGAGCTAATCAGCGGGCTGCTCAGCGGGCTCCTGGCCGGCCACCTCCAGGCTTAGGAAGTCTTTGGCCAGCAGGGTGTTGGCAAAGATCGCCCGGGCCTCCGCCAGCAGGTCGTCTGGGGTGACCGGATTGCCGGGCATGTAGCGGGGGCTGAGGTGGGTGAGCACCAGTTGCTTCACCCCGGCGGCCAGGGCCGTCTGGGCGGCCATGGTGCTGGTGGAATGCTGCCGCTGGAAGGCCATCGCCGCTTCCGCGTGGGCGAAGGTGCTCTCGTGGATCAGCAGGTCGGCGCCGCGGGCCAGGGCCACCGCCGCCTCGCAAAACACCGTGTCCGTGCAGTACACGACACTGGCCCCCGGCCGCGGCGGGCCGCAGAGGCTGGCGCCGCGAATGATGCGGCCGTCGTCGAGGCTGACGGTGCGACCGAGCTTCAGTTGGGCATAGATCGGTCCGGGCGGGATGCCGAGCTGTTGGGCGCGGGCCACATCGAAGCGACCGGCCCGCGGTTTCTGATCCACCCGGTAGGCGTAGGCCGGCACCCGATGGGTGAGCGGCGTGCAGCGCACAGTGATATCCCCGTCATCGAGCAGCAGCTTGCCGCTGGCGGCGGCCTGGCGCACGGGGTGAGTGCGCAGCGGATAGCCGATGCGGGTGGAACTGTTGCGCAACACCCCCTCCAGAAAATCGGGCAATGGATCGGGGCCGTAGAGATCCACGCCGGCGCAGCTACCCGCCAAGCCCATGCTGGCCAACAGGCCCGGCAGCCCAAAAACATGGTCGCCGTGCATGTGGGTGATGAAGATGCGGCTGAGCTGGCTCACCCGCAGTTCGCTGCGCAAAAACTGATGCTGGGTGCCCTCGCCGCAGTCGAATAGCCACAGCTCGCTGCGCTGCGGCAGCCTCAGGGCCACTGCCGAAACATTGCGTCCCCTGGTGGGCACGCCCGAACTGGTGCCCAGGAAGGTGACCTGCACGCCCTTGGTGCCTCTGGCGCATGCTGCCATGGCGGCCACAATGGATTGCCAGAGAGGTTTGATCGCTTGCCCGCCCCCTGCCTTGCTCGAGCCTGGCTGACTGGCCTCAGCCTGGTGGGGCTACCGCTGATACTTGGCACCAGCGCCAGCCGCTTGGCCCTGGCCGAAGAGGCAGCAGGCCCCCCGGTGCGGGTGCTGGTGTGGGAGGCGGCCCAGCTGCCCCTGGCGGCCCTGGATCGCCCCCTGCGCCTGGCGGGGTCCGATGCGGGCGGCTGTGGCGCCGGCAGCAAAGCCCCTGGTAACTCCGCAGCTGGTAGCTCCGCAGCTGGCCCGGCTGCCAGGGATCAGGCGGGCGCTGGTTCGCTGCTACTGGCACCAGGGCAATTGGCCCGACTTTGGCTCGATCGCGGTCAATTGGTGGTCGAGACGGCCAATGGGCGCAGCACCCTGCCGGCAGCGGCCTGTTACTGGCTGGCCTTGGAAGAAGCCCCCGGGAGGGGTCTGGGCTCGACCAGGCGGGAAAGGGATGGCTCAGCAGCCCCAGCTGCGGCTGCCGCCGCCGCTAATGGCGCTGGAGCTGGATTTAGCGCCAGGGGCGCAGTTGGTGGCGAGGCGTCGACAGGCGACGGGGGCGCAGGTGGTGGCTGGGCTGGCGCCAGTGGGGCGAGTGGAGGTGGGACTGGTGGCGGCACTGGCACCAGTGGCGCGGGTGGTGGCGATCTGCAGCTCGGGGAGCGCCGCTACCGCGGTCAGTTGCAGATCCTGCCCAGTGACGCCGGTCTGCGGGTGATCAACCATCTGTCCCTGGAGCTGTACTTGCCCAGTGTGGTGGGCAGTGAGATGCCGGCCAGCTGGCCCCAGGCCGCCTTGCGGGCCCAGGCGGTGGCGGCGCGCACCTATGTGCTGCGCCAGCGCAAGCCGCGGGCCCTGTTCGATGTCACTGCCACCACCGCCAGCCAGGTGTACCGGGGCGTGGAGGCGGAAACCGCCTCCACCCGAGAAGCGGTGGCCGCCACCAGAGCCCAGGTGCTGCTATTCGACGGCAACCTTTTGGAAGCGGTTTTTCACAGCAGCAGTGGTGGCGCAAGTACCGAAAACAGCGGTGAAATCTGGAACCAGCAACTGCCCTATTTGGTCAGCGTGCCCGATCTGGACGATCTCAGTCCGGTGCAAAATTGGCAACAAACCCTGGCACCGGAGCTGCTGCGCAAGGCCTTTGGCGAAATCGGCGGCGCCCTGCGCATCGAGGTGTTGACCACCAGCGCCAGCGGACGCATTCGCCAGGCCCGGGTGACAGGTCCGGCGGGCACTCTGCTGCTAAGTGGCACCCAGCTGCGCAGTCGCCTGGGCCTGCGCAGCACCCTGGTGCGCTTTGAAAGCTTGACGCTGGATCCAGCGACCAATCAGCCCCTGGATCCAGCGGCGCAGCTCACCTGGACGATGCTGCCCAGCTCGCCAAAATTGGCACCTAATCACATGTCATCTGGCAGCATCATACCCGGCAATACAGCACTTGGCAATACAACGCTTGGCAATACAGCACTTAGTAATACAACACCTGGCAAATCAGCGCTAAATAAAACAATATCCGGCAATATGATTACAGGCATCAACAATGGCGCCGCCGTGCCGCTGGCTGGCGGCTCCATTGCCAACACTTCCGGCAAAATCAATTACCGTTCAATTGCCAGCGGCTCAACTACTGCGGGCTCGCCGGTTTCTGGGGCAATCAGCCCCGCATCAAAAACTGCTCTGGCCATCAGCCCGCTAACGGCGAGCTCGTCGGCAGCCATTGCCGCCGCTGGCAATGCTTCCCAGAGTGGTATTGCCGTAGGCAGTTATGTACCTGGCATGCCTACAAGCGCCAGCCTGGCATCATCGCTGCCGCCACCGCCCCTGTTGCCGGCGATTGAGCCCGAGCCGCTGCAGCTCCGGCCGCCCACCCTGCTGGCGATTGGCCGCGGCTTTGGCCATGGCGTGGGCATGAGCCAATGGGGTGCCTACGGCCTCGCCCGCCGCGGCGAGGACTACCAGCGCATCCTGCTCCACTACTACCGGGGCAGCGAGCTGCGGCCCTACGCCGCCGCCCTGGTGAGCCCCTGAGATGCAGCTGATCGCCTGCGATGACGCCCCGATGGTGGCTGCGGCGGTGGCCGATCGCCTATTGGAGCAGCGCCGGGCCGCCTTGGCCAGCCCAGGGCCGCTGGGATTGGCCACCGGTCGCACGATGGAGCCGGTTTACACCGCCCTGGCGGAGCGCTGGCGGGCCCTGAGCGCTGTGGAGCGCCAAGCTTTGCAGCGGGGTTGGCTCAGTTTCAACCTGGATGAATACGTGGGCCTAGGCCCTGCGGATCCCAGCTCCTTCAGTGCCGTGATGGCTCGCCAGTTGGTGGCCCCCCTGGGGCTCGATCCGAGCCAGGTGCGCCTGCCCGACGGCC
>JBIKVR010000089.1:0-11044 GCA_044356735.1 Prochlorococcaceae cyanobacterium
ATCCAGCGGTGCTCCCAGCCAACCACGCTCCAGCCCTGGCGCCGCAGGCCATCTTGAAGGCGCTCCAGATCGGCGTAGGCCCCGAACACCTCTGCGCCGCCGAGGGCGGGCGCGGGGGCGGGCGCCTCTGGATCGCCATCGGCTTCCAGCAGCTCATAGCCCAGCGCCGCCGGCCCGCCGCTCGCCTCCAGCTCCAGCAGGCTCTCCAGAAGAGTTTCTTCTTCAATCGCCAACGCCTGATCGGTTGCCTTATCTGCTGCCTGATTAGCTGCGGAAGTATTAGCCGCTGAGGAATTGCAAACCGCTGGCTTGCCAGCCGCTAGCCGCACGGCGCTGCGCTGCTCAAACATGTAGCCCACGCAACCTGATTCCCCCAGGTTGCCGCCGTTTTTGCTGAAGGCCAGGCGCAGGTCGGCGGCGGTGCGGTTGCGATTGTCGGTGAAGGCTTCCACCAGCACGGCCACGCCACCGGGCCCATAGCCCTCGTAGCGCACGCTTTCAAATTGCTCGTCTTCGCCGCTCAGCTGACCGGAGCCCTTGGCGATCGCCCGCTCGATGTTGGCGTTGGGCATGCCGGCCGCCTTGGCCTTCTCAATGGCGGTGCGCAGCTGAAAATTGCCCGCCGGATCGGCACCGCCCCTGGCGGCCACGAGGATTTCGCGGGCGACGCGGGTAAATACGGCACCCCGCTTGGCATCGACTACAGCCTTGGTGCGCTTGATCTGGGCCCACTTGCTGTGGCCGGCCATCGCTCTGGGGGAATGGGGAAGGAAAAAGGTGGCGCGGCAGCCAGGGGAGCTGGGCGGGGCCCAGCGGCGGCCCCCTCAGCTGGCGGCATCAAAGACCAATTTTGGCTGCAACAGGCCGTCGCTTCCAGCTCGGGCCATGCCCGCCAGGTTGCCATCCGGCCCGAGCACCAGCACCGGCGTATCCGGGGCGTGGGCCTGCAGCGGTGGGAAGGCCCGGCCGCAGCGCCAGCCCCCCCACTGCTCCGGCTGCAGTTGCTGGCAGGCGAAATCGCTCAGCACCAGGCGGGGATCCAGCAGCGGCGGCAGACAGCTGGGATCGAGCTGCTCCAAACTCACCGCCTGGTGCAGACCCAGGCCCAGGGCGGCTGTGCGGCGCAGGCGGGCAAGGCTGCCGCCGCAGCCGAGGGCTGCCCCCAAATCCCGGGCCAGGGAGCGGATGTAGGTGCCGGCCGAACAGTGCACCTCCAGCTCCAGCTCGCCGCTCTGGGCATCCCAGCCCAACAGATTCAGTTGGTGGATGGTCACCGCCCGAGGCGCCAGCTCCAGGAGCTCGCCGCGGCGGCTGCGGGCATAGGCCCGCTCGCCATCGACGTGTACGGCGGAAATTTGAGGTGGCCGCTGTTGAATCGCACCGCGAAAGGCTGCCAGGGCCCGCTCCAGCTCTGCGCTATCGAACTGGGGCACGGGACGCTGTTCCAACGGCTCGCCCTCCAGGTCGTCGGAGCTGGTGGTGATGCCCAGGCGAATCACGCCCCGATAGGCTTTATTGCCGCTGAGGTAGGGCAGCAGCCGGGTGGCGGGGCCCAGGGCGATGGGCAGCACCCCGGTAACCGCTGGATCGAGGGTGCCGCCATGGCCCACCCGCCGCAGGCCATAGGCCCGCCGCACCCGCGCCACGCAGGCATGGGAGCTGAGGCCGGCGGGCTTGTCCAGCACCAGGAAACCGCAGGGAGTGGCTGGGCCGGAGGCGGTGGCTGGGCCGCAGGCAGTGGCTGGAGTCACACCGGGCTCAGCGGGCCTGGGGCCAGCGGCGCAGCGGTTCAGCCGACGGCAATGTTGATCCGCTTGCGGTTGCGCAGGTCGCGCTTGATCGTGTCGAAGTTCACCACGCCGTCCACCAGGGCGAACAGGGTGTCGTCCGAGCCACGACCGACATTGATGCCGGGCAGCACGGAGGTGCCGCGCTGGCGAATCAGGATCGAACCGGCAGTGACGCTCTCACCGCCGTAGGCCTTGACACCAAGACGCTTGGAGTTGGAATCGCGACCGTTGCGGGTGGAACCCGTGCCTTTCTTGTGGGCCATGGTGGGAAGGAATGTTTAGGAACCAGTTGAACAGAAAAATAAGGCCGTGTCAGGCCAGGGCTTTGCCGGCCAGCTGGATCGACTCCACCAACACCCGGGTGAGTTCCTGGCGATGGCCGTTCTTGCGGCGGGTTTTTTTCTTATGGCGCATCTTGTAAACGATCAACTTGGTACCACGGCGGTGGGCCAACACCTTGAGCTCGACGCTGGCGCCGCTCACGTAGGGCTGGCCGAGGCTGACGGCATTGCCATCGTTCACCAACAGCACGCTGTCCAGGGTGACGGTGCTATCGACCTCGGCGGCCAGCCGGTCGATGTCGTAATAGCGGTTTGGCTGCAGCCAGAACTGCTGACCGGAGGCTTCGACGATCGCGTAGGGACCGCTGCTGGTGGTGGAAGTGGATTCGCTCATGGCGGCAATGGTGTGGACAGGCTGACGAAAGATCGCGGTGCCCGGAGGCCCCCGGGGGGTTGGGGCCGACGGGGGGCCAGAGCTGAGATGGCCGCTGCCGTCTAGGCATTGGCCGCTGCTGGCGCGGCGATCAGGCCGTCATTTGGCCTGGCGCACACAAACGGAAGACAAACAATGATCTTCAGGTTTTGGCGCCGCTTTCGTCAAGATAAGGAGTCATGTCGCGAGCCACCGCCGCGGCCATCGCTCGTCCCTGTCGGCTGTAGATGCCCGTAACGGCCCTCACCATTGCCTGTTTGATCCGCGATCCGCGCCTGCTGGACTGCTGCCGCCTCAGGCTGGGCGACACGGCCCTGCGGCTGGAGCCCCTCGATTTAGATGGTGATCCTGTGGCTCAGTTGCGCCTGCGCCGCGCTGGCTTTGACGGTCTGCTGCTGGAGCGGGGGGCGCTCGATGGCGAAAACGGCCAGCTGCTGCGCGACAGTGGCCTGCTGTTGCCGGCGGTGGTGATCGGCGAAGTTAGCGGCGATATCGACTACCACCCCACCGAGCTGCACCTGCCTCCAGACCAGCTGGAGCAACTGCCCTACAGCATGGACGCGGCGATTTCCGGCTTCCTGCGCAAGGGGCTGGAGGCTGGCAACCCGACAGCCAACAGCCCTGGTTGCGATCAGTTATCAACCCAGGACCAGGATGCGGACCACTGGAAGCCGGTGAGCCGCCTGAAGGGCAGACTTGGCTATCTGGGGGTTTTTTATAAACGCGATCCATCCCGCTTTCTGCGCAAGCTTCCCGACCAGGAACGGGAACATTTACTGGGTTCGCTGGAGCGCACCTATCGGGATTTGCTGTTGAGCTACTTTCGCGATCCAGCAGCGGCGAATCAGGCCTTGGAGAGTTTTGTGAACACGGCTTTTTTCTGTGATCTTCCCGTGACCAAAGCCGTTGAAATTCACATAAAAATGATTGACAATTTCGATAAACAGCTTAAGATGCAAGGGCACAAGAGCGATTTTCTCCAGGACTACCGCCTTGCCCTCATTGACGTCATGGCACACCTCTGTGAGATGTATCGCCGCTCCATGCCACCAGATTTACCCATGTCCCCCGCCCTTGCCAGCCTGCCTGCCACCAAGGCAGACAGCGCTGCCACAGCTTGATTTTTTGTGTCCGTTATGAGTCCACGCAAGACCTACATTCTCAAGCTTTATGTGGCGGGCAACACGCCAAATTCCATGCGGGCCCTGAAAACACTCCGCAATATTCTCGATGAGGAATTTCGAGGTGTATATGCTCTCAAGGTGATCGATGTGCTCAAAAATCCACAGTTAGCCGAGGAGGACAAAATTCTGGCCACCCCCACCCTGGCCAAGATTTTGCCACCACCGGTGCGGCGGATCATCGGCGACCTCTCGGACCGTGAGCGGGTGCTAATTGGCCTAGATCTGCTCTATGACGAACTCTCAGAAGAGTCAATGTTTGAAATCGATGACGAGGTTGTCCACGACGATTTAGCCGAAAACTCAGCGGATACCTCCGCCGATGACTCAGCGAATGATTCTCCTGATGTTTCAGCCGATAGTTCGGCTGATGATTCAGCATATGATTCGGCTGATGATTCAGCAAATGGCTCGGCCAAGAGCAAAATCGATAACTTGTCAGCCAAACCAGCTCGCAATTCAGCGGGCGATTTAGCCGCTGATACGCCTGGCCGTAAACCAACTAAACCCGCTGCCAAGACAGCGAATGCGGCGGCCAATGAGACAGATTTTTGATGACACAGCCTACGGATAATGGGAACCACCAATGATTTGGCCAACTGATGATGAGGTTCACCAATGGTGGGCCCCACGGATGATGAGGGCAAATTATGATGAAGCTAATAAATAAGGGGGCCAACAAATCACTAGCTCCACAGATTACGAGGCCTACTGATGATGCAGCTTTTGATCATCGGTTTTGAATAGTGCTAGCGAATCCTTCGCAAGCGATCACTTTCTACTTAATTTTCTTTTTGGATTTCTCCCTCGATGCAGGATTCAGCCGCCAAGTCCAACGCCTTACTACAGGTGCAGAAGCTACCCACTGGTATTGAGGGTTTCGATGATGTCTGCCATGGCGGTCTGCCCATCGGTCGATCTACCCTGATCAGCGGCACCTCCGGCACCGGAAAAACGGTTTTCTCGTTAAACTTCCTGCATAATGGCGTTCGACAATACAATGAGCCAGGCATCTTTGTAACCTTCGAGGAATCGCCAACAGACATTCTGCGCAATGCCGCCAGTTTTGGTTGGAATTTGCAAGACATGGTAGACAGAGATAAGTTATTTTTGCTGGATGCATCGCCGGATCCAGGCGGACAGGATGTGGCCGGCAGCTTTGATTTGTCTGGTTTGATTGAGCGTATTCACTATGCTATTCGCAAGTACAAAGCCAAGCGGGTGGCAATTGACTCAATTACGGCTGTCTTTCAGCAATACGATGCGATTTCAGTATTGCGACGGGAGATTTTCCGCCTGATCGCCCGGCTGAAGGAGATTGGCGTCACCACGGTGATGACCACTGAGCGCATCGACGAATACGGCCCGATTGCCCGTTATGGCGTGGAAGAATTTGTATCGGATAATGTGGTGATTCTGCGCAATGTGCTGGAGGGAGAGCGCCGCCGTCGCACCGTCGAGATTCTGAAGCTGCGCGGCACCACCCACATGAAAGGGGAGTTTCCGTTCACCATGGGTAGCCATGGCATAAATGTATTTCCCCTGGGTGCCATGCGGCTCACCCAACGCAGCTCTAACGTGCGCATTAGCTCGGGTGTGCCGAAGCTGGACGAAATGTGCGGCGGCGGCTTTTTCAAAGATTCGATCATTTTGGCCACCGGCGCCACCGGTACTGGTAAGACTCTATTGGTGAGTAAGTTTGTGGAGGATGCCTGCCGCAGCAAGGAGCGGGCGATCCTGTTTGCCTATGAGGAATCGCGGTCTCAGCTGCTGCGCAATGCCACCAGCTGGGGTATAGATTTCGAGCAGATGGAACAGGACGGGCTACTAAAAATTATCTGCGCCTATCCCGAGTCAACTGGCCTGGAGGATCACCTACAAATTATCAAGACGGAAATCAGCCAATTCAAGCCTTCGCGTATGGCGATTGATTCCCTCAGCGCCCTGGCCCGTGGCGTCAGCCACAATGCTTTCCGCCAGTTCGTGATTGGCGTTACTGGCTACGCGAAGCAAGAAGAAATCGCCGGCTTCTTCACAAATACATCCGAAGAATTTATGGGTAGCCACTCGATCACCGACTCGCACATTTCCACGATTACCGATACGATTCTAATGCTGCAGTACGTGGAAATTCGCGGCGAAATGGCCCGGGCGCTGAATGTGTTCAAGATGCGCGGCTCTTGGCATGATAAGGGTATTCGTGAATTTGTGATCACCGGCAATGGTCCGGAAATCAAGAATTCCTTCTCTAACTTTGAGCGAATCATCTCCGGCGTTCCCCATCGCATCAGCAGCGACGAGCGCAGCGAATTGTCTCGGATTGTGCGTGGCGTAGACAGCGAAGGCTGAGATAAAATCACCAGATTAATCAGCAAAAGGAAGCTCCAAAATCTACAATATAATGGCTTGCATCAACTAAAAACATAGCAAATACTCTCTAATGCACAACTAACAGAATCCAAGCAGACAATTTACCGAGGTATACTTAAAGATGTTGTACAATATTAAATGATTTAGCTGAGAGATCTAAGCTGATATCGAAGCTGATGCGGCTAACTTGCTCCAGCTGGCCCGGTGCAAGCGGGCCGTTGCATGCTGGCCTTGACATGGGGGTCTGCCTTGCTATGGGTTACCCCAGCTACTGGCCCTGCAGCCATAATCTGCTGATCCACAGTGACAGCCCCATGAATAACTACCGTCCCCTGCCCAGCACAGCCGCCCGGAGCGGCATTTTGGAGGGCCTGGCATTTTTCCGCGATCCGGATTTCGCCCGCCAGCGATATGAGCGGTTTGGCAATATATTCGAAACACTTGTATTCGGCCAACGCACTGTGTTTATCCGCGGTGATCGGGCGATCGCCGATCTGTTGTCTGCGGGCGACGCCATGCAGGGCTGGTGGCCGGACAGTCTCAAGCAATTGCTGGGCAGCCCCAGCTGCTGGCTTGGCTGGGGGAGGAACTCGATCAATTAACCTGGCAGCCGGCGGCAGACCAGGTCGCTGCCGCCTACGAACACACGCGAGCCCCCGGCTGGACGCGATGGTGCAGGAGGTGATGGTGCAGGAGGTGATGCGTTACACGCTGCCGGTGGGCGGCTTCTTTCGCCTCACCACTAACGAGGTGGTGATCGATGCAATGCTAGTGCCGGCCGAGCGGGTGGTGCAGGTGGCCCTGGCCGCCTCTAACCGCTATGCCAATGGCAGCGCAGCCCACGACCTGGAGTTGTTTCGCCCCCAACGCCATTTGGATGGCAGTTGCCCGGCCAATTTGCTGCCCTGCGGGGCGGGAGAGCGGGTCTGCTTGGGACGCTCCCTCGCCGAATTGGGAATTCGCCTACTGGCGGTGGGCTTGCTGCAGCGGCTGCGGCTTGAACTGGTGCCGGGCCAAAACCTAGAGCGGCAGATGTTCCCCAGCCCCACGCCCAAAGCTGGTCTGCTGGTGAGGTTGCGGCCCTAAATGGCCAGCTTTGGGCTGCCAGGCCGCCATAAGGATTTCAGGGCGTCAATATTAGGTAACCGCCATGCCGCCATGCTGCCAAAACCCCTGTGCCCCCTGCTCGCCTTGTGCCCCTTAAATCCATTAAATCCCTTAAGTCCCCTCAGCCCCTTAAATCCCTTTAGCCCCTTCGGTCCCTTCAGTCCGTTCAGCCAGGCCAAGGTCGTCGCCTTAAAGGCCACGGTGCTGCTGCTGCTCACCATGCTGATCAAGGCCAAGATCCGCATCCAGGCTTTTTCGGCCCTGGGCGTCCTGCTACTACTTCTCCAAACCCTGGTCAGCCTGGCCGCCGCTGGCGGGGTGGTTACCGCCGCAGCCGGCGCCGCCTGGTTCTATGGCCGGCAGCGGCGGTAAACAAGCCAGCTCCCCGGCAAGCTGGCTGTAGAGAGGGCAAACAGTTGTGATATCGATGTTGGGATCTACAGCACCAGCTGGGGATCTCCGGTATGCGATCGGCCACAGGTGCCCTAAAGAGACACCTGTGGCAACTGTTTTGTTGCCCACCCCGCCTTTGCCGCTGGCTGGGGCAATCCCCTGGGGATTGGGATGGCCTGATCGACCGAAGCCTGCCTGGATCCGCGCCAAACCCATTGACTGAAAACCAAAGCAATCGCAGGGGCTAACGACAGGGCCTTGTTGGAACAGCGCCAGCTGTTGGGCGAATGAGAGCTGAGGATCAGCTAGTGGTCATTAAGTTTTCCGCGAGCCTACGTCGATGCCTCAGCCGCATGACAACAACGCCAAGAAGGTAGGCTAATATATGGACATCCGGCCGTGCGCCGGTGAATACTTGACGATAAACTCATCAAGTATCAGCACATTTACATGGAGTCCATGTATGACCAGTGTTTTTATCGTTCGACCCTTCGGCAAGAAGTTAGTCACAGTATCCGAGGGGGGACAGGATAAGTCTATTGAGGTTGATTTCAATCAAATCGACCAAGAGTTGATTCAAGCAGCCCTCAGGAAAAACAATCTCGAAGGCTGCACAACGGAGGTGATTGCGTCAGCAGGAAACATCCGAGTTGACATGTTTAAGATGCTAATTGCCTATGACTTGGTAATTGCCGATATCTCAATTGACAACGCTAACGTTTTCTATGAATTAGGTATTCGTCACGGCTTGAGACCCAATGGCACGATTTTAATCCGCTTCCCCACCAGCGGAAAGGATGTTCCCTTCGACCTAAAGACCGACCGCTACATCGCTTACGACCGCAATAATCTGACGGCCACCGTTGATCTACTGGCAAGATGTATCAAGGAAACTATCCAGGAGATGGCTAGGAGCAACAGTGAGGGTAGGGCGGATAGTCCAGTCTTCCTGCTGTTACCAGGGCTCACGCCGCCCGATCCAGCGCAGCTGACCATTGTTCCCAGGGATTTTCAAGAAGCAATCCAAATAGCCGAGAACACGGAAGATGAGCAGAATGGCAGCACAACCCTGGCCCTGCTTGCCAAAGAAGCCAGAAGCACAAACTGGAAGAGGGAAGGCCTGAGGATAATCGGCCGAGTCCAGCGGCAGAGGAAGAATTTTGATGCTGCACGAGAGACCTGGGAGTCGATCAGAGAAGCTTTGTCGGACGATATTGAAGCGAATTTGCAGCTGGCCACCATCTATCAGCGCCTCGGCAGGTCCAGTGAAGCAAAGCAGGCCTGTCTTCGGGTGCTAGACAAGCAAAAGCCATCCGCAGGGCCTAAAGACCGAGCTGATGCTCGCAGCCAACTGGCGCGCAATCAAAAGGATGCCTGGGTAGCGGGCTTTCAGGGGCAGGCTTCCGAGGCGGAGCGCCGCCGGCAGGCACTTTCGGACCGTAGATTATTTGATGCATTTGAAGGCTACAAAGAAAGCTTTAGCGATGACTTAAACGACTACTACTCTGGCGTCAATGCTCTTGGACTATTGACGGCAATTATCAAGATAGCCGAGATGGAAGCTGACACATGGGCAAATCTATTCCCCTCTCAAAGAAGGGCCGAAAATGAGCTGGATGACTATCGAGAACAGCTAAATCCCCTAGCAGGTGCAGTTCAGATGTCTCTTGAAAATGCAAAGCAAAGAACCAAAGATGGGCGCAAACCAGATGAATGGGTGCTCCCTTCTGAAGCACAGTATAGATTGCTAACATCTGAAAGGGTTGGCTTTGTTCGCAATGCTTATCGAGCGGCTAAGTATGCTTTAGCCAAAAGCTTTCCGGTGGAGTCTGAGGCTAAACAGGTGGCGATTTTTCAAAGCATCGGCCTTTTTCCTGAAAGCTGCAACGCCGCCCTTGAGGAACTGGGGGTGCCCGAAGCCAACCTCCAGGCAGTCGCTAAATTACAGCCCCGAGGCCGTATAGTTTTGGCGACCGGCCATCGTGCAGATACCCCTGACCGAAATTTACCCAGGTTTCCAAATACTACCGAGTGCATCGAAAAGGCTAGGAACTGGTTACGGGAAACTCTCCGGTCTGAACGGGATAAAACGAAGGGTCCACTTTCTGCCATTGGCGGAGCGGCCAGTGGCACTGACCTCCTATTTCACCAGGTGTGTGTGGAGCTTGGCATCCCAGCCACGATAGTTTTACCAATTCCCATAGACGACTATCGGCGCTTGTCCGTAGCCGATGGTGGTGAGGAATGGATCGAAATTTTCAATAATCTAATCGCAAACAACAAGCCGATCGTCTTAAGCGACACCGATGAATTACCATCGTGGGCGGCAAGCACAAAGAATTATAGTGTTTTCCAACGCGCCAATATATGGATGATGGAATATGCCAAGCTGCTACCAAATGTGGATATTACATTGATTGCTCTTTGGAACGAAGCAGCAGGAGATGGGCCAGGCGGCACCACTGATATGGTGGCACTTGCCAAAGCAAAAGGCCTGAAACTTTGCAGTCAAAACACAGATAAACTTTTCGGACTCTTATAGCTAAATACAGCTAAAGTAATGGCGAATAAAAGACGGTATTTGTGTTTATACTGGGGCGGTTCGAAAAATTAGCCATTCAAATCCAGCTGGTGTTGAAGCCAGCGAGCTGTGAGCCGATCGCCCCAACATCCCGGCCTCTGCTTGCCATCGCCTTGGCCGTGGAAGCCGTTGTGGCCGCCGTTACGGGTGATCAGCAGCTGCAGGCGGCTCGACTGGGCCCCAGGGGTGGGCGCAGCCGATCCGCCAGGGGTATTCAGGGCCGGGGACAGGGCAGTCGCAAGAGACAGGGCCGAGGCCGCCGGCACCCAGGGATCGTCCAGGGCGTGCAGCAGCAGGCTGGGGGGCAGCTGGGCACCGGCCTGCAGCTGGGCCAGGGGGCTGGCGGCGGCGTAGTAGTGCTCCACCGACCCATAGCCCCAGCGCGGCGCCGTGATCGCCGCGTCGAAGGACCGGATTGTGCGGGGCGGCCGGGGGCCGTCAAGGGCCTGCCGTTCAGCTGGGCTGATCCCGAAGGGATCGGCCAGGGTCTGGGCGATCAGGCGCCTGAGTAGCCAGCGCTGGTAAATGCGGTTGCGGGGCAGTTCGATCTGGGCCGAACAGTCGGCCAGATCCAAGGGGCTGCTGGTGCACACCAGGGCATCCAGTTCAGCCCCCGCCAGGCAGGCATTCAGCAGCATCGTGCCCCCCAGGGAGATGCCCACCCCCAATAGCGGCAGGGCTGCAGCGCTCACCTCCAGCTGTTTGGCCAATTGCCTTGCCTGGGCCAGCACCGGCAGCAGGTCGGCGTTGCAGTTGGCGGCGTAGGTGCCCGGCGCCAGCTGGCGGCCTGGATCGGCGCCACGCAGGTTGAGCCGCAGCACGGCCAGCTGCGCTGCCTGCAGGGTGAGCGCCATGCGCCGCAGCCCTTCCCGCTCACTGGAGCCCCCCAAACCATGCAGCAGCACCAC
>JBIKVR010000165.1:0-3984 GCA_044356735.1 Prochlorococcaceae cyanobacterium
ATCAGCTGATTTGCTGACTGGCCCATTGCCTGATCTATTTGCAGTTCTATCCGGTGATCTAATGGCTGGTTTAATGGCCGGTCAACTGACTGATCTAGGGGCTCTGGAGGGAGTGGCGCTGCGGGCAAGGTGGTCAGGTTGGCGATCAGGCGGCCACTTTGCGGCCCACCCCCAGTTCGCGCAACTCGGAGAGCAGCGAATTGAGCACCGCCTTGGCATCGCCAAACACCATCGCCGTTTGGGGGAGCTCGAACAGGGCATTGGCGATGCCGGCATAGCCGGCGCCGAGGCTGCGCTTCACCACAAACACCTGACGAGCTTGATCCACCTCCAGCACCGGCATGCCGTAAAGAGGGCTGCTGGGGTCGGTCTTGGCATCTGGGTTGACCACATCATTGGCGCCCAACACGATCACCACATCGGTGCGGGGGAATTCTGGGTTGATCGTGTCCATCTCGATCAGCTGTTCATAGGGCACATCGGCCTCAGCCAACAGCACATTCATGTGGCCAGGCATGCGGCCAGCCACCGGATGAATCGCATAGCTAACTTCCGTGCCATTGGTCTCCAGCACCTTGGCCAATTCCCTGAGGGCGTGCTGGGCCTGGGCTACCGCAAGGCCGTAACCGGGCACGAACACCACCCGCTCGGCATTTTCCAGAGCCATGGCGCACTCCTCAGCACTGCAACTGGTGATCCGCGTGTAACCCACCTGCTCGCCGCCGCCGGCAGGCTTGGCTACCCCCAAAGCACCACCGAAGAGCACCGAAACCAGGGAGCGATTCATGGCCGTGCACATCACCTGGGTGAGGATCAGGCCCGCCGCACCCACCATGGCGCCGGCCACGATCAGCAGCTGGCTGCCCACCACGAAGCCGGCGGCTGCGGCCGCCACACCGGAATAGGAGTTGAGCAGCGAAATCACCACCGGCATGTCGGCGCCGCCGATAGAGAGGGTCACGCCCACACCCAGAAGGCTGGAGGCCACCACCAACACCCACAAGGAAATGCCGGCGGGATCGCCTGGCAAAAGAATCGCCGATCCCAGGCAAAGAACGGCCAGACTGATATTAACAACGTGGCGAATCGATCCCTGGGTCCAGCCAGGGGTATCAAGCCAACCCTGCAACTTGGCCATGGCCACAATTGAGCCACTGAAGGTGATCGCACCCACGAACACCGACACCACAATCGAGATGCGGCCCACCAGATCGGTGCTGTCGCTTTGGTAAAGGGCCACCCCGAGAGCCACCAGCAGCGAGGCCATGCCACCGCAACCGTTGAACAGGGCCACCGTTTCTGGCATCGCCGTCATAGGCACCCGCTGGGCGGTGATCAGGCCGGCCAGACCGCCGGCGGCGGTGCCAATCCCAATCCACAGCCAGGTAATCGGAGCCGGCTGCAGCTGAATCAGCAGCCCCGCCACCGCTAAGGCCATCGCTATGGCCGCCAGGGAGTTGGCGGAGCGGGCCGAACGCACCTTTGACAGGCCCTTGATGCCGAGCGCCAGCAACAAAACTGCCACCAGATCGATGGCATAGGAAAAAATTTCCATCAAGTTGGTGTCAATTCCGGGTAAACCCAGGGCTGGAACGTCCATGATGATCTTGGTTGTGACAGAGATAATACTGAAAAGCAGGAATTAAAAGACTGTGGCCAAAATCAATCAATCGAACAGAAGGAATGTCTGATTTTGCTTGAAGTTGATACAGTTGATCCCGGAAATCGCCGAGGCTCTATATGGGATTTAACGTAGCGAAAGCTTAATCTAGAGAATACTTGGCATGAGTGCAAGCGATCATCCATCTCAGTTGTCCCGGCGGCGGAACATCGCCAGCATGCGGTCGGTGACCAAAAATCCGCCGATTACGTTGAACAAGGCAAAGCCCAGCGAAAGAGATCCGAGCACCAGCAGCGCCTGGTTGCCGTTGGCCTCGGCAATCAGGGTGAGCGAAGCCAGCACGGTAATGCCGCTGATCGCATTGGCCCCGGACATCAACGGGGTATGCAGGGTGGGCGGCACCTTGCCAATCAATTCAAGACCCAGAAGGCTGCCCAGCAGCAGCACCCAGAGGGCTTGGGAAAGGGAGTTCATCAGGCAGCTCCTGGGGGTGTGACGACATGGATCAGGCGGCACTCTCCGCCGTGGCAGAGCAAACAGCCGTCGACAATCGGATCGCTGGGATCCAACTGGAAGCTGCTCTTGCCCTCTTCCTGCACCAACAGGTGCTCGATCAGGGCGGCCAGATTGCGGGCATAAAGGGCACTCGCATGGTTGGCGACGCTGGCGGGCAGGGCATCGGCGCCAACCAGCTGCACGCCGTTGCGCAGCACCACCTCCCCGGCCACAGTGCCGGCGCAATTACCCCCCTGGCCCACCGCCAGATCCACCACCACCGAGCCAGGGCGCATGCGGTCGAGCATCTCCTCGCTGATCAGGCGCGGCGCCGGTCTTCCTGGTACCAGGGCGGTGCAGATCACCATGTCGGCCAGGGCCAGCTGGTCGGAAAGTTGTTGACGCTGGGCAGCTAGAAAGGCCTCGCTGGCCGCCTTGGCATAACCGCCCGCTTCTGCCGGCCGCTCCTCCAGTTCCGGCGGGTCGATGAAGCGGCCCCCCAGGGATTCCACCTGTTCCTTGGCGGCAGGCCGCACGTCGCTCACGTAAACCACCGCCCCGAGGCGCCTGGCCGTGGCCAGGGCCTGGAGTCCCGCCACGCCAGCGCCGAGGATCAAGGCGCGGGCGGGCTGGATCGTGCCGGCCGCCGTCATCAGCATTGGCACGTAGCGATCGAGGGCCGCCGCCGCCAGCAGCACCGCCTTGTAGCCAGCGATGTTGGCCTGGGAGGAGAGCACATCCATGCTCTGGGCCCGGCTGATGCGGGGCAGCAACTCCAGGGCCAGGGCCGAAAGCTGCCGCTCCTGCAGGGTGGCCACCAACTCCTTGGCGCCATAGGGATTCAGCAAGCCGAGCAGCAGCGCTCCGCTCTTCAGGGTCGAGAGGCGCTCGGGCTCGGGGGCATTGACGCAGAGCAGAGCGTCTGTGGAGCGCCAGCTTTCTCCGTTGGCATCCACCAGCTGGGCACCGGCGCCGGCGTAATCGTCATCGCTGTAGCCAGCGGTGACGCCCGCCCCGCGCTCCAGCTGGATGCTCAAGCCGCGACCCCGCAGCCGTCGCACGGTCTCGGGGGTGGCGGCCACGCGGGTTTCACCGGCCCGCCGTTCTTGAACGATCAGCAAGCTGAGCAATCCAGCACTCCTCTTGTCTGCAGTAATCCACTGAACAATGCAAGGTAGACCTGGCAAAACGCGTCGATTGTGCGCACTTCCCCATGGCAGCGGCGCGAGGGAGCACCCGGATCACCCCAGGGGCCGTTCAGGGGACAAGGCCCAACAGCCATGGCCAATCCAATTTGAGCCTGGGAAACCGTTCAGCGGCCATGGTCAATCAGTGGCCAGTGCCGATCAATTGGGCCCAGGCAGCAGGCTGGTCCCGCTGAAATTGCTGGGGCCCGCATGAATGCCTGGGGCCCGCATGAATGGCTGGATGGGGCTCGCATAAGTGGCTGGGGCCCTCAAAATGGCCGGATGGCGCCACCATCGTTTGATCTCAATAGCTCTCTGGGCCCTGGAGCCAGACCCGCCACTGCCATCGAGCCCAATGGTGCGGCTGGCATCGAGCCCAGCGCCAGGTTGATTCAGCCGCGCCAGTGGCAGGCCCGTCTGATCGAGTTGCTGCGCACCCGGCTGCTCAATCCCATCCCTGGGGGCCATGACCTGCTGGTGCACGCCGGCCCGGGTGCCGGCAAAACCCTGGGCGCCCTGCTCGGCTTCCAACAGCTCTGCGCCGAGGGCCGCCTGGATCGCTTTTTGGTTTTTTGCCACCGTAGCTCGATTGCCGCCCAGTGGATGCAGGCCGCTGGCCACCTGGGGCTGGATCTGCGCCAGTGGGATGACGAAGGGGCGACTGGTGCCAATCCATTGAAT
>JBIKVR010000110.1:0-8534 GCA_044356735.1 Prochlorococcaceae cyanobacterium
CGGGACTAATCACTTGGGCGGGACCATGGCGCCTGCGGGGCTTTTGCTCACCTATCAGGGGGCGGCTCGCAATCGCCAGCGCCTGGAGCGGCAACTGGCGGCCGCAGGCTTTGGCCGCTGGTTGGCGATTGCCGATGAGGTGCACCACCTGGGGCTGGATCCAGACGAACCGGAGGCCGCCGCCTGGGGCCATGCCTTCAACCTGCTTAGCCAGGCCGCCCAGTTGCGCCTGGGGCTCACGGGCACCCCCTTTCGCGCCGACAATCTGGCCTTCTGTGCCGCCAGGCGGCTGCGGTTGCGCCAGGGGGAGGAGATTGTCGAGCAGATTGCCGCAGACCTCAGCGTTGAGCCCCGCGAGCTGATCGCCGCGGGCGATGTGCGACCGCTGGAATTTTGCTTTCAAGACGGCTGGGTGGACCACGGCCGCTACCCCCAGGCGACCGACCTGGAAACATCGCCCATCTCGGCCGAATCGCGGGAGAGCTGGCGGGCGCGCAATTTGCGCCGCGCGATTGAACCCGGAGACGAGAGCAGCATCGCCCTGCGGCTGCTGCTCCAGGGCCGCAGCCGGCTGGAGCAGCTGCGCCAAGGCCACCCCGAGGCGGCAGGGCTGGTGATCGCCCGCGACATCGCCCACGCCCGGCGCATCACCGGCCTGTTGGAGGAGCAGGGCGATCGGGTGCACCTGGTGCACTCCCAGGATCCCGAAGCTGCCCGGCGCATGGCGGCCTTTCGCGGCGGCGAGGCCGATTGGCTGGTGAGCATCGACATGTGTGCCGAGGGCTTTGACGCCCCGCGGCTGCGGCTGGTCACCTACCTGACCACGGTGGTCACCCGCAGCCGCTTCCTGCAGGCGATCACCAGGGCCGTAAGGGTGGATGGCGGCCGGGCCGCTCTAGAGGCGATTCCCCGGCTGCCCTCCTACGTCTATGCCCCAGCCGACCCGCTGCTGATCGGCTTTGCCCGCAGCTGGTCGCTCAGCGAGCCCTATCTGATCCGCCCCCGCAGCCTGCCTGGCGAGCCCCTGGCCGGCGGTGCGCCGAGCGGCACTCTGCCCCTGCAGGCGATCGACGAGCGCCTAGGCGACCTGATCCGCTTCCGGGGACCGGAGCTGCCCAGTTTTTTGCCCTCCGCCAGCAACTCCCGCAACCGCTGAGCGGAGCACCCGCCTGAGCCAGCCTGTGGAAAACCCCGGCTGCGGGCGTAATTTGAGTGGCAGCGGGGCCTGGAGATCGAGGATTTGCCCCCAGCGGGTTGTCTATAGGGGTGTTAGCCGTCAGCGCTGGGTGCATCGGCGCGGCAAACTTGAATCAAATCTTGTGTCAACCAATACCTCCCGATGGCCGGTCCCTCGGCAGCGTAGATTCACTTCCACGGGATCAGCCATGGACGCTTCAGTGCATCGTCGACTTACCGTCGCAGTGAGCTGGGCACTGGCCCGGGGGGCAACTCTCGATTGTCTTGAGCACTTTGAAGAAAGTTTCGCCCTCAACGAAGAATTTCGTGAGTGGCTGCTTTGTTTGGAGGAGCATCCTGAATTGCTCTATGCCAGCGTGCTGATGGTGCCTCGAGATCTTGGTCGCATGATCCAGCCAGAAACCGACGGCCTACTGGAAATTTGAACGCCGGCCGCCTTGAGCGTTCAGCAGCAATAAGCCGTGACAGAGACAATCTGCATCACCGATAAGCCACTGCATTGGCAAGCCTCGGCATCGATAAGCCTTGGCGCCCATAGGCTCAAGCAGCGACAAACCATGTAGGCGGTAAGCCATGTAGCCCTTAAAGCATATAGGCGGCAAACCATGACTGTGATAAAATATTTTTGCAATAAGCCATGCTGGAGATAAACCATGATGATTATAAACCATGTAGATCTCAAACCATGACGGCGATAAATTACGTCGATGATGTATTACGACGGTGATAAATCACATTAGCGAAAAGCGCTGCGGCCACAAGCCGTGACAAGAACCAGCCACGGCTGCAACGAATTGCTTAAGGGCATCTCGAGGATCCCCATTCCGCTCATCAGCGCAAGAAGCGGGTCTGTCGCTGCAAAGCTTCTCCCAGATTGACATAGCTAAACCTTGGTATTTTTTGAACTGCCTTAAAGCCATTGCTTTTAGCGCGTCTGGGCCCTGGGCGCCGAGGATTCGCATTGGCCGCGTTGGCAGTTCAGCTGGGAAAGCTTTTGGGCCCTAGCCTTGGCCGGGGCCCGATACCAGCCACTGCTATTTCACCAATCCAATCCAGTTCCACCAAACCAATCAAGTTCCAGCAAGCCAATCCAGCAAGCAGTTTTGCGAGCGACCCCCTAGGCTCAACTCATAATCACTCCGCCTTGGCTGCCGTGGTCGCTGCCCCCGCCGCTTCCTCCTCTTCTGCTGACAAAGGCGCCGCCGTGGAAAATTTGGTGATCGTCGGTTCAGGGCCCGCCGGATATACAGCGGCCATCTATGCCGCCCGGGCCAATCTCTCTCCTTTGCTGATCACCGGCTTTCAGGACGGTGGCATCCCCGGCGGCCAGTTGATGACCACCACCCATGTAGAGAACTTCCCCGGCTTCCCCGATGGCATCCTCGGGCCCGATTTGATGGATCGGATGAAGTCTCAGGCGCTGCGCTGGGGCACTCGCCTGCTGGAGGCCGATGCCACCGCCATAGACCTGTCGCAACGGCCGTTCCAGATCACCGCCGAAGGCAACACCTATCGCGCCCATGCCCTGATCCTGGCCACGGGCGCCAGTGCCAATCGCCTGGGCCTGCCCAATGAGCAGCGCTTCTGGAGTTATGGCATCAGTGCCTGCGCCATCTGCGACGGTGCCACACCACAATTCCGCTCCGAGGCCCTGGCCGTGGTTGGCGGCGGCGATTCCGCCTGTGAAGAGGCCGTCTACCTCACCAAATACGGCAGCCATGTGCATCTGATCGTGCGCGGCGAGAAGTTACGGGCCAGTGCCGCCATGGTGGATCGGGTGCTGGCCAATCCCGCCATCACAGTTCACTGGCAACGCCAGGTGAGCGATGCCAGCGGTTCTAATTGGCTGGAGGCGATCACCTTGAAACACAGCGTCAGCGGTGAGCTGGAGCAGCTGCCGGTGCGGGGCCTGTTTTATGCCATTGGCCACACTCCCAACTCTCGGCTGGTGAAGGGCCAGTTGGAGCTGGATGGCCATGGCTACCTGATCACCGCCCCGGGTCGTCCAGAAACCAGCCTGGAGGGGGTGTTTGCCGCTGGTGATCTGGCGGATGCCGAGTGGCGCCAGGGGATTACCGCCGCCGGCAGCGGCTGCCAGGCGGCCCTGGCCGCCGAGCGTTGGCTCAGCCACCAAAACCTGGCCGTTGCCGTGAGCCACAGCCCGGTGGAGCCGGAACCGGCTGCCGATATCCAGCCCAGGGCCGCCCAGAGCGATGCCGAAAATTACAACCCCGATTCCCTATGGCAAAAAGGTGGTTATGCCCTGCGCAAGCTATACCACGACAGCGACAAACCGCTGCTGGTGGTTTACACCTCCCCCTCCTGTGGCCCCTGCCATGTACTCAAGCCCCAGCTGAAGCGGGTGATCGATGAGCTGGCCGGTGCCGTGCAAGGTGTTGAGATCGACATCGAAGTCGACCAGGAGATTGCCCTCCAGGCCGGCGTCAACGGCACCCCCACCGTGCAGCTGTTCTGGCAAAAGCAGCTGAAGCAGAGCTTTCGCGGCGTTAAGCCCCGCAGTGAATTCAAGGCGGCGATTGAGGCCCTGATCGGCCAGCCAGCCTGAGGGCAGCGGCGTTCAGCGCCGCCGGGGGCCACCGGGTCGGTTGCCGCCCGGCCGGGGACCGGTGGCGCCCACGTTCCTTTCCCGATAGGTGATGCGCCCGCGGGTGAGGTCGTAGGGGGAGATCTCCACCAGCACCTTGTCGCCAGCCAGCAACTTGATGCGGAACTTGGTGAGCTTGCCAGCCGCGCGGCAGAGGCACTGGTGACCGGCCGGCTGCTCCAGGGTTACCAGATAGAACCCGTTCCCCTGCTCCTTCTCAATCACACCGGACGTTTCGATCATGCGGGCGGGAATACCACAGGCAACAGATAGGCTGAGTCTAGTTCAGGCGAGTGCCGCCATTTGCCTCGGATGCTTGCCCACCCGCTGATCCTGCCCCCCCTCTCCCTCGACCTGGCCCTGCTGCTGATCTCGATCGGGGTGGTGAATCTGTGGAAGGCCCGCCAGTCCTGACCAGCGGCGCTCGCTCGCTGGCGGGGGCTGAACCCAGTCCAGGCCCCGACAACGATCGATCGCTGTTGTTTTTCAAGCCCTACGGGGTGTTGAGCCAGTTCACCCGCGAGGCCGACAGCCGCTGGCGCTGTTTGGCCGATTTTATCGCCGTGCCCGGGGTCTATGCCGCCGGCAGGCTCGATGCCGATAGCGAGGGGCTGCTGCTACTCACCGCCAACGGTCGGCTGCAGCAAAGGCTCACCGATCCGGCCCATGCCCACTGGCGCCGCTACTGGGTGCAGGTGGAGGGGGAGGCGGCCGCCCAGCCCGAGGCGATCCAGCGACTGGCTCTGGGGGTGGCGGTGCAGGGGCGGCTCAGCCTGCCGGCCCGAGCCCGGCCGCTGGATCCGGCGGAAATTACCGCCGCCCAGCTGCCGGAGAGGGATCCGCCGATCAGGCAGCGCCAAACCGTGCCCACCAGCTGGTTGGAGCTGGAGCTGCGGGAGGGTCGCAATCGACAGGTGCGGCGAATGACCGCCGCGGTTGGCCTGCCCACCCTGCGCCTGATCCGGATGGGCATCGATCTGATGGATGGCGAGGCCCCGCTCACCCTGCTGGGTCTGGAGCCGGGAGCTTGGCGCCAGGTGAGCACCGCTGAACATCTGCGGCTGCAACGCTTACTGGGGACAAACCGATCAGCTTCAAATCGATCAGGGTCAAAAGGATCAGGATCAAAGAAACCAGCATCAAATCGATCAGCGTCAATCCGATCAGAGGCGGACCCACCAGCGACGAAAAGGCAAGCATCAAACTTGCCAGCTTCCGGCCAACGGCGAGGCCGGAGCGCAGCCCGCGATTCGACTGGCAGATGAGAGCAACCAAGCTCCGCTTTTTACCTCCAGCTTTTTGCACCCCTGCCTTTTGCATTACCTGCCCAGAGAAAGAAGCAGGCCGGGAACTTGCACGGCAGACTTACGCCAGGACAAGCTTGCACAACGGCAAACTTGTGCGAGAGTAAACTTATGCGAGGGAAAACTAGCCGATCGCCTCCTTTAGTTCCCGCACCGTCAGCAACTGGCCGTAGTAATAATTTGCCCGGGCCCGTCGATCTGGATCCTCGACACTATCTAGGGCATCGAATCCCAGGCTCTGCCAGAGCTCATGGCCGCAGGCGCGGGTCACCTCCTCGATCGCCTCTTGTTCCAGGTTGGCCATTCGCCGCTGCAGGTTTTTGATCTGGGCGATCGACATCGGAGGCGCTAGGGCAGAAAAGCTTGCAGCCAATAATAGGCGGCCGTGAGTACAGGGAAACTACAGCTGCTGCCTCGCTGGCGCTAATGGGCAATTTGGCTGCATTTTTTCCCAGCTACAGCAGTCAACAGAGGCCGTCACCCTATTTGGATCACGACTCCAGCGAGATCTGGGATTCAACAGGAGCGTAAAGCCACTAAACTGCCGACAAATTCAGCGACAGCGCATGCTAGAGTGCAGCCAATGGCACTGATAAATTACCAACATCCAACCAATATATTACTCGCAGGGTGAGATACGATAGATTGCCTAGCGGCATAAGCTGACTAGCGACATGGGTTGCCTAGCGAAATGGGTCGTCCAACAATATAAATCAACTGGCAGCATGGATTGGAGAGCGGCAAGAACCGCCTAACGGTATAGACTGCCTAACGGTATAGATTATCCAGCAATATGAATTGGCTAGCAGGATGAATTACCTGAAAGTATTAATTCACTAGTAACATGGATTGACTAGCCGTAATGGCTAGGAAAACTCAGAACGGCAGCTTTTTCTTAGCGTCTTTATCCAGGTCTGCGTCCATTTCCCGCAGGCGCTTGAGGATCGTGTCGTAGTACTCCTTGAGATAGTCCTCCAGCCGGGTGGTCTCGGCCGGATCGAGGCCGAAGGCCCCATAGCTCTGCTCCATCGGTGCATCCAGGGCCGCACCGCCACCGATGACGGCGTCGAAGGAAAGCCGTTCAGCCACGTTGAGACTGGCCTCGAAAAAGTTGGCCACGCCGCGGGTAAAGCTGAGCAGGGCCGGCGGGACGCGGAACAGCCGCGAGTCCTTGCCGGTAAACCGTTCGCACAATTGGGTGATCTCGCCGGTGGTCCAGGCCCTGGGGCCCACCACTGGGAAGGCCTGGCGCAGGGTCTCGGGCCGTTCCAGGGCGGCCACCGCGAAGCGGGCCATGTCTTGGGTGTTCATGTAGGCGATCGGCGTGGGCGAACCGCTCACCCAGACCGTCTGTCCCTCCAGCACCGGGATGGCGAACTGGCTGATCAGCCCCTGCATGAAGGCCACTCCCCGCAGGATCGTGTAGTCCAAATCGGAGGCGGCCAGCCAGTCTTCAGTGCAGGCCTTGATATCCATCAGCGGCACCGACCGGTGCTTGTGGGCATCGAGAAGTGAGGAAAACACCAGCCGCTTCACCCCGGCCCGCTGGCAGGCGGCAAACAGGTTTTGCTTGCCAGTCCAGTCCAGGTCGTAGGCACTGCCTGCATCGGTGGCCCGGGCAGTGGCGGCATCGATCACCGCCTGCTGCTCTTCCAGGGCGTAATCGAGGCTTGCGGGTTCGAGCAGATCGCCACGGGTGAGTTCACAGCCCCATTCCTGCAGAAACGAAGCCTTGCGGGGCGTGCGCACCATGCAACGCACCTGATGTCCGGCGTCGAGTGCACGTCGGGCAACCTGGCGACCCAGGGTGCCCGTGCCACCTATCACCAGAACCTGCATGGAAAGTCTTCAAGCGGGCTTGAGCCTAGGGGTGCATCCGATTAGATGCAGCCGCTGGCCCGATTTCGCTGCCAACAGGTCCGCTGGCAAGGTGTCCGCTGCCAACAAGCCAGCGGGGGCGAGCGCGGCTAGCTAGCGCCTCAATCGGCGTCGGCAAGTTTGAGCAGTAGTGCTCCACCTGCCAGACCCACGGGGATCAGCACCCAGAACAGGGCCGCGATGCCGAAGATTTCAGATGCCATGGGCCGATGCTTGGCGAATTGGCCAATTATTTAGCAGCGGCCAGCCCCCGGGCGCTGCTCAGCACCACCGACCAGGGAGCCTCGCTGCGCAGCTGACCCGCCATTACGCCGCTGCCGCAGCTGGCCCAGCCCTGGCGCCGCAGGGCGCTCACCAGGGCCTCCAGCCGCGGCGGGCCGCTCCCCAGCCGGCGGCCGATCTCCGCGGTGGGCCAGCAGCGGGCCGGCAGGCCCGGGTCGGCCCGCAATTGGGCCAGCAGGCGCCGGCCGCCCGGCCCCAGGCTGTTGGGCCTGTTATCGGCATCGCTGGCCATGGCGGCCAACAGCTGGGGGTCCTGCAGCGGCCCAATCCAGAGCGGTCCGCTGATCGCCAGAGCGGCACTCACCCCCGCTGGGCAGCAACAGGGAAGCCACTGGCCCAGCTTGAGCAGCGACTGCACCTGCTGATCACCGCAGCCGTGACAGTGGGCGATCAGCCCCAGCTGCTCTTCTTCCCTTGGAGCCGGCCGCCGCGTGATCCGCACGGCCGTGCGAAAGGTGCGGCCCTCGCTGAAAGAAAACAGCGGTTCCAGGCCCCTACCCATGGCCCAGGCGGCGCGGGCCTGGCTGCCGAGCTGCAGCCGCAGGGCCAGCTCCCAGCTGGCCGGATGGGCCCGGGCGCTGGCCCCAAGGGAGCGGATGGCGGCGCGGCGGTCATGGCCGGTGGGGGAACGGCCATCGCTGCTGGCCAGGTAGAGCACCCCGGGGCAGGCCACCGCCTCGATCGCCAGGGGCAGCAGGGCGCTGGGGCAACCGAAGGCGTCTAGATCCACCAGCTCGAAGCGCTGCTGCCGCTGCAGACAGCCCGCCAGCAGGGCCAGGGCCTTCAGTTGGCTGATGCTGCCCCGCTCCGCCAGCACCGCCAGGTTGGCCTGCAGGGCCGGCAGCCGGTCTGGATCGGCATCGTTGGCCCAGATCTCCGTGGCATCCGTCTCCAGCCCGTAGCGCAGGGCGCGGATGCCGCAGCCGGCCATCAGATCGAGCACCCGCAAGCGAGCTGGCTGCGCCCCCCAGCGGCACAACTGGCGCGCCAACAGCACCCCTAGATCTCGACTTGGCCGGGATTCGGAGCGAAAAAAGCCGTCGCCCAGCCGCAGAACCGCCTCTCCCTCTCTCAGCAGGCCAGCCTCCATACCTGCTTCGGGCAGCTCCGACGGGGGCAGCTTCGGAGCGGGCAGCCCTAGAGGGGGGTTCGCGCAATAGTGATCCACAGTCGCGTGGCCCAGGCCCGGTGCCCCCAGTTCACCACCAGCCTGCACCGTCCAGCGAACCGTCTGGCGCAGCTTCCGGGGCATGGTCTGGCGCAGCTTC
>JBIKVR010000171.1:0-3603 GCA_044356735.1 Prochlorococcaceae cyanobacterium
TGGTCTGGCGCAGCTTCTGGGGCCTGGTCTGGCGCAGCCTCCAGGGAAGACGACCTGCATTGGGGGGACCACGGCAGCTGGCAGTGGCGCGGCCAAAGCTGTCACTGGCGCGTGCTTGGCGAAGCACACCACCCCCCGCTGGTGTTGGTGCATGGTTTTGCGGCGGGCAGTGGCCACTGGCGCCGCAACGCCGCCGCCCTGGCCGCGGCCGGCTGGCGGGTGTTCGCCCTCGACCTGCTCGGTTTTGGGGCCTCCAGCCAGCCTTGCCTATGGCTGGACAATCGCCTTTGGGCCCGCCAATTACAGGCCTTCTTGGAGCAGGTGGTCCAGGGCCCGGCGGTGCTGGTGGGCCATTCGCTGGGGGGCCTGGTGGTGCTCAGTTGCGCTGTTTTCTTTCCGGTCTGGGTTAGGGCGGTGGTGGCCGCCCCGCTGCCGGATCCGGCCCTGGTCGCCGGCCCCGGCGCCTGGTCGCGGCGGCCAGGCTGGCGGCGGCTGCGGCGCTGGTTGGTGATCCTGCTCTGCCGGCTACTGCCCCTGGAGCTGTTGGTGCCCTTGATCGCCCATTCGCCGCTGCTGGATTTGGGCATTCAATCGGCCTATGCCACCCCTGTGATCGGCGATCAACAGCTGCATCACCTGATTGCCCAGCCCGCCCGTCGGCCTGGCGCGGTCAGGGCGCTTCGCTCGATGAGCATCGCCATGGCCCTGAGGCCCCGGGCGGCCACCGCCCCGGCCCTGCTGAAGCGCCTGCGGCGGCCGATGTTGCTGCTCTGGGGCCGTCGCGATCAACTGGTGCCGTTACGGGTGGCGACAGAGGTGCGCCGGCTGCGGGGCGACCTGCAGATAGAGCTGCTCGATCACTGCGGCCATTGCCCCCATGACGAGCAATCCGAGGCGTTTAACGCCGTCTTGGTGACTTGGTTGGCCCAGGTTTGCGGGGCGGCCACGTAGCTTGAGTCGCACACTGGGATGCCGCGCCCTCCCGATCGAGCCCCTCCTATGAAACACACCCTCTCGGTGCTGGTTGAAGACGAGTCGGGGGCGTTGAGTCGCATCTCCGGGCTGTTCGCCCGCAGGGGATTCAATATTGAGAGCCTGGCGGTGGGACCTGCCGAGACGGCTGGGGTTTCCCGGCTCACCATGGTGGTGGAGGGGGACGACCGCACCCTCGAACAGATGACCAAGCAGCTCGACAAGCTGGTCAATGTGCTCGGCGTGATCGACCTCTCCACCATCCCGGCGGTGGAGCGGGAACTGATGTTGCTGAAGGTGTCGGCTCCGCCGGAGCAGCGCGGCGCCATCTTCGACCTGGTGCAGGTGTTCCGGGCCAAGGTGGTGGATGTGGCCGATGCGGCCGTCACCCTGGAGGTGGTGGGCGATCCAGGCAAGCTGGTGGCCCTGGAAAGGCTGATGGAGGCGTTCGGAATCCTGGAGATCGCCCGCACCGGCAAGGTGGCCCTGGAAAGGGCCTCGGGGGTGAACACCGAGCTGCTCAAGGCCACCGCCTCCGACAAGCGCGTGCCCGCCTGAGGAGCTGGCCTGGGATCAGGGCTTGCCCTTCACCAGGGTGCCGCCGCTGAGCACCGATGCCTTGATGATCTTGTCTCCCTGGCTGAGACGATCGACCACCTCCATGCCCTGGCTCACCCGCCCGAAGACCGCGTAGCGGCCATCCAGTTCCGGCAGGGCCTGCAGGGCCACATAGAACTGGGCGCTGGCTGAATTGGGGTCATTGGCGCGAGCCATGGCCACGGCGCCCCGCTGGTGGGTCAACACCAGCTCCCGGGTGAGGTTTGTTGCCGTGATCGGCTCGCCATAGCGGGGCTGGGCTTCCCCTTGACGCTTGATTTCCAGCGGGATCATGCGGCTGCTGCCGGTGGCTGGATCCACGTAGTTGCCCATGCCGTATTGGCTGGGGGGCACCGTGGCCTTGGCGCTGGTGGGATCGCCGCCCTGCACCACGAAGGGCACCGGCTCCTTCACCACCCGGTGAAAAACGGTGCCGTTGTAGACGCCGCGCCGCACCAGATCCACGAAGTTGCCTGCCGTGAGTGGGGCGGCGTCACCGTCTAACTCAATCTGGAACTCCCCCTTGCTGGTCTGCAGGCTGACGCTGGCCTTGCCGCTCAAGCAGGGGGAGGCGGCAAAGCCACAGCCCAGGGCCTGCTTGGGTTGATCGGCGGCGCAGGCCGCCAGGGCCCAGGGGCAGAGAAGGATGATGCCGCAGAGCAACAGGCTGCGCAGAAGGCGGTTCATTGGGCTCCAGAGAACAGAGAAGGGCTGTTATTAAATAAATCAGGGATTTATTAGCAAAGGCTTACCTAGCGAAGGCTGACCAAGCGCAGACTTGATCTCGCGAAGACTTGCCTAGCGAAGAATTGCAAGGAAAGACTCGAGTGAATACTCGCATAGAGAAGCCATGCAAAACCCTACCCACGACCAATTGAGTCCTTATGCAGTCAGGGTTCTCAGCTGGCTGGGTAGCCGAAATGGCGGATATCCAGAGTATCCCAAGGGAAACCTCATTTAGCGAATAATCACTAGGCGAATACTCACCTGGCAAAAACTCGTTAGGCGAATACTCACCTGGCGAAACCTTGACTGAGAGTGCCGTGGAAAACCGGAGTAAGGGCCAAATCAGCCCAATAACTCAAAATTTCCCATGCGGCAAGGTTGACGAAAAAGTCGTAGAAAGACCGGTTTTAGAGGGTCTTCACCGCTTGGCCCTGCACTGGTCGTTCGATTCAGCCCCCTTCCAGGGGCACACCGAGGATCAGACCCCTTCCAGGGGCACGCCAAGGAAGCGGGCCAGCCGGGCGCCGGAGAGCTCCAAATCGGCCAGGGGCATGGGCTCACCGACGCGGGTGAGGGGCATGTCGCGGCGGCCCTGCACCTTCAGGGCCAGGCGGCGGCGGGGATTGAGGCCATCGCGCACCTCCACCTTCACGGCCTGGATCTGGCGCAGGGGAATCTCCACCTCAATCAATTGGCGAAAACCTTGGCGGCAGATGGTGGCGGTGCCGCTCTGCCGATCGAAGCGATTGCTGCCAGCACCCACATCGATGCCGATCACCGCCCAGAGGTAGGTGGCCAGCAACAGCGCTGCCAGGCCATACAGACCCATCACCAGGCCCTGGGGTACGAAGGCCAGCTCCGCCGGGTGGCCAATGGGCAGCAGATCCGTGCCGAGGAAGCTGGAGGCGCTGGTGAGCAGAAATCCCAGCCCACCACTGGTGACCACTGCGGCCACCAACAAATTGGAGGGGCGACGGGAGCCCAGCACATCCTGTTCCAGCAGGGTGGAGCTGGCGGCGGCGGAATCGGCCGTGGAGGAGGCCATTTAACGGATGCAGGTCGCAGGGCCATCCTGCCGTGGGGCCCGTCGGGGCTGCGGGGAATCGGTATAAATACTTAAACAACTGGTCATTACTGGAGTTTCAGGCCGTTGCGGGGCGGCTCGCCCAGTGGTCCAGGATTGTTACCATCGCGCGGTATCCCGCTCTACTCATGACGATCGCTTTAGGGCGTGCGCCACAACGGGGATGGTTCGACGTCCTCGATGACTGGCTAAAGCGCGACCGCTTCGTTTTTGTTGGCTGGTCC
>JBIKVR010000021.1:0-27966 GCA_044356735.1 Prochlorococcaceae cyanobacterium
CTATGGATGAAACCTCTATGGATGAAACCGCTATGGAACGAACAGCTATGAAAGGGGTTTCTCTGGCCGCCGATGGCACTGCTTTGAGCTGGTCTATCGTTAACTCCTGCTGCCCCACCCTGGGCGCCCCAGCTAACGACGGCAGGGTTAAGTTAGTTGAAATCGAAGTGGAGCCAGTGCGCTCCGCCCAGGTGGTGCAAGTTGCTTATCGCTACGCAGATGGGCCGCTGAAGCTGGTGCCCGCCCTGCCGGACGCAGCGGTTCCCAGCGGCCCTAGCCGCCGTTTCAGGGCGGTAGTGCCAGGGGATCCCGAGGGTCGCCGCCTGTGGCTGCAGCCCCAGCTGCAGGGCACCCCCATGCCGCTGCCCTGCGCCAGCTCCTATCTCGGCCAATTCAGCGCCCGCCTGGGCAGTTCGATAATGGGCGTCACTGCGGCGGGCCTGAGGATTGATTGGCAGGTGGTTGAGGGTCGCTTCAAGGGACCTGTGTTGCAGGGCAAGCCCCTGGCTGGATTCACAGATCGGATGTGCATTCGAGCTGATGGGGTGGCCCTGATCAATGTGGTAGGGGGCTTGGTCACCGATGCGGGCACCACCTTGGAGGTTGCCTATCAGGGGGTGGTGGATTTGGGCAGTGATGGCTACCAGCGAGCCAGCCACAACGATTTCGACCCGCTGTTGGCCTTGGTGGTCACACCCCGCTTCAATACCGACGACCCCAAGCTGCGATGGCTGAATCGAATTCAATGCTTAGGTGTCGGCCAGGTGGACACCAATATTTCCCAACTTATGCTGCAGATCTACGCCATATTGCCGGTGCCAATCGCTGGCTCAACCGCCCAAATAACGCCTGTTTTGCCGGCCTGCTGATCGCTGGATCGTCGGCTTTGAGTTACCTTGGGCCCGCAGGAATTGATTCCCTGGCCCATGGCCGACCTCATGGACGATCGCAATCCCCAGGTGCCCTGGACTGCCGAGCAGTGGAACCTGCTGAATCGAGTAGTGCAGCAGGAGGCGGCCCGGGCCCGCAGTGCCGCCAACTTCCTGCCCCTGGTGGGCCCCCTGGCCTCCGATGTGGACTTCGTGCGCGCCAACCTGTTGCTGGAGCCGCCCCATCGCCAGGCTGATACCGCCGCCACTAATCCCAATCCCCCGGTTGGCTTTGGCGTGCAGGATCGGGATGTGATCCAATTGGCCAGTCTTCAGGTGACTGTGCCGGTGCGCAGTGCCCAGATGGCCGATCCCGAATTGGAGAGCGTGCAGCTGCTGTTTCGGCGTGCCGCCAATGTGCTGGCCCGGCTGGAAGACTTTCTGGTGTTTCAGGGGCAACCGGCAGCGGGCCGTGCCCCTGCCCTGGCCTATGAAAAACTGCCGCCAATCTGGACAATTACAGGCGGCGGCGCCAATCCGGGCCTTTATCCCATAGAGGACCCCAAGCGATTAATCAATCCCTATGGCCAGAAGCACACTGATGATATTGATAAAATTCAGCCAGGAAGCCTGTTGGTGAGCCTGATCTCCGAGGCGATTGGTCGGCTGGAGGATGCTGGACAGTTCGGACCCTTTGCATTGGTGCTGGGCCAAGGCCTGTTCACTGAGGCGCAGACGCCGAATGCCCAATCCCTGGTATTGCCCCAGGATCGGATTTTGCCTTTTCTTGGTTCGGGCGGCAGCCTGTCGCGCTCCTCCACGCTCGCCCCCCACTCAGGCGTGCTGTTAGCCCTGGCAGGCCAGCCGGTGGAGCTGGTGGTGGCCAGTGACATGGCCGTCAGCTTTCTGCAGATCACCCCAGATCCGGCCTATTTATTTCGGGTATCCGAAAAAATCTGCCTACGCATCCGCCAACCCCAGGCGATTCTAGGAATTGATATGTCTAGGAAAGCCACGCAAGTGGCTAAATAGCTTCCCTAACAGCCCTGGTATCTCTAGTAGCCATGCAAGTGATTTCTCGCGAGTTTCGCCGGCGGCATCAACAAATAACTGGCTCGCCAGTGGCTATGGTTGCCAGCTCTTTGGCTCTGGCCATCGGCCTTTCCTTGTGGGCTGGCCAATGACCGCAAGGGTGATCGTGCTGGGGGGTGGCGTTGCCGGCATGAGCGCCGCCCATGAATTGATTGAGCGGGGCTTTGAGGTGGTGGTTTTGGAGCGTCGCTCCATTGCTGGCGGCAAGGCCCGCAGTATTCCCGTGGATGTAGATGCTCCCAAAAGCAGCGGTCATGAAGTGTTTGATGCTGGTGTTGAGATGTTGCAACATCAGCTGCCGGGAGAGCATGGCTTTCGCTTTTTCCCTGGATTTTATAAACATATTATTGACACCATGCGCCGGGTGCCCTCCTTTGATGGCGCCATGGTGGCAGACCATTTGGTGCCCACCACCCGGGTGGGCATTACCCAGTATGAAAATGCCGACTTCACCATGCCGGCGGTGTTTCCAGCCTCCCCTGGCGATGTGGGTGTTCTGCTGCGGGATTTGCTGCTGGTATTTTCACCGGTGACGGGTATCACCCAGGAGGATTTAGCCTTTTTTGGCGGCCGAATCTGGCAGTTTCTTACTTCCTGTGCCGAGCGCCGGCTGGGGGAATATGAATCGGTGCCCTGGTGGGACTTCGTGGCAGCCGAAGAAAGATCAGCGGGCTATCAAAAATTTCTGGCGGCGGGTATCACCCGTTCACTCGTGGCCGCCAAGGCCCGCACCGCCAGCACAAGAACGATCGGAGATGTTTTCGTACAACTGATTTTAACCATCCTAAATCCAGTGGGTGGAGCCACTGATAGGGTGCTGGATGGGCCCACTAATCTGGTTTGGATTGATCCCTGGCGCGATCACCTGGTGGCTCGCGGTGTCCATTACATCACCGACGCTGAAGTAACAGCCATCCACTGCCGTCAGGGGCTTATCACCGGCGTCTCGATTCTCCAGGGCGGTCACCAGCAGTTGGTGAGCGGCGACCATTACATAGCCGCCCTGCCGATCGAGCGAATCGCACCGCTGATCGATCAAAATATGCTGGCGGCTGATCCCAGCCTGGCCAACCTGGCGCGCTTGGCACCAAATGTGGAATGGATGAATGGGGTGCAGTATTACCTGCGTAGGGAGTTGCCCTTTACCCATGGCCATGTCATCCACATCGACACCCCCTGGGCGCTTACCAGCATCTCTCAGCTCCAGTTCTGGCGCAGCATCAAACCTGAGCAATTTGGTCATAAGGAAATCCGCGGCCTGCTCTCCGTGGATATCTCCGACTGGACTTTGCCTGGGGGCGATGGGCGCTCGGCGATGCAGTGCTCTCGCGAGGAGGTGATTCGTGAAACCTGGCAACAGCTGAAACTTTCACTCAATGGCGAGCAGGAGATTCTACGCGACGATGACCTGTATGCCTGGTTCCTTGATCCCGACATCGATGTAGATCTGGATCGCCCCGGCTATCTGAGTAATTCAGAGCCCTTGCTGGTGAATCTGGTCAATACCTGGGCCCTGCGGCCAGATGCCACCACTGGCATTGCCAATCTGTTTCTGGCCTCCGATTACGTGCGCACCCACACCGATCTGGCCACCATGGAGGGTGCCAATGAGGCCGCCCGGCGGGCCGTCAACGGCCTGTTAGTCGCCACTGGCTCCACCGCCCCCAACTGCGATATCTGGCCCCTGCACGAACCGGAAATCCTGCTGCCCCTAAGGCTCTACGATGCCGCCCGCTATCGCAACGGTCAGCCCTGGGATGGCTCGCTGTTGCAGGTGGCCCAACAGGCGATTGGGGCCAGTGAACCGCTATTGGCAAATCTGGCCCCATTGATCGCCCAGGTGGAGCCCTGGCTCAGTCCGGCCCTGGAGGCCCTGGATCAATCCAATGCCCAGCTGGGCGCTCTTTTCGGCGGCCAACCCATGGCTGGTCTGGATCCCGCGGTAACTCCGGGATCGCAATTTGTGGCCTCCCCCAGCTATGCGCTCAGCGAAGCGGCGGCGCAGATTCCCGGCGGCGCGGCGCTGCTGGGGCCCGCCGGCTTCATGGAGCGCTTGGCCTGGTATCGCGAGCAGTTGGCCGACACCCTCGCCGCCGGCATTCCCAGCTGGGAACCGCAGAATCATCTCTATGGCCTGGTGAGCGACTATCTAAGTAGATCGGGTAAGGGGCTGAGGCCGGCCCTCTGTCTTGCCACCACCAGGGCCCTGGGGGGTAGCGGCGCTGACGCCTACAGCGCTGCGGCGGGGCTGGAGATGTTGCACAACGCCTTTTTGGTGCATGACGACATCGAAGATGGCAGCGACCAGCGCCGCGGCGTGGCCACCATGCACCGGCGGGCCGGCCTACCCCTGGCGGTGAATGCCGGCGACGCCATGAACGCCCTGGCCATGCGCCTGTTCCGGGGCAGTGGCCAGCGGCTGGCACCGGCCACGGTGCTGCGCATTCTCGATGAGGTGGACCACCTGCTGGTGGAGAGCCTGGAGGGCCAGGCGATGGAATTGGGCTGGACCCGCGATAACCACCTGGCCTTCCAGCCAGACGACTACATGCTTCTGGTGCTGAAGAAAACCGCCTGGTATAGCTTCATCCATCCGCTACGCATTGGTGCCTTGGTGGCCGATGGTAAGGATGAGGATCTAGGGCGATTCAACCAATTTGGCTTCCTGCTGGGCCTGGCCTTTCAGATTACCGATGATGTGCTCAATTTGAATGGTGATTCAACCAGCTATGGCAAGGAAATTGACGGCGATCTCTGGGAGGGCAAGCGCACCTTGATTCTCAGCCATGGCTTGAGTCAGGTGACGGCTGCGGATCGGCAGTGGATGGAGGGTTTCCTGGCCAAACCCCGGGAGCGGCGACTGCCCCGGGATGTGATGCGTATGCACAACTTGCTGGAGTTGAGTGGCAGCATGAACTGGGCGGATCAGGTGGCCAAGGCCTTCACCGAGGCGGCGATCGTGGAATTTGAAACCAGGGCTTTTGCCGGCGTGGCAGCCGGCCCCGATCTGGCCTGGCTGCGCTCCTGCATCGACTATCTGGTCCAACGCCAAGTGTAGCTCCAGGTGTATCTCCAGCTGGGGCCTCAATCTTGATCATCAATCTGGAAGTGCCCAGGAATTGAGGCCGAGATCGGCGCCTACGCGGTGGGAGCAGGCGTAACCACTGAAGGCCACGGCATTTAGCCCCTGGCCTGGAAAACAGGAATCGCCCACGCCATAGAGCCCGGGAATTGCGGTGCGGTTGAAGGGCATCGGCAGCAAACCGGGCAGGCGCCGGCTGGGAATCGGTCCATAACTGCCATCGATTCGGCCCAGAAAGCGGCGGTGGCTGCGCGGCGTGCCCACCTCGCAATGGCTGATCGCTGCCAACAAGCCCGGCAGAATTGATTCCAACCGCCGGATCAACCGCTGGGCATCGGCCTGTTTCTTGGCTTGGTATTCACCGGGGGATAGACCCTGCCATTCCTGCATGGATGAAGGTGTGAAGCTATGCACGATGTGCTTACCCGCTGGCGCCAAGCTGGGATCCAGCAGGGTGGGGATGGAAACGAAAATCGTGCCCTGTTCGGCATCCATTTCCTGCCACTGCTCCAGCAGCAGGTGATGCACGTGGGTGCCGGCGGCAATCAGCTCGGCCTTCACCCCCAGATGCAGCGACAGGAAGGAGGGGGAGGCCTTATAGCGCTGCCGCCAGCGGCCTTCCGCGGCGGGGGTGTGGGCCGCGTCCACCAGGCTGGACTTGCCCGAGCCTTCGCCGGCAAAGGTGTCCCAGCGGGTGGCGTTGCTGATCACCCTTCGCGCCTGAATGCGCTCGCCACTGGCCAGCTCAACCCCCACAGCCCTGCCCTGCTCCAGGATCACCTTGGTAACGCGGGCCCGATAGCGGATCTCACCGCCATGGCTCTGCAATCCAGCCACTAATTTTTCAGCGATCACCCCCACCCCACCCCTGGGGTAATTGATGCCGCCGGCATGGCGATCGGAGAACACCATCCCAGCATTGATCATCGGCGTGCGATCCGCCGGCATCACGCTCCAGCAGAAACATTCCATATCGATGAACTTCAGTAGATAGGGATCGCGAATGTGCTTTCGCGCCACATCTCCGGCATTCACCGGCAACCAGCGGGCCAGGCCCAGGCAGGCCAGTGGCGCTTTGAAAAAGACCTTGGCCAGGTAGGCCGGGTCTTCCAGGGAGAGCAGCGGCATCGTATCGAGGCAGCGAAACACGCTCCAACAGGTGTCATAAAAGGCGCGGATGCCCTTGGCCTCGTGGGGGAACAGGGCGGTGAGATCGGCGATAAAGCGCTCGTAGTTTCGATCCACCGCCAGCCGCATACCGCCCGGCAGGTGGTACTCCAGTTGAGCCGGGTCGGGGATCGTCTCGCAGTGCTGGCCCACATCCGCCAGGGCCCTGGTGAGCAGGTTGGTGTGGCCCTTGCTGCCAAAGCCAAAGATCATTGAGGCGCCCACGTCAAACGTGTAGCCCGCCCGCTTGAAGCTGCCGCCGCTGCCGCCGGGAATTAAGTAGCGCTCCAGCACCAGCACCCGCGCCCCCTTGGCGGCCAGTTGGCTGGCTGTGACCAGCCCGCCGATGCCGGCGCCGATCACCACCGCATCCCAGTTGGGGGGGGAGGAGTTGGTGGAGCTGGGGGCGCCGCTGGAACTGGAGTTGGCGGTGGAACTGGGGTTACCGCTGGAGCCTTTGGCTCTGGAGTTACTGGTGGAACTGCCTGTGGAGCCGTTGGCATTGGAGTTGCCGGTGGAGCCAGCGGCGCTGGCGTTGTCGCTGGAGCCTTTGGCTCTGGAGTTACTGCTGGAACTGCTAGGAGCTGGAGCGCTGGGCACCGGCGGAAGGGAGGCTGGCTGCGACCTTAGGGGCTGGGGTACAGGCCAAAAGCCACCAGCGCCAACGAGCTCAGCTGACCCCGAGGCATTAGCAGCCTTTTGCCCGTAGCAAGCGGGCAGGCCCCAGTTGCTGCCGCAGCGACTTGACTACCGCAGCACCTCGAATGCCGCAGCGCATCGAATGCCCTAGCCGGCAAGCGCCAGCTGCCGCTGGGCGACCTGGCGGTAGGGCTCCAGATCGGCGAGGGCCCGGTCGCGGTAGGCGCCATAGCGACTGCGCTTGTCGCGGATGCGCTCGGGCAGATCCGGCAGCAGGCCGAAGTTGGGGGGCATCGGCTGAAAAGCCTTGCTGGGGGCCTCGGCGATGAAGTTGGTCAAGGCGCCGATCATCGTGGTGGCCGGCAGGCTGATCGGCTCCAGCCCTTTGGCCAGGCGGGCGGCGTTGGTGCCGGCCAGCCAACCACCGGCCACCGCCGCCGCATAGCCCTCGGTGCCGGTGATCTGGCCCGCTGCCAGCAGCTTTGGGCGGCTGCGGAATTGCAGGCTGGCATCCAGCAGCTGGGGCGATTCCAGGAAGGTGTTGCGATGCATCACCCCAAAGCGCACGAAGTCGGCCTGCTCCAGGCCTGGAATCAGGCGCAGCACCCTCTGCTGCTCGCCCCATTTGAGGTTGGTCTGGAAACCCACCAGATTCCAGAGCCGCCCATCCTTGTCTTCTTGGCGCAGCTGCACCACCGCATAGGCCCGCTGGGCCCGGCGCACCGCCGCGTCCTGGACATCCCCCCAGCGGGGATCCCAGAGGCCGATCGGCTTGAGCGGTCCGTAGCGCATGGTGTCTTCGCCGCGGCGAGCCAGTTCCTCGATCGGTAGACAGCCCTCGAAGAAGCTGGCGTTCTCCCGCTCGAAATCCTTGAGCTCCGCCTGTTCGGCGCTGAGCAGGGACTCGCGAAAGGCGAGGTACTGCTGCTTATTCATCGGACAATTTATATAATCAGCATCTCCCTTGTCGTAACGAGAGGCCCGGAACGCCAGCTCCAGATTGATACTCTCACCGGCCACAATTGGGCTGGCCGCATCAAAGAAATGGCAATCTTCGCGGCCCGTGAAGGCGCGCAGCTGCTCGGCCAGGGGCTCACTGGTGAGCGGGCCGGTGGCCAGCACAGCGATTTGATCCGCCGCCGGCAGTTGGGTTTGTTCGCGGCGCTCCACCGTCACCAGGGGGTGGGCCTCCAGGCGGGCGGTGAGGGCGGCGCTGTAGCGACCCCGATCCACCGCCAGGGCGCCCCCGGCGGGCACCGCATGGGCATCGGCGGTGGCAATCACCAGGGAACCCAGCCGCCGCAGCTCTTCCTGCAGCAAACCTGCTGCTCGATCGCTACTAAGGGCGCCGAAGCTATTGCTGCACACCAACTCGGCGAATTCGCCGCTGTGGTGGGCGGGGGAGCGATGCAGGGGCCGCATTTCCACCAGCCTCACCGCCAGCCCGGCCTGAGCTATCTGCCAGGCGGCCTCGGTGCCAGCCAGGCCGGCACCGATAACAAGCAGGCTGGGCTGCTGGTGATTGGTGGAATCGATTGGGGCCGCTGGCTCGCCTGGGATGGCGGCCATCAGGCCCGGGCGCGCTTGAGCATCAGCTGCAGCTGACCTACAGCGGCCCGGCCGATGTGAAATACAGCCCAGCTAGCGGCCAGCAAGATCGGAGCGGCAACCAGCACCAGCCGAGCGTCCATGGGAAGGCAAGGGAAAAGGATGGCAATGATCTTACGGACCGCGCCAGGCCACCGCTGCGCCGCAGCGCCGAGCTGATCGATATCTACATTCGTTCTCCCGGCGGCTCGGGATTACTCGCTCGACCGCTCCGGGCTCGGCGGTTATGGATTATTGGCTCGGCGGATCAGGCATTGATCGGCCTGTGGCTCCGATTTATTCGCTCGCCGGTTCAGGCTCTGATCGGCCGGCTGCGGATTCCAGAGCTTTGGTTTGGCCGGCATGCACCATGGCCAACTGGCGATAGCGGCGGGCGTGCTCTAGCTGTTCAGCCACCGCCTCGGCGCTTAGCTCCCGCTTCACCACAGCGGGAGCACCCATCACCAGGCTGCGGGGCGGCACGTCCCTGGTCACCACCGATCCGGCCGCCACCAGGGCTCCAGCCCCCACGGTGACGCCATTGAGCACGATCGCGCCGATGCCGATCAAGCAGCCGTCTTCCAGGGTGGCGCCATGGATCACCGCCCGGTGGCCAATGGTCACATCGGCCCCGATCAGCACCGGCTGGCCCGGGTCGCCATGCAGCACCGCTCCGTCCTGCACATTGCTACCAACCCCAATCCTGATCGCACTCAGATCGCCGCGGGCGACGGCCGTGGGCCAGAGGCTGGCGCCGGCGGCCAGGCTCACATTGCCGATCAACACAGCAGAAGCGGCCACCCAGGCCTCGGGGTGAATTTGCGGTTGGGGCCAACTGCAGCCCTCGCTTGCAGACAGCTCGCTTGCGGACACTTTTGCTCTGGATGGCTCGATTCTGGATAGCTCGCTTTCAGACAACTCGCTCCTGAGGAAATCGGCCATGGCTGGGGTTGGTTTGCCAATAATCAGCGTTCAACCACCACTAGCCCCCGGCTGAGACCACTGTCGGAATCCAGGCTGCGCATCGATTGCCACAGCTCCTTCAAGGGCACCCACACGGATGGATAGCGATAGCGGGCCACGTCGAGGATCAGCACCCGATCGCTGGCGGCGTGGTAAGCGGCCAGCGGCGCAATGTGACCGCCACCGCTCTGGCCCAGTTTCCGGCGGTCGTAGTTCACCAACAGCCGATCGGTGGGGTTGGCCAGGCTGCTGGCCAGCAGTCGGCGCAGGGCCAGTAAATCGATATCCAGGCCATGGATTGCCCTCACCTGGAGGCCCTTGCTGGCCAGTAGCTGTTGCAATTGGTCCAGGGTCATCCCCTGGCGGGCGATCAGCTCCGGCGCCTTGACAAGCCGGGTGGCTGGGTCGTCAAACAGGTTTTCCTGGGTCCAGAAGCGGTACGGGCCATAGCCCGGCACCGCCGGCGCTGGTACCGCCAGGCTGTTGAGCAGCATGGCGCTGCTGGCCACGCCGCAGTAGGCCAGGTTGGCCTGGGTGAGCAGAGCCCCCGCTAAGGCGCCGTAATCGGCCCGATGGCTACTGCTTGCCAGCAGGTTTAGCCCATCGGGCTCGGTCAGGGGAATCAGGCTCGGCAGGGCCGGCCTGGGGAGGGTCTGTCCAGTGGGGCTCTGGCCCGGGCGGCCCGGGCCAGCAGCGAGCTGCGCCGCCATTGGCTGCCAGCCGCCAGGGGGCAGTAGAGCCACACCGCCATCGCCCCTGGCCAACCCATCGCTCCTGGCCAACCCTGGCGGAGCCAGGGCCGCCAAGACGAGGGCAAGGGCCAGCCAAAAGTGCCGTTGTCCGGGGAGAGGGGAGGGGGGGCGCAAGTTGGGATGCAGGCGAAATCTCATCGCACCATTGTTTCGGCTTTAGAAAACTGTTTCGTTTTTTCAGGGCTGTTATTGGCTTTTGAGAGTTCCACTCGCCCATGGCATGGCTTGATTGGAGCCCAAGCGGCAGCTGAACCTGGAAACCGCACAGACCATGGCTTCATTCGCTGCGGGGCCAGCGGCCATAGGCCTGGCAGAACTGCTCCCCCAGGGCTTGGCGCAGGGCGGTATCGGCGGCGAAGGCCGCCTGGGCAGCCTCCAGGGTGGCGGGCAGGGCCCTGGCAGCGGCCCCCGTCGGTGGATCGGTGTAGGCGTTGGCATCGTTGCGGGGGCCTGGATCCAGTTGGCGCTCGATGCCATCGAGGCCCGCCGCCAGCACAGCCGCCTGGAGCAGGTAGGGATTGGCATCGCCGTCGGGTAGCCGCAACTCCAGCCGCTGGTCGTCGGGCAGGCGCACCATGTGGGTGCGGTTGTTGCCGCCATAGCTGATCCAGCTGGGCGACCAGGTGGCCCCGGAAACCGTGGTGCTTCCCCCCAGACGGGCATAGCTGTTGAGACTGGGATTGGTGATCGCGCAGAGCCCGGGGGCGTGTTCCAGCAAGCCGCCCAGGAACTGGTAGGCGAGGCTGGACAGCCCCAGGGGGCCGCTGGCATCGACAAAGCGGTTGCCAGCGCCATCCCAGAGGGAGAGGTGCAGGTGGCAGCCGTTGCCGGTGAGCTGGGCAAAGGGTTTGGGCCGGAAGCTGGCCCGCAAGCCGTGGCGCTCCGCCAGGGTGGCCACCATCACCCGAAAGAAGGCATGCCGATCGGCGGTAGTGAGCGCATCGGCAAAGGTCCAGTTGATCTCAAACTGGCCGTTGGCGTCCTCGTGGTCGGCCTGGTAGGGAGCCCAGCCAAGACCCTCCATCGCCTCCAGGATCTCGCTGATCAGCGGATAGTGACGCATCAAGGAAAGCTGGTCGTAGCAGGGTTTGCGCTGCTGATCGGCCGGATCGCCGATCGCCTGGCCACCGGCATCCAGCAGGAAAAACTCCGGTTCCACGCCGGTCATCAAGCGCAGGCCCAGGGCCTGGGCGCGCTGCAACTGCCGCTGCAGCACCCGCCGCGGTGACTGCTCCAGCGGCTCACCCCCCAGCTCCAGATCGGTGGCCACCCAGGCCACCTCCGGCTGCCAGGGCAGCACCGTGAGGCTTGCTGGATCCGGCCGGGCCAGCACGTCGGCATCGGCGGGTGTTAAATCCAGCCAGGCGGCAAAGCCGGCAAAACCGGCGCCGCTGGCCTCCAGCTGGGCCACGGCGGAGGCCGGCACCAGCTTGGCGCGCTGCACCCCGAACAGGTCGCAGAAGGAGAACAAAAAGTGGCGAATGCCGCGGTCGGCGGCAAAGCGGGCGAGCACAGTCATCGGGGTATCAGGACAGGGGGTTGGCCAAATCGGCGCAGAGGGCCTCCACGGCAGTGCGAATCAGCGCCTGCTCGGCTGGGCTGTCGCGGGGATTGCCGGCCCGGTGACCCAGGTCGGAATCGAGCAGCTGGAAGCTGGCGCCTGGAATCAGGGCCGCCTCCGCGGCGCAATCGGCCGGGGGGAAGTAGAGATCGCAGCTGGCGGCGACCACGGCGGTGCGGGCCTGGATCCGGCCCAGGGCCGCGGCCAGCTCGCCATCGCCATCGCCGTCAGCCCCAGCGGCGCCGATGATCCCGGCGGCGGCGGCCACGTCGTTGGCCAGCCAGACATCGAGCATGGCGATCAGGTCGCGGGGGTCGTGGCGGCGGTAGGCGGGCAGCCAGGCCTGTTCCACGTAGCTCTCCACATCGGCGTAGCCCAGTTGCCGGTGGGCGCCGCGGCGGTAGAAGCTCTGGCTGGCGGCCCAGCTGGCGTAGATCAGGGCAAAGTTGCGCAGACCCCGCTCGGGCAGCGCCTCGAAGCCGCTGCCGTTCCAGGCCGGATCGTTGGTGAGGGCCTGGCGCAGGCTGAGCAAAAACAGGCGGTTGTGGGGGGTGGTGCGGGCCGTGCCGCAGATACAAAAAATCCGCTGGGGGCGCTGGGGCTCCAGCACCGCCCAGTGGTAAGCCTGCTGCGCCCCCATCGACCAGCCGTAGACCAGCGCCGGCCGCTCCACGCCAAATAGATCTTCCAGCAGCTTGATCTGGGCCCGCAGGTTGTCGCGGTGGTCGATCGGCCAGCCCCGGGGCCCCAGGGGCGGCCCGCCGTTGCTGGGGCTGCTGGAGCGTCCATTGCCAAATTGACTTACCAGCACCACGCACCAACGGCGCGGATCGAGTATCGGCCCCACCAGCCAGTCGATGTCTTCAGGCCAGGCGCCGTAGGAACTGGGATAGAGCACCAGGTTGGAGCGTGTTGCATTCAGTTCGCCATACACCCGATAGCTGAGTTGGGCCTTGGCCAGGATCTCGCCGCAGGCCAGGGGGAAGGCTGTCAGCTCGTAGACGCGATCGGCGCTGGCGCCCCGGCTGAGGCCGGTGTTAGTTGCACTGCTGGGAAATGTGCAGCTCAAGGGATCGAGCCGGCTGCCGCCGTAACAGATGTCGCCGAAACAGTTGCCGTCGCAACAGCTCCCGCCGGAGCCGCCGTTTCAGAGGCTGGAGCCGCCCCCTCCGCAACAGCCCCCTCCTGACCAGTAGATGACCCAGGCATCGCCAGGTTGGCGAGGTTGGCGAGGAAGCCGCGATGCACCGCCAGATAGCCCGGCGCCACCACTGTCAGCTGGGGGGCCAGCTGCTGATGGGCCCGCTCCAGGGCGTGAAAGGGCAGGGAGGGATAAAGGTGGTGCTCGGCGTGGAAGGGCATGTTCCACATCAGCCAGCGCAGCGGCGCCAGCGTGTAAGTGGTGCGGGTGTTGCGCAGGCTGTCGGCCACAAAGGGGCAGCCACCGTGCTCGGCCATCAGCACAAAGCGCAGCAGCGGCTGGCCAATGGCCAGGGGCAACAGCCAAAACCAGAAACCAAAGCCATTGCCGCCGGGTAGGGATACCAGCAGCAGCAGGCCGTAAACCGCCCATTGGCGGCGGATCGAATTGCTTACCTGCCCTGCCGCCTGGGGCGGGATGTAGGGGCAGCCGCTGAACTCCCCCCGCAGACCGCGCCAATGGCCTCGCAGTTTGCCCAGCCACCAGCCCAGGCCAGTCAGTTCCAGCAGATAGGCGCTGGGGCTGCTGGGAGCTGGATCCTCCAACTCCGGATCTAGACCCGGCAGGTGGGTGTAGCGGTGGTGCCACTGGTGGTAGCGCCTGAAGAAATCAGCGTTGTAAAAACTGATTACCCCGGCCCACCAGGCCCAGCGATCGTTGCGCTCGCGCTGGTCAAAGACGGTGCGATGGCTGCATTCGTGCATGGCGCAGAAGCCAAAGGCCAAAGCGGCGCCCAGCAAAGCCAGGGCCGGCAAGCGCAGCAGCAGGGGCAGAGCGGTCTGGCCCCACAGCCAGCCACTCACCAGGATCAGGCCCAGATGGCCCCAGAGCTGCCGCCAACCGGCGGCATTGGAACGGCGATTGAGCAGTGCCAGGCGATCGGCGGCAATTAGATCCGCTTTGGCGCCGCTGGGCTGATCTGCCCTGGGGCCGACCTGGCCACCAGGGTTTGGGCTGGAGAAGGGCACGATCTATAAATGGTGAAACAGCCCTGACGGCTAAACAAACAGTTTGGATGGTGAAACAGCCGTAGCGTTGAAACAGCCTTGGTGTTGAAACAGCCACGGCGTTGAAACAGCCTTTACCAGGAAACCAGCATGGCTGGGGCTGACAGCATCGTCAAGGCAATGCTCCAGTTTCCGGTTCTGGCTTAAAGGTGAACGTTCAGGCTGAACAAGCTCGCAAGCAACAGCCAAGGCAGATCATCAACAGTTCAGGCAAATCAGCAACAGCCCAGGCAGAACAGCCCAGGCCGCTAGACCGCCAATCGGGCCGCGGCTCGCTGGCAGCGGTAGCCGCAGAGCCCAGGGGTAAACAACCGCTGCCAGCCAGCCTTTGGCTTCACTGAAAACCAGCCTCACCAGCGGCATGCCCTTGCTGTGGGCGATGGCCTTATTTATTGCCGATGGCCTTGTTTATGGCAGATGGCCTTGCCAGTGAGCAACTTGCCTCCAGCAGCCTGGCCGCCGTCGAAATCCCAATGGACAAAAAATTTGGTAGATCAGAAACACTTAAGGATCAAGTGGGCCGCCTAGATCGAATGCTGAATAAATAAAATATGCGAATTTTTGAAAACTTTTGATAAATCGGAAAATACTCGGATCAGCCTTTAGAAAAGCTTTGTGTAATCTGATCAAGGCTAATTGATTGCTACGGTCGTGCCACAAAAATTTTCGGGTTAAGGAATCGCCAGAATAGCAGTTTAATGAAGTCTGTCAGGCATTCCTCGATCAATTGTAAATCAGAATTATTTCGAGAATCATTTTGGCAAACTGCCTCTCATGATGTTAGGAGCTTGCGGGAACACGCAAATAACGGTGCTTAGGCGCCATCCAAGGGCGACTAAGCACCGGCTGATCCCCAGGCCTTAATGGCCTGGACTCACCATCTATTGCCGCCGCCACTATTACCGCCGCCACCGCCGTAGCCGCCGCCGCCACCACCGCCGTAGCCACCACCGCCACCACCACCGCCACCGCCGTAGCCGCCGCGACCGCCGCCGCCGCCGCGTGGGCGGCCGCCGCCACCACCGCCACCGCCACCACCGCCTTCACGGGGTGTGGCCTTGTTGACGCGGATCATGCGGCCCATCCACTCCACATCTTGGAGGTCATCGATGGCTTTTTGCTCTGCGGCATCGTCGCTGAGCTCGACAAAGGCAAAGCCGCGCTTGCGACCTGTCTCGCGATCAAGAGGAAGGCTGCACTGGCGCACTTCGCCGTACTGGCCGAACAGATCAAGCAGGTCCTCGCGTTCGGCCTGGAACGAAAGGTTGCCGACGTAAATGGTCATGAAAAAGTGACTGGTCCTGGAACTGATTCGTCTGTTGCCGCGGTCCCTAGGAAAGCCAGTGAAAACTGGTCGAGCCGATGGAGCCTCAGTAGCTTGAGAATCAGTACATACATTAACCCTTCAGCCTGCTCTGCCTAGCTGGTTAGCGGCAGCCCTATGGAGCAGGTTCCATGCAGGCACTTGGGCCCTTGACCGGAGCGCAGTTGCGGCGAGGCGGTGGCTAGGCGGTGGCGAGCTGAGGGCCAGCTGGCGGCGAGGATATTAGGGGTCCAGTACTAAGAAAGTTAACAATCAGCCACTAAAACCGGTTCGGTTTCAACCGTGATCCCGAAAGTTGAATCATTGTCAGGGAATCCTGAAGGAGGACATCCAATGACGTCTCCCGTTCCCTGGAGCCTCGCCTGGCGCGAAGACGGCGAGCTCTCTCCCCAGGATCGCTTCGATCTGTTGCAAAGTCTTGTGCAGACTGAGAGTTTAGAGGTGCAGACAGCACTGATCACCGCTGTGGAGCGTCTGACGCTGGCCGAGCTGAGCCTGGTGGCCCTTGAGGATGTGACCGGGCTAGCCGCCTGATGCCAGCCAGCTGATCCAACTGCATTTGGCTGCTAGTCGCCCGCCTGGGCCCGCCTAGGCGCCTGAACCAAAAGCTGAGCAGGCCTCGCTGAGCACGGCGTCGATCAGCTCGTCGCCGCCACTGGGTAACCAATTGGCATTGAATTGGGGGATGCCGTTGATTGATGTGTCGCGAAAAATGCGTTGGCCGCAGTCAATCTCCATCACATACAGATCAGTTCGAGCCCTTGGCGATTGCTTGATTGCTTGGTCTTGGAATTTATTGGGCTGTTTATTTGCCGGGTCTTGGCCTGAATTAGACGGCTCAATTGATTGACCTGGCTCGATTGATTGAGCTGTTGATTGAGTGATTAATTGGGCTGTTGATTGAGCGATTGATCGAGTGGCTGGCTGAGCGGTTAATTGAGGGGCTGATTGAGGGATTGATTGGTATCGGCTAAGCAAGGTGAGGTTGCCGTTCTTGTTGGTACGCAAGCTGCCGGAATCCCACCACTGGCGCCCTTCGCTGGTGGCCGCGACTTCGTGCCATTCCACTGGGCCAGCCCAGGCTGGTAGGCATGGCATCAGCAATCCTGGCAATGCGACTATGCAGCCAATGATTGTTGCCAGTATTAGTGGCTGAACGCGGCTCATTAAAGGCTTCATGCTGCCACATTGCCATGGAGTTTATGAATATGCAGTAAAGATGACAGAGCGGATTTGAATTGGGTGCGGTTTATGATGGCATCGACAAAGCCATGATCTTGAAGGTACTCGGCGGTTTGGAAGCCTTCGGGTAGCTTTTCCCGGAGGGTTTGTTCAATAACCCGGCGCCCCGCAAAGCCAATTAATGCCTTTGGCTCGGCTAAGATCAGGTCGCCTAGCATGGCAAAACTGGCTGTAACTCCACCGGTAGTAGGGTGGGTAAGCAGGGGAATGTATAGCAGTCCTGCCTGTTGATGTCGCTGCAGGGCACCGGAAATCTTGGCCATCTGCATCAAAGAAAGCATCCCTTCCTGCATGCGAGCCCCGCCGGAGGCGCAGACAATCAGCACTGGATAGCGCCGCGCCGTGGCCTCCTCAATCAAGCGGGTGAGCTTTTCGCCAACGACAGAGCCCATCGAGCCCCCCATGAAGCGGAAATCCATCACCCCCAGGGCCAGGGGCTGGCCGCTGCTGCGGCAGATGCCGGTAACCACGGCGTCGCGCAGGCCGGTGCTCTGTTGGCTGTCCCGGATCCGATCGGCGTAGCTGCGGCGGTCCTTGAACGCCAGCGGATCGGTGGGGGCCAGCTCGGTATCCATGGGCTCAAAGCTGCCCGGATCGGCAATCAGTCGGATCCGCTCCTCGCTATCGATGCGGTGGTGGTGGCCACAGCCCTTGCAAACACTGGCATTGGCCAGCAGATCCTTGCGGTAAACCACCAGGCCGCACTCGGTACACTTGCTCCACAGGCCATCGTCGGCGGGCAGCTCCTGGGGGTTGCGCGCCACTGGGGCAGTCTTGTGGCGGTCGGCGAACCAGTCGAACAGCGACATGGGCAAGGACAGGCAAGGGCTGGGGATGCCAGCCGGCATCTAACTATTTAACGCCCCGCTGGCCAGCCAGCCAGCGTCAGCAGCTGCAGCCAAGGCTCGTTGCCGAACAGCCACACCAGGCCAGCACCGATCGCCAGAAACGGACCAAAGGCGAAGGGCTGCTCGCGCTGCAAAAGACCAGTGATACGACCGGCGCTGCCCACCACAGCGCCGATGGTCACCGCCAGGGCCAGGCAGATGCCAACCCCCACCAATCCCAGCCAGGCACCGATCAGCGCCGCCAGCTTGGCGTCGCCGAGTCCAAGCGCTGGTTTGCCCATCAACTTTGCGCCAATGGCACTGAGCGCTTCAAAACCGAGCAGGGCCACCCCTGCTGCCAACAGATGATTGAGCAGCAGTTCCCTACCCACCGCAACCCCCTGGCCAAAGCCCAGCACCGCCGTGGCGATCAGCCCCAACAGCAGCCCATAGCGGCAGAGTGTTTCTGGTAGCCACAGCTGATCTAGATCGATTAGCACCAGGGGCACCAGCCAGCTGAACAGCAGACCACCGGCCAAAGCCAGCAGCAGCGGATCTGCCCCCTGGCCCATGGCGGTTGGCAGTTGGTGAATGCCAGCCTGCATAGCCGCCACCCACAGTCCTGCCGTGAGCAACTCCACCATCGGATAGCGAATCGATATCGCCGTGTGGCAGTGGTGACAGCGGCCCCGCAGCAGCAGCCAGCTCAGCACCGGCAGATTGTCCAACCAGCGCAGGCTGGTGCCGCACTTGGGACAGTGGCTGCCGGGCCACAGGATCGACTCTTGGCGTGGCAACCGCCAGGCCACCACGTTGAGGAAGCTGCCAACACAGGCTCCAAGCAGACCAGCCATCAGGGTCAGTAGCTGGTCTGGCTGCAGCGCCGACAAGGGCAATGACTGGACTTCTGGCAAGGCGATGGGGGGTTGCGCTGATGAAAGCCTGCATCGGCTCAGGCCGATATGGAGTGACCCTTATGGATCTGTGGCCTGACGTCGGTTGGGACGGGGCATGCGCAGTCGAGCGTTGACATTGCGGCGGCTACGGGCCAGTAACTCTCCGCCCCGGATCAATTCCAGCGGTACGAACTGTTCATCGGGCAGCAGTACGGGTGGCTCAAACACCACCCGACCCTGGCGCAGGTCGGCGCTGAGCACAAGGCCGAGGGGATCCTCATCTGTGTAGGTGCCCTGTTCCAGATAGGCAAACAGGATGCGCCTGGCTGCCGCCAACAGCTGCCGACTGTCGATCCGATCCAAACGCAGGGAGGAGGCCGAAGCGCGCACTGACGCAGCCGATCCAGCGGCTCCTTGAATCAGGAACGATGGTGACGACGACGATCGGTTGGTGAAGGAAATCGTCCTCACCGGTCAGGCTGTTGTCGGCCACAGTAGACGCAATGGGGCAAACCGAGAGGATTTGGCAGTTCTAGTGCTCTCGATCCCTCGGCATAGCTTGGCCTACGGCATAACTTGGTAACCCCCTGCTGGCCAAATCCGGGGGGCATCAAAAGTATGTCGCCATGCTCTGGCTTGGGTTGTGCGCCAGGTTGGCGGCAAGCTTATCCCCTGGTCGATGGCCGATATGGAATTAAATCTGTCCGAAAGCTAAGGGGATACCAGTCAATTTCGTGTCCAGTCCCTGCGGGCTAAAAATTGACTTGGCTGCGGATTTACTGGATGGCCAGGAGCACTGTTTTAGGGCTTCCCAGAGATTCCATGGATGGGTATTTGTGCTCCGAGGGATTGCGGCCCATTCTCGAGACGCCCGCAATGGCATCTAGAATATTTGAGACGGTGAGGGGATATTTTATCTCTCCAGGGATTTTATTGGGGATATTCGTGTTTTCAGGTATTATAAGGTAATTTATTAAAGCCTGGTGAGGTTATCTGAAGCTTGGCGGGATTCTCTGAAGCTTAGTGGGGTCTGCTGGCATTTGGTAAGGCCTGCTGAAGCTTGGCAAGGCCTGGTGAGCCTGATAAAGCCTGGTGAACCTGATAAAGCCTGTTGAGCATAATAAAGCCTGGCCAGGGTTGAAGCCCTTGGCCAGGCGGAGCGACTCTGAGTTCGCAGGCAAAACTAGCAAAATTGCCAAAGAGCCCTGGCAGAGTTGCCTTAGATCTCAGTATTGAGTTGGCATCTTATCCGCTTCGGGATTGAGTAGGCCTCTGGCCTACTTCTGCATCAAGCCAGCTTCTTGTCCTCGACCATGCGGTGAATGATAGGAGTAAGAATCAGTTCCATGGCAAAGCCCATTTTGCCGCCGTTCACCACGATTGACGTGGGGCTGGACATGAAGGAATCCTGAATCATGTTCAGCAGGTAGGGGAAGTCGATGCCCCACTTTTCCCGGGCTCCTTTGCGGAAGTGAATGATCACGAAGGACTCATCGGGGGTGGGGATGGGTCGAATCATGAAGGGGTTGGAGGTGTCCACCGTAGACACCCTTTGGAAGTTGATATCAGTACGGCTGAACTGTGGGCAGATGTGATTGATGTAGTCAGGCATCCGACGCAGGATGGTGTCCACCGTGGCCTCGGCGGAATATCCCCGTTCAGCGTTGTCGCGGGCGATCTTTTGGATCCATTCCAGGTTGGTGATCGGCACGACGCCGATCAGCAGATCCACCAGCGCAGCCACGTCGTTTTCATCGGTGACCACCCCCCCGTGCAGACCCTCATAGAAGAGCAGGTCGGTACCGCTGGGAATCGGCTCCCAGGGGGTGAATTGGCCCGGCTGGAGGCTGGTGCCCAGCCGGTCGTTGTGCTCGGCAGCCTCATCTAGGGAGTGCAGGTAGTAGCGCTTCTGGCCACCGCCGGTTTCGCCATAGGTGCCAAACAGCTCTGCCAGCTTGTCGAACAGGTTGGCCTCTGGCCCGAAGTGGGAGAAGTTTTCTCCCTTGGCCACCGCCGCAGCCATCGCCTCCTTCATCGGACCACGCTCATAGCGGTGATAGCTATCGCCCTCTATCACCGCTGGCGTGATGCCTTCTCGGTTGAAGATGTACTCAAAAGCCCGCTTTACCGTGCTGGTGCCGGCGCCGGAGGACCCAGTAACGGCTACGACGGGGTGACGCTTCGACATCGGCCCAGAGAGAGTGAACGGCGCCGATGAGTTTGGCAGGTCACCGGAGCCCCACCCGGCGGCTTCAGTCTCCCAGGGCTTTGAGCAGCTGCTCGCCCATCGCCTGGCAGCCCAGGGGAGTGCAGCCCGGGGCCATCAGATCGCCCGTGCGGTAGCCCGCCTCCAGGGTGGTTTCCACCGCCCGCTCCAGGTCGGCGGCGGCGGCCTCCTGCTGCAGCCCCACCCGCAACATCATCGCGGCGCTGAGCACCATGGCCATCGGGTTGGCCTTGTCCTGGCCGGCGATGTCGGGCGCCGAACCATGGATCGGTTCAAACAGCCCCGGACCACTGCTGCCCAGCGAGGCGGATGGCAGCATGCCGATGGAGCCGCTGAGCATCGAAGCCTCGTCGCTGAGGATGTCGCCGAACAGGTTGCTGGTGAGGATCACGTCGAACTGCCTTGGCGCCCGCACCAATTGCATGGCGGCGTTGTCCACATACATATGGCTGAGTTGCACTTCGGGATATTCGGCAGCATGGATGGCCTCCACCCGATCGCGCCACAGCTGGCTCACCTCGAGCACGTTGGCCTTGTCCACCGAACAGAGCCGGCCGCCCCGCTGGCGGGCCAGATCAAAGCCCACTCGGGCGATGCGGTCGATCTCGTAATCGCTGTAGGCCATGGTGTTGAAGGCGCGCACATGGCCATCGGCCTCCACCCGGCCCTTGGGGTTGCCGAAATACACCCCGCCGGTGAGTTCGCGCACCACCAACAAATCCACCCCCTCAATCACTTCCGGCTTGAGGCTGCTGGCCCCCACCAGGGCCGGCACGATCTTCACCGGCCGCAGGTTGGCGAACAGCCCCAGGCCGGCTCGCAGGGCCAATAGGCCGGATTCGGGCCGCTGCTGGCGCGGCAGGGCGTCGTAGCGGGGAGCGCCGATGGCCGCCAGCAACACCGCATCGGAGGCCCTGCAAGCGGCAAGGGTGCTGGCCGGCAGGGGTTCGCCAGTGGCATCGATGGCGCTGCCGCCCATCGGCTGCTCGTCGTATTCGAGCTGGAAGCCATGGCGGCGGCTTATCGCATCCAGCAACTGGCGGGCCACCGCCGTGATCTCCGGACCAATCCCGTCGCCGGGGAGCAGGGTGATCCGGAAGCTGCTGGTCATGGTGGGGGAGCTGGCGCTGGGCAACTGGGCAGGCTAGGCCCCCCTCGGCATCGCTTTAACTTCAGCCGTGGTCGCTGTTGGTTTGGATGCGCCGCAGGGTTTTGGCCATCTCGGGCAGTTTGTTGAAGGCGGCTGAGCAGCGCAGCCACAGCCGATTGGGAATGGCGGGATAGCCGCTCACCACTGCGCCGGCGGCCACATCGCCATGGATGCCGGATTTAGAGCTGGCGATGGCCCGGTCGCCGATGTTGGCTCGATTGGCTACCCCCACCTGCCCGGCCAGGATCACACCATTGCCGAGCTTGGCGCCGCCGGCGATGCCCACCTGGGCGGCCAGGGCACAGCCCCGGCCAGTGGTCACCCCATGGGCGATATGCACGAGGTTGTCGATCTTGCTGCCCGCGCCGATGCGGGTTTCACCCACCGCCGGTCGATCGATGGTGCTGTTGCAGCCCACCTCAACGCCGTCCTCCAGCACCACCAGGCCGGTCTGGGGCATTTTCCGCCAGCCCGCAGCCGTGGGTACGAAGCCAAATCCTTCGCTGGCAATCACGGCATTGGAGTGCACCACACAGGCGCGGCCGAGGCGGCTGCCGGGATGCAGCACCGCTCCGGCATGGAGTTCGCAGCCCTCCCCCAGCTGCACGTCCTCGTAGACCACCACGCCTGGATGCAGGATGCAGCCCTCGCCCACCAGCACATCGGCGCCAATCACCACCCGGGCGCCGATGTGGGCTGTGGCGCCGATCACCGCCGTCGGATCCACCACGGCGGTGGCATTAATGCCGGCGGGCTTGGCCCGGCGCGGATGCAGGGCCTCCAGGGCCTCGGCAAAGCCCAGCCGCGGATCGGCCAGGGCCACCCAGGCGATGCCGCGGCTGGTGAGCTGGCTTTGCAACTCCGCGGCTTCGGGCACCGCGGCTGGGATCAGCACGGCGCTGGCGCCGGTGGTGGCGGCGGCGGCCGCCAGGGCATTGCCTGGTTCAAGAAAGCTCAGTTGTCCGCCGCTGGCCAGATCCAAGGCGGCGCCAGAACTGAGCTCCGGATCCTCGGCCCGGTGGCTGGGGTTGGCAACTCCAGGGCGCTGCAGCTCGCTGAGATGGCCGACCAGTTCGCTGAAGCGCATGCCCCAGAACAATGCGGATGGCTGGATCGTAGGCAGCTGCTCCCCGGGCGCTGGATCAGCAGGAGGGGGGATCGGGCCCAGCTCGGCGCTCAGACCAGGGCCAGCTGGTCGCGGTGCACCACTTGAACCCCTTCACGGCCGATCAGACTCCGCAGGCTGTCGCTATCCAAGGTGGCCAGGCCTCTGCCCAGCTCCCGACCATCGGCGGCCAGCAGGCGCACCGCCTCGCGGGCGAGGAAGTCGCCCTCCACGGCGATCAGCCCCACCGCCAACAGTGATGCCCCCTGGTCCCGCAGGGCCCGCTCGGCGCCGGCATCCACCCTCAGGCTGCCCTTGGGCAGCAGGGCATGGGCCAGCCAGCGCTTGCGATCGGCTAGCGGTTTGCTGCTGGGTTGAAACACGGTGCCCACCGCGGCGCCCGCCAACAGGGCGTCGAGCACGGCCGGCTCGCGCCCATCGGCCAGGCGCACGCGGATGCCGCTGGAGGTGGCGATGCGGGCTGCCGCCAGCTTGGTGGTCATGCCGCCGGTACCCCATTGGCCACCACCTGTGGCGACCGAGGAGAGTCGATTCAGTTCGTCGAGATCGCGCACCTCCGCGATCGGATTGGCCTGGGCATTGGTGCGGGGATCGCCGTCGTAGAGCCGGTCCACATCGGTGAGCAGGATCAGTTCATCGGCCTCCACCGCCACCGCCACCAGGGCGGAGAGGGTGTCGTTGTCCCCGAAGCGGAGTTCATCGGTGGCCAGGGTGTCGTTTTCGTTCACGACTGGCACCACCCCCCAGCTGAGCAGCTGTTCGAGGGTGTGGCTGGCGTTTTGATAGCGGCGCCGGGAGGCCAGATCGCCCCGGGTGAGCAACACCTGCGCCACCACCAGGCCACGCACGGCGAAGGCGTCTTGGTAGAGGGCCATCAGGCGGCCTTGGCCCACGGCGGCGGCGGCCTGGAGCGCCACCACCAGGGAGGGCCGCTGCTCCAGCTCCAGCACCTGACAGCCGAGCCCCACGGCGCCGCTGGTCACCAGCACGAGCGAATCGCCGCGCTGGTGGGCGCTGTGGAGACTGGCCGCCAGATCGGCGATCACGGCAGCGGTGGGGCGCTGGCGGCTACCCCGCAGCAGGCTCGTGCCCACCTTGATCACCCGACGCATCGATAGCTCCTCATTTCAGCTTGCTGCCCAGATTCGTGCCCAAATTGGTGCCCAAATTCGTGCCAAGCATTCGGGCGATGCGCAGCTCCAGTTTTTGCAGCCGATCGCGCTGGCAGGGCTGGCCGTTGGGGTCGATCGGTTTAACCAGCACGGTGAACAGGCCGAGGCGATTGCCGGCCATCACATCGGTGAACAGGCGATCGCCAATCAGGGCCACCTGGCTCGCTGGCGGCTCCAGTTCGGCCAGCACCCGCCGCAGGGCCGAGCGCCTGGGCTTGCCGGCGGAGTTGGTGAAGGGCAGATTGAACTGCGCGGCCACGGCGCCGATGCGGTGGCGGGATGGATTGTTGCTAAACAGGTGAATCGGCAGCTGCTGGCTGGCGGCTTGCAGCCACAACCGCATCGATTCTGGTACCAGCGTCTGGCGGCGGGGCAGCAGGGTGCGATCCACATCCAACACCAGGGCCCGAATCGGCTTGGAGGGGCGCTCCAGCAGGGCGGCCAGCGGCAATTCAGCGAGGGTGCCAGGGACCACCCAATCCGGCTGTAGCAGCCGACGCAGCGGGTGATCTAAGGACATCAGTCGTTTGCCCCTTCGGCGTCTTCTAATTGGCTCTCCCTTTCGTCTAGCTCAGCCTCGATGCGGGGCTGCACCCGCTCGAACTCCTCGCCTTCCACCAGCACGGCGTCGCTGCCCTCCATGCGGGCCACCACAAAGAAGGGATCCAGGGGGATGTAGAGGCCGTAGTCCTGCTCGTCTACAACGAAGCTCACCAGCAGGTCATAGGTCTCGCTGTCTTCGGGGTCGGATTCATCATCGTCGTCCTCGAAGTCGTCTGGGTCTGGTTCTTCCAATTCACCGCTAACCGTGAGGGTGACGGCGGAGCGCACCAGGGTTAGATCGTGTTCCTGCAGCACCACATCGGCTATCGACAGGATCGGTTCGGTGGCATCCACCGTGTCGATCAACTTGGGTTCCTCTTCGTCGTCGGTGAGCTGAAACAGGCACACCGGGGTGTCCACGGGGGTGAGCAGCACGTAATCGTGGCCGTCCAGGGGGATCAGCTGTTCGAGGAAACAGAGCAGCTGTCGACCACTGGAGTCGCGCACGACCACCGTGGGTGCTTCACCGGAACCGGCCATGGAGGAACCTTCGGGGCTCATGGAAGAGGGGCAGTCTGACCACAGGATGGAGCACAGCCTGCCTGCTGGACAGTGTCGGCCAGTTGGACAGTGTCGGCCAGCTGGACAGTTTTGCTCAGTTGGACAGTGTCGGCCAGTGGATTCGCCACCAGCACCAATGGTGTTGGTTCTGGACCCTCCTGCAGCCACTGCTCCAGCAGCAGTGCCGCGGCGGCGCTGTCCAGGGCGCCGCTGCGATCGCCGTGCAGGCCATGGCGTTCGCCCGCCGCCCAGCTGCTGGCGTGTTCGTTCACCCAGGCCAGCGGTAGCTCCAGGGCCCGGCCCAAGCGCTCTCCATAGCGGCGGCAGTGGACCGCTTGGGCCGTGGGCTGGCCGGCCCGATCGAGCGGCAGACCCACCACCAGGGCCACAACCCGGCGCTGGCGGATCAGGGGGGTGAGCGCCAGGAGATCGGCCTGGAAGTTGCCGCGGGCCAGGGCCGGCAGCGGCGTAACGGTGAGCCCCAGGGGATCGCAGCCGGCCAGGCCAATGCGGCGGTGCCCCACATCGATGGCCAGCACGGAGCGGGGCGGGGGGGAGGGGCGGATGGCCATGGCGCCTAGCGGGGAGCCAGGGGGGTGGGCAGGGGACGGCGCCGGGGTTGCAGCTGTTCCAACATGGCCTCAATGCGGCTGCTGGAGCTCACCAGGGCCGGTGGTCCGTGGCGGCGCCAGACACTGCGGGCCATCAGCACCCGCTCACCGCGCTCCTGGGCCCCCAAACCGCTTAACCATTGCTGGCGGGCCCGATCGCGCACGTCGCAGCGCAGCCACAGGCCAGCGCCGCCCAACTGCTGGGCGGCCTTTCGCAGCAGACACTCTCCGGCGGGGCCGATCAGTTGCTGCTGCCAGCCCTCCTGCACCGTGAACTCCACGTCGTGGCCGCCGCCGGCGTGGGCGCCAAGCCAGCGCACCCCAGCCACCGCCTGGGCTCGACTGGGATCGAGCAGTAGCCATCCCTTGCCCTGGCTCTGGTCGAGCAGATCCTCGAGGCTGCGATCGAGCAACTGGCGCAGTTGGGCGGGGCAGGCCACCTGCTCCAGATGCCAGAGCAAGGCCGCGTTGCGGCGCTGCAGGCTCTGCAGCTGCAGCTCCGCAGGCGGCTGCGGGGGTGACGGCGGTGGCTGTGGCTGTGGCGGTTCGCTGGCGGCTTCTGGCTGCCAGAGCCAGAGCTGATCGCTGCGCAGGGGCTGGAAGCCCAGTTCCCGCAGCAGGGCCAGTTTGGCGCTGTCCAAGCTGGAGGCCTCGGCGATCCAGCTGCTGGCACCGCGCCCGCGGGCGATCGCCTGCTGCACCAGGGCCTGGCCGAGACGACGACGATCGGCGGCGCTCGTGGTGCGCAGGTGTTGCAGCTGCCAGCAGCTGCCACTGCGGTTCAAGCGGCGGCTAACGATCAGGCCGATGCTGTCTTGGCTGTGGGGCGCGAAGGCCACCAGCACCTGGGGAGCGAGCGGGGCTCGCTGGGCCAGCAGTTGGATCAGGTGTTCCGGCCAGTTCAGCCAGAGGGCCCGTTGGAGCAGCGGCCGCAGGGGCAGAAACACCGGATCCTTGAGCAGGCTGAGGTGCCAGCCCTGGAGCTCCTCGATTCGCCAGTGGTCACGCCATGGTTCGCGGCTCATGGCGAGGGGTCGCGGGGAAGGTCGTCACTCCAATTCCACTGTATCGATCTCTCCAGATCTGACCCGGCCCTGAAGAGTTGACGCCCAATTTCGATCGGGGCCCCTGCCCCGGCTCAAGCTGGTCTGATCAGCACCAGGGGGGTGCGCTGGTTGGCATTGCCGGCGGGATTGGGCCGCAGGGCCCGCATCAGCAGCGCTTCATCGCAGCCCTGGCTGGCGGCCAGCACCTTCACCCGGCCCAGGTCGTTCACATCAACCACGGCCACATCCACCCCCAGCTCGCGGGCCATGGCGGCACAGAAGGGGCCCGGCTGATCTGGGCCGAGCACGATGGTTTGGTCGTAGGGGGGGGTGGTGCCGGTGATGTCGTCGATCAGGCGCGCCTGTTCGCCCGCCAGCCGGTAGAACCAGCCCTTGAGGCCCACCAGTTTGAGGGCGGTGCCGATCAGCCAGGCCAGCAGCACCCGGGCGGGCCCCACCAGGTCGATCAGGCTCTGCATGCCGCAGGCGGTGGCCAGGGAGCTGGTGGGATGGAAGGCCCGGCACAGCAACCGGGCCAGGCCGGAGGGCGTCACGGTTTCGGGGTGGTGGTAGCGACCCTGAATCACCGCCAGCGGCGTCTCGCCGATGGTGAGCACATCTCCTGGCTGCAGCACTGCGCCGGCGTAATGCCGCAAAACGGCGGCAGGGTCATCGAGCACCCCCAGCAGGTGGGTGCGAATCGGCAGCACCTGGCAGCCCTCCCCCGCCAGCCACTGGGCCTGGGAGGGAATGGCGGGGGCTGGACGCCGCAGCGGCACCAGCAGGCCATCGCGGCGCTGCAGCCGCCCGAAGGGCCCGTAGTTCACCCAGAGGATCTCCAGCCAGAGGGTGTCCAGCAGCATCGGCAGATCCAGGCCCTCGGGCGCTGTAATCGAGAGCTTCACCTGGGCCGAGGTGCTCTTGCCCGCCTTCACGATATAGGCGAACCAGTAGTTGTCTGGCCGCGCCGGCTCATCTGGATGGCGGCTGATTATCTGGCTATTTATCTCTACTCCCTGCAGGGAAGACCGGCCCAGCAGTGTGGGCCGCAGGCTCAATTCCGGCACAAACACCTCCATGCGCCGGTGGGGGTTGCTGATCGCAATCTTGCCCTGCACCTGCACGCCGCCTTCTAGGCGTTGCACCCGCCAGTCGCCGGCGCTGAGCCGCAGCGGCGAGGCTGGTCGCAGCCGATGGCGCAGTTCCAGCACCAGCAGGGCTGCAGCCAGCAGGGCCAAGGCCAGCAGCAGGCAGGCCAGCGGCGGCGGGGTGAACAGCGGAAACGGCACGTCTGAGCTGGGCTGCGAATTGGCGGAGCGTA
>JBIKVR010000071.1:0-14568 GCA_044356735.1 Prochlorococcaceae cyanobacterium
TTCATGTACTCCCTAGCTTTTTTGTTGCATCAACGCAGTTCGGGTTCCAGCCTTAGCCCCAGTTCCAGCCCCGCTCCAAGCTCCGCTCCCAGTTCAAGCACCAGTTCCAGTTCCATTCAGCCCCACTCCAAGCCCCGCTCCCAGCTCCGCTCCCAGTTCAAGCCCCAAGCCCCAAGCCCCAGTTCCAGTTCCATTCAGCCCCACTCCCAGTCCCAGCCATAGCCCCAGTCCCAGTCCCATTCCCATTCCTATTCCCAGCCCCATTCCCAGGCTTCTCCAAGCTCCATTGCAATTCACTGTCCCAGCCCCAGCTTCAGCCCTAGCACCATTGCCATTGTGCGCTGAAATATGCATGATGAGCGCAGAACAGTACAATTTTTTAGCCTACTTTGTTGAACTTATTGATCACCCATGATCTTATTTGGTTACCCATAAAATTTCCAAAGATGTATTGCCCCACTATCATTTAGGATTCGGTAACCTAGCCACATCAAAATAAATGGAAAAAATACTTTCGTTTATCGGTTCAAGATCAAGCTGATGCCGGGCATCCTTGTTAGCGCAAGTGACAACGCCAGCCATGTGAAGATAAAAGCATACAGAACTGGTATTACTACGACAATCTTTGCTAGTGTTAGACTTGCAAATAAGGGGATATATATGCTTAGATTATTGCTCCCATTCGAAATTGATACAAGAGCGACGTCATAAGTTTTTCGATCGCGAAGTATTTGCCAGATTGTTAACTTGCGAGCCTTGAAGCCGGTGAGGTAATGGGGTTTGTGTGGCTCCGACTTCGTTGTAGATAGTTTGTCGGAACCTCGCTCGTTTTTGCTTGCCTCTTTTACGACTTCAGTAAGATTTTTAATTCCAATAGCGATTGGAAGAAACCCTAGTAATCCGACAGTGCTGCTTGGTAAATTCATGCCAACGGCGTATCCAACCAGGCTTATGCTTAGTAGAACTATAAAACCAAGAATATCTCCAGTCACCACGTGTAGTGGTCTAAAGTTTCGATTTACTTCGCCAAAGAATGCAGTGAGATATATATTGTCATCAAATGTGGTTGCCAAGCCTGCGGCAAAGGCAACTTGAATAGTTGTCCAGAACCACATGCTTGAGTTTAAAATTACCAACATCTTATGGGGCTTCCCGTCTTCCCCGATGTGCCTGAGATTACACCGTTATCCTGGTTGGTGATTCACTTGCCAGTGTAAACTAAATTGGCCTAAGCCCCTGGTGTTGATGGTAGGGTCGACTTATAGAGGAGAGCATCGTGGCTGGATGCGGTTCACAACCGGCAAATTCTTGAAAGTGCTGCTGATCGCTTTGTCCTCAGCTGTCACTGTGGCTGCTATCGCCCCTGCTTATGGCAAAGTTGATCTGCCATTAAATCCTGCAAGTACCGCCAGAACTTCCCAACAAATATCTTATCCGCCTGGTACTACTTTGTGGTTAGCTCAATATACTGTAGCTTTGATTTTCGGAGTTATTTTTTTGGCTGCTCTTGATAGGTTTGTTAGCCGCCGGCAATCGCCCGAGTCTCTCGCTAAGGAGGTCTCTAGGTTGCGTAAGCTTGTTATCGGCTATCCTGATGGTATGACCATTTTCGAGCAATTGCGCTCTACTTGTCTGTTGGAAAAAAGACTTGCTTCGTTAGGACTTACAATTGAATGGCGGCAATACCCTTCGGCAAGCAGCCTACTTAATGATCTCAGCCAGGGCTCTATTCATTTTTGTGGAGGAGGAGGTACGGCAAGTATCTTTTCTCAGGCTGCCCACCATTTTTTTGTTCGCGTAGCCAGAGAAAAATATCCAGACATAGATTCGGAAGCAATTCTTGTTCCCCTTGATTCAACTATCACTAATATTCGGGATTTAAAGGATAAGCGGATTGCCTTTGATGAGGGCTCCAGTGCTCATTACGTTTTGGTTAGGGCCTTGGAGTCAGCAGGAATTTCCCTGGACGAAATTGAACACTGCATGCTGCCTCAACGTGATGTTCTGCCATTGTTTGTTAGTGGTTTAGTTGACGCCTGGGTTGTCTGGATGCCCTGTGCACTGACTGACCAGCGCAAGAACTACCCAGGGCGATCAATTGGCAATCTCCACTCAATCCTTGGCGAAAAGGCTGCCCACGAAGTTCCAACACTTTATTACGCAGTTCCTGAGCTCGTCAGTGATTATCCGCGAATCCTTAAGGTAATACTTGAGGAACTCAACGAAGCAGGTGTCTTAATTAATGTGCTTCGTTTGGAAGATTGTCTGCGTCATCAGGCTTCTTTTGATAAAGATAATCTTGATATAGCCGCTAAATCGGAATTAGAACTTTTACGTCAACGTAGCCTTGAGCGATCTCTTGTGCCAATTGATGAGCCTGCCCTGCTCAGTCTGCAGCAGCAGGCAAATCTTTTTCATCAGCTTGGAATTATCGAAGAACGCGTAAATATTCGGGACACTTCTTATACTTTGCGTACCAGGCAGAATTGGACTTTTTAGCTATTTCTTTAGCTATTTCTTTAGCTATTTCTTTAGCTATTTCTTTAGCTATTTTCTAGCTATCATTCATGCTCAATAATTTTGGGATTGACTGGGCTGTGTGAGTTCGGTCTCCGGAAGTTTTTATTTCTGCGGCTCTGCCACCCGGCGGCATATGCAACATTGAGGTCTCTATTAGTCGTGGCTCGGGTTTTCAAGCTTCCCTGGAGATAGGCCCCTTTGCTTGGTTTATGCCAGAAGTTACCGTGGCTCTGCTCGCCGGCTACACTCTTTTAAAAAAGTGGTTCAGTTGCTAGTGGTCTAGTTGGCAGGAGCATTGTGGAGAAAATATGGCGGCTATTCTGCTGCCCTATGAATTAAAATCTCTCAAGGTGTTACTTGGTAATCTTGCATTCGATGGCCATTCTCGCAGTCGGCTACATTGATGTTAGCTGCACCGAGGCTGGCTGTGCTGGCCTGCTTGGCGGCTAAGTCAAGCGGGTTAGCCACCGGGTGGGTGCGGCCTGTTGTGATCGCCTGGCTGAGCACTCCAGCGGCTGGCCCCCCGGGCGCTGGCACAATACTGTTCAGATCTCGGTAGACCAGGGCCCTTGCGGTTCCATGGACTGCCAAGATTTAACAAACCTTCGGCTTTCACGGTGCCTCGATTCAGTGCTCGCGTTCAGGTGTCGCTCAGACCCTCGGTTCTCGATCCGGCTGGGGAGGCCACCAGGGCCGCTGCCGCCCGCCTCGGTGTGGATGGCGTCACCCGCCTGCGGATTGGCAAGTCGATTGAGGTGGAACTGGAAGCCCCCGATCAGGATGCGGCCAGGGCCCAACTGGAGCTGCTCAGCGATCGGCTGCTGGCCAATCCGGTGATTGAAAATTGGTGCCTGGAGCAGCTGGAAGCCACCGGAGGCACTGCGGCATGACAATCGGTATCGTGGTTTTTCCCGGTTCTAACTGTGATCGGGATGTGAGTTGGGCCCTGGAGGGCTGTCTGGGCCTGTCTAGTCGCTTCCTTTGGCATGAGGAGCGGGATCTTACTGGGCTGGAGGCGGTGATTCTGCCCGGCGGTTTTAGTTATGGCGATTACCTGCGCTGTGGCGCCATCGCTCGCTTTGCGCCCCTGCTGCAGGAGGTAAGCCAATTTGCCGCCGCTGGTGGTCCAGTACTGGGTATCTGCAACGGCTTTCAAGTGTTAACCGAGATGGGCCTGCTGCCGGGAGCGCTCACCCGCAACGCCAACTTGCATTTTCTCTGTGAGCCAGCAGAGCTGGCGGTAGCCCCAGGCGGTTGCCGCTGGCTGCAGGGCTACGACGATGGCGAGACGGTGACTTTTCCGATAGCCCATGGAGAGGGCCGCTATCAGTGCGATCCGGAGCAGTTGCAGGCCCTGGAGGATGGCGGGCAGGTGGTGCTGCGCTATCGAGCTAATCCCAACGGTTCGGTGGCCGACGTGGCTGGTATCACCAATCAGGCCGGCAACGTGTTGGGCTTGATGCCTCACCCAGAGCGGGCCTGTGACCCCCAAATTGGCGGTATAGATGGCCGCCGCCTGCTGGCCAGCCTGTTGGGCTGAATTATTTATTAGCTGCATTATTCGCCCCTGACAAGGCCAAGACTGATCAACAATCTTGCTTTATTGAATCTTAGATAAGCCCGGTGATTTTCCGGCTATAAAAAAGGGGCTGTTAGCCCCTTTGCTTTATTCGAATTGCTCTATGGTTTTGAGCAACCTAATTATTTGTTGCTAATTAACTAATATCTTAATAATTGGTCACTTCCGCCTCAGTTGACGGCAGCGAAGAAGTCCTTGGATTTAACGGGATCTGGGTTCATGGTCTTCTCGCCGGGCTGCCAGTTGGCGGGGCAGACCTCATCGGGATGGGAATCGACGTACTGGAAGGCTTGCAGCACCCGCAGGGTCTCATCGACGCTGCGGCCCACGGGCAGGAAATTGATTGTGCTGTGGCGGATCACGCCATCGGGGCCGATGATGAACAGGCCGCGCAGGGCAATGCCAGCTTCTTCATCAAGAACGTTGTAGTCGCGAGCAATGTCCTTTTTAAGGTCTGCGACAAGCGGATAGCTGATATCACCGAGGCCGCCGTTCTTGCGATCGGTTTGCACCCAGGCCAGGTGGCTGAACTGGCTATCTACGGATACGCCCAACACTTCGGTGTTGAGGCTAGAGAAGTCTGCGTACCGATCGGAGAAGGCGGTGATTTCCGTGGGACACACGAAGGTGAAGTCCAGCGGATAGAAGAACAGCACCACATACTTGCCGCGGTAGTCGGCAAGGGAGACCGTTTTGAATTCCTGATCCACCACGGCGGTGGCGGTGAAGTCCGGAGCCGGCAGACCAACGAGTCTGGACATGGGGTCAGAAGAAAGGAGAAGGGAAGGGCAGCGGAAGGGAAGCTCAGGGGGCAGCGCTGAGCCCCTGGGGCCGGCACCGACATGGAACAGATCCGTAGTCGGAACGACTTCCAGTTACCTTGGTTACAACCTATCACAAAAACGCGGCCGGCTGGGCCATAGGCTTGCTGTATTCGATCAATGTCCATGGCCTGGGATCCCAGCGTGCTGCGCAAGTACAACACCACCGGTCATTTCCGGCTGCTGAACCAGCTGCGCGGTGAATTGAAGGACAATCCTTTGGTGCGCCCCAAGGCTGGCGAAACCGTCGGCGATGCCAACCGCAGCCGCGCCCTGATTCGTTTGCTGGAGGGTCGCCAGGGGTTTGCTGGCAGGGCTCGGCGCCAGTTCAAAGCCAATAACTTGATTGAGGGGCTGGCTGAGGCGCCGGCTGGGGTCGCAGCGCCATTGCCAATCCCTGGATCTGCCATTAACAGCAACGAAGACGGCAATTTCGCAAGCTTCCGTGCCAGACTAAATGCCGTCCAATTGCGCTAGTCTAATCTAATCCAATGAATTGATTGGTTGGGTTAGTGCGGTAAGGTAAGGTAAAGTTAGTAAGGTTGGGTTAGTAAGGTTCCGAAAAATGTCAGTTACTTTTAATTTATCTCTGATTTTGCCATGGTTTTCAGCCTGCCGGGGTGGCGAAATGGAGGCTGTTCAGGGTTCTTCTTTTGGTTGGAAATTTCTATATTTGAAATTTCAAAAAATTTCATTATGTCGTATCGAAAATTGCCCATTATGTTTGTTTGTTTGAAGAACAGGCATGTTTTGCAACACTTCTCGCACGGCGGCATCTATAGACCTTGGCATTTCTGATGCTTCTATTTGTTTTTTAACTTCAACAACACGGTGGTTTCCTGTTGACGCAACCATTTTGATGAATAAAAATCAGCTGAGTTCTGACTGTTTGCCTCAGAGCGGTGCCCCCATTGAATACCTAAGTTCTGCTAAGGGGTGGGTTGCCGCTGCTTTTGTGGCTGCAAGCGAGAACGAGGACAGCAGCCGTTGTTTGATTCGAATTGGCGATTCTGAAGCGCTTTCGCAGGTTTCGCTGCGGAGCCTGCGTCTGCCGCAATAGTCTTGCTCCCTAGGCCCTGGTCAGCCTAGGAACCAGTGTGGGATCGCCTCGTAGCAGGCGGCATTGTTTTCGTTTTCGCGGGCTTCCGTTTTCCAGCAGCAGCAGCGGCCGCCATCACGGCTATGCAGCAGTTCGTTGGCCCAGGCCCACACCAGCTCAGCGCTGGCTTCCATGCCCACGTTGGCCATCACCCGCAGGTCGAGGGCCCCCTGTTCGTGTAGCTGTTGCCAGGTGGGCAGCAAGGGGTCGTCCGCGTTGACCAAAAAGGTGTGGTCGAACTGGCCGGCCAGGCGCGCCTCCAGGGCCTTGAGACTGGAGAAATCCACCACAAAGCCGCAGTCATCCAGCGCCGTGGCCTGGAACCAGAGGGTGAAACTGCGGCTGTAGCCATGCACAAAGCGGCAGTGGCCCGGATGGCGCCACTGGCGATGGCTGCAGGGGTAACCCCGGAAGCTCTTGCTGCAGGTATGGACCGCGCGGGAGGGCATGGAGGAAGATCGGCTCGGTGGCCGCTTTGGGCCCCTGGAATCATTCCAGTTCAATCCGCCCTTGGGCCATCTCCCCTGGCTGGTCTTGCTTGGCTGGCTGCCGGGGAAGCCGCCCAGGGGCGGGTCAGGTCAGAATTTCCAATTAACAGCTCCCCCATGTCCGCTAGCGGCCCGTCCACAGATGCCCCGATCAGCGCTGGCGAGCTGATCGAAAGCCTGCGCTTCAACGAGGCCGGCTTGATTCCAGCCGTGGCCCAAGACTGGCTGGATGGCGCAGTGTTGATGGTGGCCTGGATGAATCAGGAGGCGATTGAGCGCAGCCTGGCCACTGGCGAGGTGCACTATTGGAGCCGCTCCCGCCAGGAGCTCTGGCACAAGGGCGCCACCAGCGGCCACATCCAGCGTTTGCGGGGGATTCGTTACGACTGCGATGCAGATGTGCTGCTGCTGACGATCGAGCAGAGCGGCGATGTGGCCTGTCACACCGGCGCCCGCAGCTGCTTTTTCGAGCAGGCCGCCACGCCGACGGCGGGCGGACCCTCCGCCCCGCCGCCCCCGGCCGACATCTGCACCGAACTGATGCGGGTGATTGAGGGCCGCCGCGACCATCCCCAGGCTGACAGCTACACCAACAAATTGCTGGCCGGGGGCGACAACCGCATCCTCAAAAAGATTGGCGAGGAGAGTGCCGAGTTCGTGATGGCCTGCAAGGACGACATAGCTGCCGAAATCGCCGGCGAAGCGGCCGACATCATCTTTCATTTGCAGGTGGCCCTGGCCCACCACGGCGTCAGCTGGCGGCAGGTGCAGCAGGTGCTGGCCGAGCGGCAGGGGGCGCCAAGGCGGGGCTAAGGGCCCACTTTGCCTTCAGTTGCTGGAGCGGCAGAGCCAGCTGCTGGAACGGAAATCCAGGGCTGGCCGAATTGACCCGGCAGGCTCTGCAGCCAGCGCCAGGTAGCCACATCGCGGCTGGTCAGCCGCAACACCGGCGGGCCAGCGGGGCTGGCGGCCATGGCGTCGCCGCTCTGGTCGCTGTGGCCCCATAACCCGAAGGCATGGCCAAGTTCATGCAGTGCCGCAGCTTGAATCACCTGCTGCCTTTGGCCTGGATTCAGCCAAACGATCACCCTTGGTTCGAGCAGCTGCTGTTGGCGCCGCCGCACCAGCACCAGGGATAGTTGCGAGCGGCCGTTGCTGGCCCGCAGCCTGCCGTTGCCCTCCTCTCGTAGTGGTGGACGGCGCCGCAGGAGCAGTACCTGGGCCCGTTGCGGATCATCCACCCGCTGCAGCCGCACCAATTCCCCCCAGCTGGCCAGGGCAGCCTCCACGGCCCCAGACCAGCGCTCCGCCTCAGCCGCAGCTCCAGGGCTATCGGCCGGCGGTTCAATCCAGACGCACCAGGAGGGCAAAATCGGCGGCCCCCAGGGGCTGATGGCGATCCGCTGGCGGTAATCGGCGCCTGGTGGCTGAGCTGGCTGGGCATAGCGCTCGGCAAGCAACCGCTGGCCTCGGCCAGTTAGGTCAGCTGGCGGTTCGAGCGGCGAGATGGCCAGGGCTGGTGGGCAGGGATCTTGCCCGGTTAAGCCTCCGGGGGGCACGGCTGTTGATGAAATTGCTGTTGATGAAATTGCTGCTCGGTAGGAAGCTGGCTTGGCAGCTGCTGAGGATAGAGTGGCTGCTGAAAAACCAGTGGCGGTGGCTGCGAGCAGATAAATGCCGCTTCCCCACAGGATTTTCCTAGGGGTTTGGACCGACACTGGTTTGAGCATGCATCAGAGGCCTTGGCCGTAGTTGGCTAAGCCGACGCCCCGGGCCATCAGCGTGGCGATCAGGGGGATCAGGGCAAAGCCGGCCAGCTCGATGTTGAGAATCCAGGCCAGGCGATTGGCCAGGGCTTCACTTACTTTTGGCAATTCACCCTTGCGTAGGGGGATGGCCCAGAGGATGTAGGTGATAGTGGGATAAAGAGAAAGGGTGCCAACAGCTATGTACAGCCCCACCTTCCACCAGAAGACAGGATTTTCCGTATAGAACTCTGCTCCCTGGCCGAAATAGAGCACCCGCAGGATGCCGCTGCCCAACAGGGCCAGGGCGGCCACTCCGTACACCACATCGGTGATCACCATCAAGGTGGCGTCGGCCTTGTTGGGATTTGGCTTGATCAGCCGCCGCTCCAACACCAGGGCCCCAAAGCAAACCATGATGCTGACGTAGTGCAAGTAGGCCACTCCGGCGCGGGGCAGCAGCTCGGGAGGGATGGCGGCAAGCAGGGTCATCGGTTGAGTGGGATTGGCTTGCAACCGTAGCCAGCATCGAGACGCCCCTGGGCCAGGGCCATATTGCTGCGGCTGTTGCGTCGTGCCGGTCGTATCGTTGCTTTACCAGCCTTGGAGTGCCTGGAATTGCTGCTGGATGGGGCCACGCCCCCGGCGGTGAGGATGACAGTGCTGGCGGCCCTCACCTACCTGCAGATGCCAGTGGATTTATTGCCGGATTTCATTCCGGTGGCAGGCTTCTCCGACGATCTGGTGGCCCTCACCACCCTGCTCAGTTTGTGTGGTGGTCATCGCAGCCCAGCGATCCGCCTGCGGGCAAAGCGCAGACTGGATCGCTGGTTCCCCTCAGGCCGCTGATCGCCATGGCCAGCCTCAGCAACGCACAACTAGACGATCTGCAGGCCTTCATCAAGGACTGGCTGCGCCATACCGGCCGCACCCAGTCGGATTTGCGCCGGGCGCTGCAGGCCAGTTCGATCCGCATGCCGGTGTTGATCGATGAGCTGCAGCGCACCTACGGCCAGGAGGGATTGGTGGGGCTGGCAGCCCAGCTCTGTGGCATCGAAGAACGCTGGCAGGGGGAGGAGGGATGGGTCCGGCCCCAGCGAGCGATCGGCCTGGATGATTCTCTCGATGAACTGGATTTGCTGTTGCGGGAAATTCGCCAGGATCAGCTGGCCTGAAGTAGCTAGGGCCGATGCTGCCGGGATCAACTGGCCTAGAAGCTGCCAGGGCTGGTGTTTCAAGGATCAACTGGCCCAAAAGCTGCCAGGGCCTGTGCCTCCAGGCAGAATGGAGGGGCAGCTACGAACTTGAATCGATGGCAACCCGCCAAGCTCTGCAAGCTGCGCTGGCAATCGGCAGCCTCAGCTTGGCCCTGGTGCCTGGCCTGGCCCAGGCCCAGGTGGAGAGCTATTTGCTAGGGCCCGGCAGCAACGTGGGACCAAACACCAAGGTGTTGCCGAAGAACTGCGTCACATCTGCGGACGGAACGGTCAGCTGTGATACCCAGCTGCAAAACTCTCCCAGCGACACCCCGGCCAAGCCCCAGTACAGGCTGTTCACCAACTGAGTTCAGTTCCTGGCTAGGCAAGCCCCGTATGAATGAACTTTGGCTGAGCAAGTACTGACTGATCAAGTGCTGACTGAACAAACCTCCGCTCAGCAAAGCTTGGCTGGACATGCCCCGGCTAGGCAACGTCTGGCTAGTTAAGTGTCGGCTAAGCAAGCTTTGGCTAAGTAATCTTTGGCTGAGAAAGTTACGGCTAAACAACTGGCTAGGCAAGAAGCCCTGACTGCTGACTACCCTGGGTTGGCCAGGTGGTTGATTGGGCTGAATTTACAGCTCTACCTCCTGTTTCTTGTCTGTCACCGGCAGACTGTGCTCACCAGGATTGTAGTCCGCTCACTTCCCTGGGGAACCACCGCTGTGTTAACACTCTCCTGTTGATTCGAGGCCTGTGATCCGATTCTTCAACCGTGTTTGGGGCGACGCTGGTTATCTCAAACTTATCGACCGCTGTGAGCGTCAGCTGGCTAAGGTGCTGGGCCTGGTGCTGTTGGTGCTGATCGCCGCCACCTCCCTGCAGTTGGTCTGGCAGGTGTTCTGGTCTCTGATGAACCCAAACACCGCCTGGCTGAACAGTCGATTGATGCAGGTATTGGGCGATCTGCTCAGTTTGCTGATCGCCCTGGAGGTGTTGCAGAACATCACCTCCTACCTGCGCAAGCAGGTGATACAGATCGAGCTGGTGTTGCTCACGGCCATCACAGCCGTGAGCCGAAAGGTAATTGTTTTGCCCCATGGGGCCGAGGCCAAACCGCAGCTGTTGGCAGGTTTGGGCATTGCGGTGCTGGCCCTCACCGCCAGCTACTGGCTGGTGCATAATTTCAGCCAGCAGCGCTCTGTTGCCACCAGAAAAGAGCCAGCCACAGGGAACCCGGAGCCGGATCTGTAGCCACCAGGCGGTGGCGTCTGCCCGGTTCAATCACCAGGCTGTCGCCCCGGCTTAGATCCCTGGGCTGCGGTTCATCTTCGAATTGGAGCCGGGCGCTGCCCTGCAACAAAGTTACCCATTCATGCTCCGGCTGCTCGTACCAAAACCCCGGAGCAGAGGCGGCCGAGCAGGAGTGGATCAGCTCCAGCCGCAGGCCCGCTGATTCCAGCAGCACCCTGCTGCTCTCCTGGCCGGCTGGCGGGCAGGCACCTTGCAGCAGGTTGTCATCACCGCCGCAGATGCCAGAGGCCTCCCCCCAGCGCCGGCCAATCTCAAAGCCGCGGCTGCGGGCCAGTTCCACCACCTCATGGTGGCAACTGCAATCGCTGAGGGCGGCCCTCAGGCTTGGTTCCGCTTCTGTGAGCGAAACGAACTGCTGGAGTTGGGCCACCTTGTGGAGAAATTGCTGCAGCTGCTCCTCAGCCATGGGTTTGGTTATTCAGGGATTTGATCATCCGCCAGCGCAGGAAGCTCACCCCGGCGAATTGCACCCGCTCCTCGGCTTGCAGCTGCCAGCCCTGTCGCAACAACAGGGGCCGCGATAGCTGGCTGGCCTCGGTGCGCAGCTGCTGGCAACCCTGCTGGCGGGCTAGCTCTTCCACGGCCTGAACCAGGGCTGTGGCGCGACCCTGGCGACTGGAGCGACCGCGGCAATAGAGCAGGGAGAGCCTGTCGATTGGATCGAGTAGGGCGAAGGCTTCAATCGTGGCTGGATCACCGCTGGCGCAACTGGCCAGGGCACGACCGCGCCGCAGCGCCTCGGCCACCGCTTCTGTGGCATAGGGATGGGTGGACCAGGCCTTGATCTGAGCCTGCTGGTAATAGGGGCCCGCCTGGCTGGTCACGGCATCGCTATATACGGCCAGCAATTGGTCCAAGTCATTGGCATCAACGGCTCTGAGCTGGGGGATGGCCATGGCATGACTAGGGATTGGTTTGTTCAGGAGACGGGACAGGGCGGCGAGTGCACCTGTCATCTAAGTGACAAGTCAGTAGCCACCTTGAGTGGGTTAAATTTTTTTCGTCTTCGTTGGGTTCACCCCTAAGATTCATGCTCACAGGTTCTGAACTGCTCATTAAGGTCAAGGAGCTTGGCGATGCCGGCAAGTCAGAGATCGTACGTGCCTGCGGTTATGTGTCAACCAAAAAGGACGGTGCCGAGCGCCTGAACTTCACCGCCTTCTATGAGGCCTTGCTGGATGCCAAGGGGGTGGAGATAGGCGTCTCCTCAAAGCTGGGCAAGGCAGGTCGCAAGCTCAGTTATGTAGCCACGGTTCAGGGCAATGGCAATTTGCTGGTGGGCAAGGCCTACACAGCCATGCTCGATCTCCATCCAGGTGATGAATTCGAGATCAAACTGGGTCGCAAGCAAATCCGATTGATCCCCGCAGGCAGCCTGGATGATGGCGGCCTTGATGATGGTGGCCTAGATGGCGATGGCGCAGAAGCTGGCGATGGCGCAGAAGTTGGCGGCTTGGCAGCAGCGGAGCTGAGCATTTAGGCGCTCAACTCCCCAGCGGTGCTTGCAGCTCAAGGCGACTGCCAATCCGATCGGCTAAATCGGCGTAGGCATTAGGGGTGCAGGAGAGCAGCAGCACCTGCACCCCTGACTGGCAGGCCCGTTCCAGCATCTGGTGCAGTCCTTGAATCCGCTCCGGATCGCTGTTGGTGAAGGCATCGTCAAATACCAGCGGCAGGCTGCCGTCGTAGGCCGGTGCCAATACTTCCGCCATCGCCAGTCGCAGGGCCGCCGCCAGTTGTTCGCGCATGCCGCCACTGAGCCGTTCAAAGGCGTAGCTCTCCTGGGCCTGCTGCAGTTGCAGATCGTTAAATCCTGAGCTGCCATCAAAATTGAGCCGTACCGCTTTGGAGCCAGTGCCCAGTAACTCCAAGTAGCTGGCAATCGCCCTGGCCATCGGCTCGCCATAGCGATCGGCCAGGGCCGATCGGGCGCTGCCAAAACGCTCCACCAAGCTGCGCAGGGCCAGGGCCCGGCCCATTAGCGCCTGGTTGTGCTCCTGGCAATGGTCAAGGGCGGCCTGGCACTGTTCGCAGTCGGCTTGGGGATTGGTGGCGCCAAGGCTGCGACACAACTGCAGGTTTTGGCCCCGGCGCAGCAACAGCTCTTCTTTTTCCGCTAAAAGTTGCCGCAGCGCCGCCAGCAGGGCCTCTTCGCCGCCGCCAGTTGGCGAGCCCTGATCTGTCTCCGCTTGCAGTGCAGCCAGCTGCTGCTCCTGGGCGAGCAGTTGTTCGTCCAGGGCGGCTAGTTGCCGCTGCAGTTGTTGTAGTTGGCCATGGAGACGATCGGCTTCTGGCTGGCCGCCAGAGTTTTCAGCTACGCCAGCTTTAGCTTCGCCAGGCTTGGCTTTACTCAGTTCAGCTGCGGGCTTTTTAGCTTCGCCAGGATTGGTTTGGCCATCTTTAGTTTGGCTAATTTCGAACTGGCCAGCTTCAGATTGGATAGCTTCAGATTCACTAGTCTGCAGCCTTTGCTCCACTGCGCTTAGCAGGCCAGCCAGTTCTCCCAGTTTGATGGCCGTTTGTTTGCCTAGTTGCTGTAAATGCTGCTGTTCGCCCAGCAGTCGCTCGTAGGTTTTTTGTTCGTTCTGCTGCCGCTCCTGGAGCAGTCGCAGTTGTTGGCGTTGCTCCTGCAGCCAGACTTCCAATGGCTCCGCATCTGGCGCAGCATCTGGATTGGCTGGATTAGCTGGATTCAACGGCAGCTGCCCGTCTTGTTGCAGCGCCCGCAGCTCGCTGCTGGAGTTCTCAAGTTTGCTGTTAAGCTGCTGGCGGCGGTTTTGCAGGGCGGCGAGCTGCTCATCCAGCCGCTGCCAGGGGATGGCGGCAGCGTTGCGGCGCAGGTTGGCCAGTTCACTTTCCAGCCGCTGCCTTTGCTGGGCGATTGCTTCGGCGGCGTCTAAATTTGCCAAATGCATGGCTTGGAGTATTCCAGCCAGCTGGCTTTCGGCCTGGAGGCGCTCGGCGCTGGCATTGGCCAGGGCCTCGCCGCCGCCGGGGCTGATCTCCAGCTCCACGCCAGGGCCCACCTGCAACCTGCTGGCCTGCACGAGCCGGGTTTCGCTGCCACTCAGCAGCGGTTTGCCATCGAGCAGCACCGGCTGATCGGCCCTGAGCAGCGTCACCGTGGCCGCCATCGCCTCACTGCGGGCCCGGGCTTCCCCGAGGCGGCGCTCCGCCTGGCGCAGTTCCTGCAGGCGCTCGGCGGTGATCGGCGGTAGAGAGCTCAGTTCGGTTTTGAGGGCGGCGGCCTGCTGTTGCAGCAGGTTGAATTGCTGGCGATGCTGCTGCAGCTGCTGCGCCTCCCGCTCCACGGCGGCTTGATCCAGCAGTAGCTGGCCCAGCTCTAGCCGCTGTTGCAACTGCTGGCTGGCCTGCACTCCATTGCGCAGCTGGCCCTGGAGGCGATCGAGCTGTTGGTCGATCGCCTGCAATTGGGCGCCATGGGCCCTTTGGCCCTCCAGGAGCTGGCCTTGTTCGGCGCTGGCCCGCTGCCTTTGGCCCTCCAGCTGCTGACGCTCTTCCAGCAGCTGCCGCAGGGCCTGCCATTGCTGGGCCAGGGGTTGCCGCTGACTGCGACGCAGCTCCAGCTGGGCTTTGGCCTGCTCCAGCTGGCGTTGCTGTTGCCGCCACCGCTGCTGTTGGGCTTCCAGGGCCGGCCGCTTGCGGCCATCGATCAACTCCAGCCGCTGTTCGATCTGGGCCAGTTCCTCCATGGCGGTTTCCAGCTGGGCCAGCCGCTCCTGGGCGAGCTGCAGCCGTTCTGCCGCCTGCTGCTGTTGGCCTTGGGCCTGGGCCAGCACCGAGCC